>NZ_JBVJGZ010000003.1:47532-338842 GCF_055587025.1 Streptomyces sp. NPDC048600 | reverse complement strand
CAAGGGCATCTCGGCCTGGCGCCGTCGCGTCCGAGAGAGCGGGGACTTCCACGAGCATGGCAGGCACGCCACGGACGGCGACATCTACGCCTCCGGGGGGGGGGGGGGGGGGACCCCCCCCCCCCGACCAGCAGAACACCGCCCCTCAGAACGCGCCCGACTCCTCCGAAGGACCCGGTACCCGCGCACGGGACAACACGGCGACCTCCGCGCGCAGCGCGCGAACCTCCTCGGTCAGCAAGGCGATCGCCTCCGTCTGCCGCCGCTCCTCCTCGTCGTCCCGCTCGAACCGCGCGATGAACCACGCCGCGATGTTCGCGGTGACGACACCCAGCAGCGCGATCCCCGACAGCATCAGGCCGACGGCGAGCACCCGCCCCGCCCCGGTCGTCGGCGCGTGATCCCCGTACCCCACGGTCGTCATCGTCGTGAACGACCACCACACCGCGTCACCCAGCGTCCGGATGTTCCCTCCGGGCGCGTCCCGCTCGACGGACAGCACCGCGAGCGAGCCGAACATCAGCAGCCCGACCACGGCCCCCGCCACATACGTGGTCAGCCGGATCTGCGAGGCCATCCGCGCCCGCTGCCCCACCAGCAGCAGCGTCGACACGACACGCAACAACCGCAGCGGTTGGATCAGCGGCAGCAGCACCGCGATCAGGTCCAGCCAGTGCCGCCGCACGAACGCCCACCGCTCGCGCGACAGCGTCAGCCGCACCACGTAGTCCAGCGCGAACGCCCCCCACACCACCCACTCGGTCACCTCGCACGCGCGGGTGACCGAGTGACTCGCGGAGGGCTCCACGATCGGCACCGCGTAGGCGATCGCGAACAGGACGGCCAGTGCCAGCAAGGGCCGCTGGGTGCTTCGCTCCCAGCGGCCCTGTGCCGTTCGTTCCTTCATGGCCGCATCGTACGGTGGCACGCGGGACGCGCGGCCGGCCGCGATGCCCGCCCGGAGCCCCCGGCGGGAGTCCCTCCGGGCCGGCCCCTACGCGTCGCCCCCGGCCACCCCGGGATCCGCGGCGGAGACGTCGAGCAGCTGGTACCGGTCGACGGCCTGCTTGAGCACCGACCGGTCCACCTTCCCCTCCCGCGCCAGCTCCGTCAGCACGGCCACCACGATCGACTGCGCGTCGATGTGGAAGTACCGCCGGGCGGCACCCCGGGTGTCGGCGAAACCGAATCCGTCCGCGCCCAGGGACTGGTAGGTCCCCGGCACCCAGCGGGCGATCTGGTCCGGCACCGACCGCATCCAGTCGGACACGGCCACGAACGGCCCCTGCGCCCCGGACAGCTTGCGCGTCACGTACGGCACGCGCTGCTCCGACTCCGGGTGCAGCAGGTTGTGCTGCTCGCACTCCACCGCCTCGCGCCGCAGCTCGTTCCACGAGGTCGCCGACCAGACGTCGGCGCGCACGTCCCACTCCTCGGCGAGGATCCGCTGTGCCTCCACGGCCCACGGCACGGCCACACCGGAGGCCATGATCTGCGCCGGGATCGACCCGGAGGTGCCCTCGCTGAAGCGGTGGACGCCCTTGAGGATGCCCTCGACGTCGACGTTCGCCGGCTCGGCCGGGTGCTGGATGGGCTCGTTGTAGACGGTGAGGTAGTAGAAGACGTCCTCGCCGTGCGGGTGCTCCTCGGAGCCGCCGTACATCCGCCGCAGGCCGTCCTGGACGATGTGCGCGATCTCGAAGGAGTAGGCCGGGTCGTACGCCACACAGCCCGGGTTGGTCGAGGCCAGCAGCTGCGAGTGGCCGTCCGCGTGCTGGAGGCCCTCGCCGGTCAGGGTCGTGCGTCCGGCGGTCGCGCCCAGGACGAAGCCGCGCGCCAGCTGGTCGGACATCTGCCAGAACTGGTCGCCGGTGCGCTGGAAACCGAACATCGAGTAGAAGACGTAGACCGGGATCAGCGGCTCGCCGTGCGTGGCGTACGCCGAGCCCGCCGCGATCAGCGAGGCCGTGCAGCCCGCCTCGGAGATGCCGTCGTGCAGCATCTGCCCGGTCGGCGACTCCTTGTAGGCGAGCAGCAGCTCGCGGTCGACCGACTCGTACTGCTGCCCGAGCGGGTTGTAGATCTTCGCACTCGGGAAGAACGAGTCCATGCCGAAGGTGCGGTACTCGTCCGGCGCGATCAGTACGAACCGCTTGCCGAGCTCCTTGTCCCGCATGAGGTCCTTGAGGAGCCGGACGAACGCCATGGTGGTGGCGATGGACTGGTGCCCGGAGCCCTTCTTCACGGTCGCGTACGTACTGTCGTCCGGCAGCACGAGCGGCTTCGAGCGCACCACGCGCGTGGGGACGTACCCGCCGAGCCCCTTGCGGCGGTCGTGCATGTACTGGATCTCCTCGGAGTCGCGCCCCGGGTGGTAGTACGGCGGGAGCCCGCCCTCCAGGTCCTTGTCGGAGATCGGCAGGTGCAGCCGGTCGCGGAAGCGCTTGAGGTCGTCGACCGTCAGCTTCTTCATCTGGTGCGTGGCGTTGCGGCCCTCGAAGTTCGGGCCCAGCGTCCAGCCCTTGACCGTCTTGGCCAGGATCACCGTCGGCTGGCCCTTGTGCGCCTTGGCCGCGGAGAACGCCGCGAAGATCTTCTTGTGGTCGTGACCGCCGCGGCCCAGGTGCAGGATCTGGTCGTCGGTCATGCCCTCGACCATCGCGCGCAGCCGCTGGTCGTCGCCGAAGAAGTGCTCACGGATGTAGGAGCCGGACTCGGTGGCGTAGGTCTGGAACTGCCCGTCCGGGGTGGTGTTCATCCTGTTGACCAGGATGCCGTCGCGGTCCTGGGCGAGCAGCGGGTCCCAGGAGCGGTCCCAGATCAGCTTGATCACGTTCCAGCCGGCGCCCCGGAACACCGACTCCAGCTCCTGGATCACCTTGCCGTTGCCGCGCACCGGGCCGTCGAGCCGCTGGAGGTTGCAGTTGACCACGAAGGTGAGGTTGTCCAGGCCCTCGCGCGCGGCGATGGTCAGCTGGCCGAGCGACTCCGGCTCGTCCATCTCGCCGTCGCCGAGGAACGCCCACACCTGCGACTTCGAGGTGTCGGCGATGCCGCGCGCGTGCATGTAGCGGTTCATCCGCGCCTGGTAGATCGCCCCGATCGGGCCGAGGCCCATCGACACGGTCGGGAACTCCCAGAAGTCCGGCATCAGCCGGGGGTGCGGGTAGGAGGACAGTCCGTACGGCGCCTTCGACCTCTCCTGGCGGAACCCGTCCAGGTTGTTCTCGCCGAGCCGGTCGAGCAGGTACGCGCGCGCGTAGATGCCCGGCGAGGCGTGCCCCTGGAAGAAGACCTGGTCGCCGCCGTCGCCCTCGTCCTTGCCCCGGAAGAAGTGGTTGAAGCCCACGTCGTACAGCGAGGCGGAGGAGGCGAAGGTGGCGATGTGGCCGCCCACCCCGATGCCCGGGCGCTGGGCGCGCGAGACCATCACGGCGGCGTTCCAGCGGGTGGCGTTGAGGATCCGGCGCTCGATCTCCTCGTTGCCCGGGAAGAACGGCTCGTCCTTGGTGGCGATGGTGTTGACGTAGTCCGTGCTGCGCATCTCGGGCACGGCCACCCGCTTCTCGCGGGCCCGCTCGATCAGCCGCAGCATGAGATAGCGGGCCCGCTCACGGCCGCGCTCGTCGATGGCGGCGTCCAGGGAGTCGAGCCACTCCCGGGTCTCTTCGGGGTCGAAGTCGGGAACCTGGCTGGGAAGGCCGCCAATGATGATCGGATTGCGATCGGATCCGGGAGCCACGCTGTTCCTTACCTGTCGAGGGCCTTGTCGTCTCTGCCTGCACCGCTCCCCATCGTGTACCTCGGGGCGGCAAACGTCATCTCTACCGTGAGGTAACCGGCAGACCCGGCATGTCGGTGGAATCTCGTTCGAGACTCGTACTCACATAGGGTTCTCAAACGCCCATAGGGGGCAGAAAGGTGTGGTGTGTGTCACCTTTGATCACGAAGGAGTGCCTGGAGTTGCGGTGACACGGCCAGGATCGTCACCGTTTCGGCGGTCTGCACGGCCGGGTACTTGCGCGATCCGCCCTGCACGTGTGGACTACGGCCAATGCTTCGCGCACGCGCGTGGCTGAGTTATTCCCAAAACATGATCAGGAGGCAAACCGTGAGCGCGACCGCGGACCACGCGGAGACGAACCTGGCCGTCAGGCTGGGCTTCCAGCCCGACCAGGTGGTCCAGGAGATCGGCTACGACGACGACGCCGATCAGGAGCTCCGTGAGGCCATCGAAGAGGCCACCGGCACCGAGCTCGTCGACGAGGATTACGACGACGTGGCCGACGCCGTGGTGCTCTGGTTCCGCGAGGACGACGGGGACCTGACCGATGCGCTGGTGGACGCCATCGCGTACATGGAGGAGGGCGGCCAGATCCTGCTCCTGACGCCGAAGACCGGCCGCGACGGCTACGTCGAGCCCAGTGACATCGGAGAGGCCGCCACCACGGCCGGCCTGTCCCAGAGCAAGAGCATCAACGCGGGCAAGGACTGGAACGCAAGCCGTCTGGTCACGCCCAAGTCGGCGGCCAAGAAGCGCTGAGCCCCGGCACCGTCGTGAGACCGCGGACGGGCCGAGCATGTGCTCGGCCCGTCCGTCGGTGTGCCCCGCTCGCCTCGTAGGCTGTTCCCACCCGAACAGCCCAGCGAAGGGAACTGCCCGAGATGGCCATCCAGGTCGGCGAGAAGGCCCCGGACTTCGAGCTCAAGGACAACCACGGCCGCACCGTGAGGCTGTCCGACTTCCGCGGCGAGAAGAACGTGGTCGTGATCTTCTACCCGTTCGCCTTCACCGGCGTGTGCACGGGCGAGCTGTGCGAGGTGCGCGACAACCTGCCGAGGTTCGCCGACCGCGACACGCAGGTGCTCGCCGTCTCCAACGACTCCATCCACACCCTGCGCGTCTTCGCCGAGCAGGAGGGCCTGGAGTACCCCCTGCTCAGCGACTTCTGGCCGCACGGCGAGGTCTCCCGCGCCTACGGCGTCTTCGCCGAGGACAAGGGCTGCGCGGTGCGCGGCACCTTCGTCGTCGACAAGGAGGGCGTGGTCCGCTGGAGCGTCGTCAACGCCCTGCCGGACGCGCGGGACCTCGGCGAGTACGTCGCGGCGCTCGACACCCTCTGATTCTTCACCCCGCGGCCTGCGGGCCACGGGAACCCGTCACTAGGATCGAATCGTTTGATCCGTTATCAACGCACGACGGGGCACCCCGCCCCTGGACACCAATGGAGGACTCGTGGGAGTCAGCCTCAGCAAGGGCGGCAACGTATCGCTGACCAAGGAGGCCCCGGGCCTGACCGCGGTCATCATCGGTCTGGGCTGGGACGTGCGCACCACGACCGGCACGGACTTCGACCTGGACGCCAGCGCGCTGCTGCTGAACAACACCGGCAAGGTCACCAGCGACGCCAACTTCGTCTTCTTCAACAACCTCAAGAGCCCCGACGGCTCGGTCGAGCACACCGGTGACAACATCACCGGTGAGGGCGAGGGCGACGACGAGCAGATCAAGGTCAACCTCGCGGCCGTGCCGGCCGACATCGAGAAGATCGTCTTCCCGGTGTCGATCTACGACGCCGAGAACCGCCAGCAGTCCTTCGGCCAGGTCCGCAACGCGTTCATCCGCGTCGTGAACCAGGCCGGTGAGGCGGAGATCGCCCGTTACGACCTGAGCGAGGACGCCTCGACCGAGACCGCGATGGTCTTCGGTGAGCTCTACCGGCACGGTGCGGAGTGGAAGTTCCGCGCCATCGGCCAGGGCTACGCCTCGGGCCTGCGCGGCATCGCGCAGGACTTCGGCGTCAACGTCTGAGCCGGCCCAGGGCGAAACACGACCTGAAGGTCCCAGGGCGAATCACGACCTGAAGGTCTTTGTCCGGCGTCGCACGGTTTACGTGCGGCGCCGGACGTGCAGGACAGCCACATAAGCATCACCTCGGGGAGGGACCAGCAATATGGGCGTCACGCTCGCCAAGGGAGGCAATGTCTCCCTGTCCAAGGCCGCACCGAACCTCACGCAGGTGCTGATCGGCCTCGGCTGGGACGCACGCTCCACCACCGGAGCCGACTTCGACCTCGACGCCAGCGCCCTGATGTGCAACGGCGGGCGGGTGATGGGCGACGAGTGGTTCATCTTCTACAACCAGCTCACCAGCCCCGACGGCTCGGTCAAGCACACCGGCGACAACCTCACCGGTGAGGGCGACGGCGACGACGAGTCCCTGATCATCGACCTGTCCAGGGTCCCGGCCCAGTGCGACAAGATCGTCTTCCCGGTCTCGATCCACATGGCAGACGAGCGGGGCCAGACCTTCGGCCAGGTCAGCAACGCCTTCATCCGGGTCGTCAACCAGGCCGACGGCCAGGAACTGGCGCGGTACGACCTCAGCGAGGACGCCTCCACGGAGACCGCCATGATCTTCGGCGAGGTCTACCGCTACCAGGCGGAGTGGAAGTTCCGGGCCGTGGGCCAGGGGTACGCGTCCGGACTGCGGGGCATCGCCCTGGACTTCGGGGTCCACGTCTCGTAGAGCCGTGAGACGCCACGGGCCGCCCCGGTCCGGGCCGTCGCGACCCCCGGCGCCCGTCAGGTTCCGGTCGATACCGGGACCATGACGGTGCGCCCCCGATCGGTACTCGGTAACGGGTGCGCCCCGGTCGGAGAACCCTCCTGGCCCGTCCGGGGCGCCGCAGAATAGACTTCGTCAACGTTTCGTAAAGCCGAGTACGGCTCGGGGGAGACCGTCCCCCACACTCCGTGTGGGAGGTCCCCCAACAAGGATTGGGTAGCCAGTGGTTCTGAAAACCTTCGGCTGGTCGTTCGCGGTCACCGCGCTCGGCCTGGTCGCGGCGGTCTTCTACGGGGGGTGGACCGCCTTCGGCATCGTGGCGATCCTCTCCGTACTCGAGATCTCGCTCTCGTTCGACAACGCGGTGGTCAACGCCGGAATCCTGAAGAAGATGAGTGCCTTCTGGCAGAAGATCTTCCTCACGATCGGTGTGCTCATCGCCGTCTTCGGTATGCGTCTGATCTTTCCCGTCGTCATCGTCGCCGTCAGCGCGAGCATGGGACCGATCGAGGCCGTCGACCTCGCGCTCACCGACAAGGACCGGTACGAGCAGCTCGTCACCGACGCCCACCCGTCGATCGCGGCGTTCGGCGGCATGTTCCTGCTGATGATCTTCCTGGACTTCATCTTCGAGGACCGGGACATCAAGTGGCTGGCCTGGCTGGAGCGCCCGCTGGCCAAGCTGGGCAAGATCGACATGCTGTCGGTCTGTGTCGCCCTGATCGTCCTGCTCATCACCTCGATGACCTTCGCGACGCACGCGCACCTGCACTCCGGGTCGGCCGACAAGGCGGAGACGGTCCTGCTGTCCGGCGTCGCCGGTCTCATCACGTACATGATCGTCGGCGGTCTCTCCGGCTTCTTCGAGGACAGGCTCGAAGAGGAGGAGGAGCGTGAGCACGAGGCCGAGGAAGCGGCGGAGCGGGCCGGCAAGCCACGTCCCGCGATCGTCCTCGCGGGCAAGGCCGCGTTCTTCATGTTCCTCTACCTGGAGGTCCTGGACGCGTCCTTCTCCTTCGACGGTGTCATCGGCGCCTTCGCCATCACCAACGACATCGTGCTGATGGCCATCGGCCTCGGCATCGGCGCCATGTACGTCCGTTCGCTCACGGTCTACCTGGTCCGCCAGGGCACCCTCGACGACTACGTCTACCTGGAGCACGGCGCCCACTACGCCATCGGCGCCCTCGCAGTGATCCTCCTGGTGACCATCCAGTACCAGATCAGCGAGATCATCACCGGCTTGATCGGTGTCGTTCTCATCGCCTGGTCCTTCTGGTCCTCCGTCCGCCGCAACCGCGCGCTGGCCGCGGCCGGCGGGGAAGCGGGATCGGACGAGAAGACCGAGGTCTCCTCAGGGGTGTGACACCCTCACGGGTGAGGAACGCTTCGAGCGGGGCGGTGTCGAGGACCGAGTCCTCCGGCGCCGCCCCGCAGGCAGTTCGCGGGGACCACACGACTTGGGGGCGGGTATGGGCTGGCTCGACGGACTCTGGCGCGGGCGGGACATCCAGTTCGACTCGGGCAGCGCGTCGTCCAACGCGATCGAGCTGACCAAACGGCACAGCCAGGTCTCCCTGACCAGGCAGGGCGCCGCCACCGGCCATCTCCGCGTCAACCTGGCCTGGCGCATGCGCACCTCCGACATCGGCGGCCCGCAGCGCGAGAGCCTGCTGCGCCACCCCTTCCGGGCCCTCAAGCCCCCGGAGGTCATGGGCCACAGCCAGAGCATGGTCAACGTCGACCTCGACCTCGGCTGCCTCTACGAGCTCCAGGACGGCACCAGGGGCGTCGTCCAGCCGCTCGGCGGCTTCCTCGGCGACGTCAACGCCCCGCCGTACGTCAAGCTCAGCGGTGACGACCGCTTCGGCTCCGCCTCGGGCGAGACGATCTACGTCAACCTCGACCACCGCGACAGCATCAAGCGCCTGCTGGTCTTCGCCTACATCTACGACCAGACCCCGGCCTTCGACCGCACCCAGGCGATGGTCACCCTCTACCCCAGCAACGGCCCCCGCATCGAGATCAGCCTCGACGAACGCCACCCCCAGGCCCGCTCCTGCGCCATCGTCCTCATCGAGAACGTCAAGGGCGAGATCATGGTCCGCCGCGAGGTCAAGTTCGTCTACGGCTTCCAGGCCGAACTCGACCGCCTCTACGGCTGGGGCCTCCAATGGGGCAGAGGCTACAAATCCAAGGCAGACCGCTAACCACGCCCCTTCTTCAGGGGTGCGGGGCTGTATCGATCTGTGGCTCCGCCGCGTGGCGCTCAGCCGACGGCGACTCACAGCCGCGCCTGAGCGGAAACGCCCTAAGGGGCGCGGGGCTGTATCGATCTGCGGCTCCGCCGCGTGGGCGCTCAGCCGACTGCGACTCACAGCCGCGCCTGAGCGAAACGCCCTAAGGGGCGCGGGGAACTGCGCGACCAGCCACGGACGGCGGTCAGCCGCGAATCTGCCGGAAGGCGGCCGGCCTACGGCCTGATGAACTGCGGCCCCTGCGGAGGCAGCTGGAACTCCCCGCCAGTCCCCACCGGCTGCGGATACCCATAGGCGGGAGCCGCCCCCGCCGGCTGCGGATACCCGTACGCCGGAGGCGGGAACCCGTACCCCGCCTGCTGAGGCACCGCACTCGTCGGCGCCTCCGGAGGCAACGGCCGCGACACCTCCGCCGACGGCTCGCCCACAGCCTCCGGCACCCCCGCCCCCTCCGGCCCGACCGCCGGAGGCAACTCCGTCTCGGACTCGTCCACGGAGATCCCGTAGTCCGTGGCCAGCCCCCGCAGCCCGTCCGAATACCCCTCCCCGAGGGCCCGGAACTTCCATCCGTCACCCCGCCGGTACAGCTCACCGCAGATCAGCGCGGTCTCCTGCCCGGTCTGCGGCTTGACGTCGAAGTACGCCAGCGGCTCGCCCTCGGCCGTGGACGGGTCGTACAGCGAGATCCGCAGGGAACGTACGCGGTCGAACGTCACCCCGTCCGCCGATGCGACCAGCAGAATCCGGCCGACACTGGACTCGACACCGGAGAGATCTGTCTGGATCGTGTCGGTCAGGCCCTCGGCGACCCGTTTCTTGCCGAGCCGCCAGACCTGGCCGGAAGGGTGCCGGGGCTGGTTGTAGAAGACGAAGTCCTCGTCGGAGCGCACGCGACCGTCGGGGCCGAGGAGCAGCGCCGAGGCGTCGACGTCGGGCACACCCTGCCCCGTCGTCCAGCGCAGCACGGCGCGCACCGTGGTGGTTTTGAGCGGGACGTTCGACCCCTTCATCATCGCGTGCGTCATGCGGTCATCCTGCCTTCTCGGTCCTGGTCACGACAATGCGGGGGTGGGCCTGCCGTATGGGCGGCTGTGCGCACCTGCGTTACCTGAAATTCATGCCCTGCGGGAACCTGGGACATGGAGTCCTACGTACTATTACCGGCCACTCACATCATCACTTAGGCCAATCCGATACCACGGGGGAGCTTTATGCGTCATTTCGGGCACATCGCCCC
Organism: Streptomyces sp. NPDC048600; assembly: GCF_055587025.1. NCBI lineage: Bacteria > Bacillati > Actinomycetota > Actinomycetes > Kitasatosporales > Streptomycetaceae > Streptomyces > Streptomyces sp. NPDC048600. Next base: position 328,778 of record NZ_JBVJGZ010000003.1, on the reverse strand, counting down.
AGAGGTACGGCGACGCCTCTTCCATCAGGAGCCGTGCGAGTTCACCGCCGGTTCCCCCGCCCGGCTGCTTTCCGCCGCCCTGGGCGCCACGCTGTACAGCCCGGCCACCAGGCCGCGGCTCGCCGACGACATCGTCAAGCAGTCGGCCCGCGGCGTGGTCTCGATGGTGCTGTGCCTCGAGGACTCGATCGACGACGCGGACGTGCCGGGCGGCGAGGAGAACCTCGTCCGCCAGTTCACCGAGCTCGCCGCCCGCGAGCCGTACGCCGACGACCCGCCGCTGCTGTTCATCCGGGTGCGCACCCCCGAGCAGATCCCGGACCTCGTCGACCGCCTCGGCCCCGCCGTGCGGGTGCTGTCCGGCTTCGTGATGCCCAAGTTCACCGAGGAACGCGGCATCCCCTTCCTGGAGGCCCTCACCGCCGCCGAGGCCGCCTGCGGCCGGCGCCTGTTCGCGATGCCGGTCCTGGAGTCGCCCGAGCTGCTCTACCGCGAGTCCCGCGTGGAGACCCTGGAGGGCATCTCCCGCGCCGTCGACAAGTACCGCGACCGGGTCCTGGCCCTGCGCCTCGGCGTGACCGATTTCTGCTCCTCCTACGGCCTGCGCCGGGCCCCCGACATGACCGCCTACGACGTCCAGATCGTGGCCTCCGTGATCGCCGACGTGGTCAACATGCTCGGCCGCGCCGACGGCACGGGCTTCACCGTGACCGGCCCGGTGTGGGAGTACTTCCGCGTGCAGGAACGTATGTTCAAGCCCCAGCTGCGGCGCAGCCCCTTCCTGGAGGGTCAGGCCGAGGAGCTGCGCGAGGCGCTGCTCGAACACGCGATGGACGGACTGCTGCGCGAGATCACCCTCGACCAGGCCAACGGCCTGACCGGCAAGACCTGCATCCACCCCTCTCACGTCCTGCCCGTGCACGCGCTGTCCGTCGTCAGTCACGAGGAGTACAGCGACGCCCAGGACATCCTGCGGCCGGAACGGCACGGTGGGGGTGTACTGCGATCGGCGTACACGAACAAAATGAACGAGGTGAAGCCGCACCGCGCCTGGGCCGAGCGGACCATGCTGCGCGCCGAGGTGTTCGGCGTGGCGCGTGAGGACGTCGGTTTCGTGGAGCTGCTCGCCGCCGGGATACCCGGCTGAAGACACAGGAACTCATGACTAACGCAGAGAACAACGGAGTCTGGTCCGGCACCTGGGTCGCCGAACGGCTCGGGGTCGAACTCATGGGCGACGACAGCCTGACGGCACTGCTGGGGCTCGCGCTGCGCCGCAACCCCAAGCGGGCCCATCTGCTGGTCTCCCATGTGCTCGGCAAGCACGTGCCGCAGTCCCCGTCCGTGGTGCACGGCCACGGCTTCGCCCTCGGCCGCCGGGTGCGCGAGCTGCTCGGCGCCGAGGAGGCGGCCCGCGCGGTCGTCCTCGGCTACGCCGAGACCGCCACCGGGCTCGGCCACAGCGTCGCCGACGGCCTCGGCCCCGCGCCCTACCTGCACTCCACCCGCCGCCCCGTTCCCGGCGTGGCCCGCGCGGGCGGCTTCGAGGAGTCCCACTCCCACGCCACCTCCCATCTGCTGCTCCCGGAGGACCCGGCCCTGCTGGTCGGCGACGGCCCGCTGATCCTGGTCGACGACGAGTTCTCCACGGGGAACACGGTGCTGAACACCGTCCGGGATCTGCACGAGCGGTACCCGCGCGGGCGGTACGTCGTCGTCGCGCTGGTCGACATGCGGTCCCCGGCGGACACCGCCCGTATGGAGCGGTTCGCCCGGGAGATCGGGGCACGGGTCGACCTCGTGGCGGCGGCCTCGGGCACGGTGCGGCTTCCCGAGGGGGTGCTGGAGAAGGGGCAGGCCCTGGTGGCGCGGTACGAAGCCGGGGGTGCCGCCGGGGGCCGTCCGTCGGCTGCGGCGCCGTCGTGGCCGGTCGCGCAGTTCACCGCGCCCCCGGAAGGGGCGCGCGGTGGTGCTGAATCTGCGGCTACCGCCGCGGGGGCGCGAGCAACCCCCACCGGCCCGCAGTCGCCCGACCACCGCGTCACCCGGGTGGACCTGCGCTGGCCCACCGGCCTCCCCGACGGAGGTCGCCACGGGTTCACGCAGGCGCACCGGGAGCGACTGGAGTCCGCGCTCCCCGCCATGGCCGCCCGCCTGGCCGAGGCCCTGCCCGGCCACGCGCACCGCGTCCTCGTCCTCGGCAACGAGGAGCTGATGTACGCCCCCCTCCGCCTCGCGCACGCGCTGGAGCAGCGGCTGCCCTCGGCGGAGATACGGTTCTCCACCACCACCCGCTCGCCCGTCCTCGCCGTCGACGACCCGGGCTACGCCATCCGCACCCGCCTGGTCTTCCCCGCGCACGACGACCCCGCCGACGGCCCCGGCGACCGCTACGCCTACAACGTGGCCGGCGCCGGCTTCGACACCGTCGTCGCCGTCGTCGACTCCACCGGCGACACCCCCCTCCTGCACGCCCCCGACGGCCTGCTGGCCCGGCTCGCGGCCCATGCCCCCCAGGTCCTGCTCGCGGTCGTACCGTCCTACGTCCCCGAGCCCCTGGTCGTTCCCGAAAGGCCCGCCATGCTGTCCGAGCCCCTCCGCGGCCCCGCCTTCTCCTCCTACGCGCCCGACGAGGTCGGCTGGCTGCTCCAGGACCTCTCGGAGGTCACGCTGGAGGCGCCGACCGAGGAGCGCGAGGAGGCCATCCAGAGCGGCGGCGCCCACTACGCCGAGTCGCTGCCGGTGGAGTACCAGCCCAGCGCGCAGTACCAGCAGCTGTTCCAGACCGCGCTGGAGGAGTCCGCGGCCCGGCTCGCCCAGGCCGTCGGCGCGGTCACCGAGCTCGTGCTCGCCGAGCGGTCCCCCCGCCCCGTACTGGTCTCCCTGGCCCGCGCGGGCACCCCGGTCGGCGTGCTGATGCGCCGCTGGGCCCGTTACCGGCACGGCCTCGACCTGCCGCACTACGCCGTGTCGATCGTGCGCGGCCGCGGCATCGACGCCAACGCCCTGCGCTACCTCGCCGCCCATCACGACCCCTCCGACGTCGTGTTCGTCGACGGCTGGACCGGAAAGGGCGCCATCACCCGCGAACTCGCCGTCGCCATCGAGGAGTTCGAGGCCTCCGGCGGCCCGGCCGGCTTCGACCCGGAGATCGCCGTGCTCGCCGACCCCGGCTCCTGCGTGCGCACCTACGGCACCCGCGAGGACTTCCTCATCCCCTCCGCCTGCCTCAACTCCACGGTCTCCGGCCTGATATCGCGTACGGTGCTCAGGTCCGACCTGGTCGGCGCGGACGACTACCACGGCGCGAAGTTCTACCGCGAACTCGCCGGCGCGGACGTCTCGGTGGCCTTCCTGGACGCGGTGTCCGAGCGCTTCGACGAGGTCGAGGACGCCGTGGACGCGACGGTGAAGGAACTGCAGTCCGGCGACCGCGAGCCCACCTGGGAGGGCTGGGCCGCGGTCGAGCGCATCAGCGAGGAGTACGGCATCCACGACGTCAACCTCGTCAAGCCCGGCGTGGGCGAGACCACCCGGGTGCTGCTGCGCCGGGTGCCCTGGAAGATCCTGGCCCGGGTGGGGGCCGGCGCCGACCTCGACCACGTACGGCTGCTCGCAGAGCAGCGCGGCGTGCCCGTCGAGGAGGTCGCCGAACTGCCCTACACCTGCGTCGGGCTGATTCATCCCAAGTACACGCGCGGCGCGACGGGCGCCGACGGAAAGGCGGTGGCGCTCTGATGCCGGTGCTCGTGGCGAGCGATCTGGACCGGACGCTGATCTACTCCTCGGCGGCCCTTGCCCTGACCATGCCGGACGCACGGGCGCCACGCCTGTTGTGCGTCGAGGTGCACGAGAGCAGGCCCCTGTCGTTCATGACGGAGACGGCGGCGGGCCTGCTGACCGAGCTCGGCGACGCGGCGGTGTTCGTGCCGACGACGACCCGGACCCGTAAGCAGTACCAGCGCATCAACCTGCCCGGCCCGGTGCCGAAGTACGCGATCTGCGCCAACGGCGGGCACATCCTCGTCGACGGCGTCTCCGACCCCGACTGGCAGGCCGCGGTCGAGGCCCGGCTCGCCGACGAGTGCGCGCCGCTCGCGGAGATCCGCGCCCACCTGGAGGTCTCCGCCGACCCGGTCTGGGTCCGCAAGCACCGCGTCGCCGAGGACCTGTTCGCCTACCTCGTCGTGGAGCGCGAGCTGCTCCCCGAGGAGTGGGTGAAGGAACTCGCCGTCTGGGCCGAGAACCGCGGCTGGACGGTCTCCTTGCAGGGCCGCAAGATCTACGCCGTTCCGAAGCCGCTGACCAAGAGCGCGGCGGTGCGGGAGGTGGCCCGCCGGGCGGGCGCCGACCTCACGCTGACGGCCGGGGACTCGCTCCTCGACGCGGATCTGCTGCTCGTCGCCGACCAGGGCTGGCGCCCGGGCCACGGCGAACTCGCCGAGGCGGAGTGGACGGCCCCGATGATCACCGCGCTGCCGGAGCGGGGCGTACTGGCGGGAGAGCGCATCCTCCGCGAGTTCCTGAAGACGGTACGGGGAGCAGGCTGAGCTTGCTCTTCTAGGGGCGCGGGGTGACGCGAGCGCCCTACTCGGGGTCGCGAGGTGACGTGAGCGCCCTTCTTGGGGGCGCGGGGAACTGCGCGACGGGCCACGACGCGGCTTTCAGGGGCGCAGGGAACTGCGCGACAAGCCACGACGCGCCCGTACCCGCGCACCGGCAGGCACCCAGCACCCGGCCGGGCGCGGCGGGCCGCAGGGAACTACGAGTGTGGGCCAACAACCGTTGGCCCACACTCGTATGCCCACGTCCGGTGGCTCAGCCGCAGCAGCCTCCGCCGCAGCAGCCACCACCGCCACCGCCACCGCCCCCGCCGCGCGGCGCCGCGGCCGGCGCGCTCGCCGAGCCGCCGACCGCGACGGCCGACAGCAGCTTGACCGTGTCGTCGTGACCCGAGGGGCACGCGGCCGGCGCGGAGGACTCCGCCATGGGACGGCTCAGTTCGAACGTGTCGCCGCAGGTGCGGCACCGGTACTCGTAGCGAGGCATGCGCACAGGTTAACCGGCGTCCTTCGGCGGCAGGGCGGTGTGCGCGGGTTGCGGGGGAGGCGGGGACGAGTCGCTCCCGCCGGGGTGGCGGGCCTTCCAGTACGGGTTGTCGTGCGGCAGGGCCGAGCCGACCCTTCCGTACATGCCGAAGAACATCAGCAGCACGCCGACGACGAAGCTGAACATCACGTTCTGGATCTGGAAGGCGAGGAAGTTGTAGTCCGTCTCCAGCAGGGCCATGTTCACGAAGCCGCTGAGGATGAACAGCACGCCCAGGATCATGTTCAGCGTGGACGCGAAGTTCCCGCCGATCACCATGCCGACGAACAGCAGCACACCGACGCAGATGGAGAGCACGCTCAGCGCGCCGTTGGTGTTCAGGCCGGCGACCTGGTCGCCGCCGGTGTCGAAGAAGCCGATGTTGTTCGTGAGCCCGAGGATGCCGAAGGCCAGGAGCGCCAGCCCCATCAGTCCGGCCCCGAACCGGTAGACCCTGCTCAGCCGGTGGTCGACGGGAAGGTGTTCGTCCAGCCTGATCCGGCGGCGCGATCCGGTGTGGAACGCGTGTGTGGCCATGTCCGCCTCCCTTGGGTGCGGTGGTAGCGGAGGCCGTACGTGTTCCCAATATCCGCCCGCCCCACCCCGTGGTGCAAACGGCGGACCCTCAGTGACCGCCCCCGCGCTCCTCGCGGATCTGCCCCACGACCTGGGCCACGCCGCGCCGGACCGCCTCGGTCTCGGTCAGGAAGTGCCAGTAGTCGGGGTGGCGCCCCTCCAGCGTGCCGACGGCCCGCTCCAGCCGCGCCACCGACTCGTCGAGCGGGCGGGCGTGCCGGGGGTCGGGGGTGTTGCGGCCGGCCATCGCGAGCCGCTGCGCGTCCCGGATCGCGAACCGGGTCCGCTCGATCTCCTGCTGGGGGTCCTTCTGCACGGCGTTCAGCCGGGTGAGCCGGTCACCGGCCGCGGAGACGGCCTCGTCGGTGCTGTTCAGCAGGGCCCGCACGGTCGACAGCAGGGCCGTCGCGTCCGCCCACCGCTGCTCCGCGCGGGCGGTGCGCGCCTCGGCCAGCTTCCCCTCGGCCTGCCGTACGTGCTCCTCGGACTGGTCGGGAACGTGCTGGAGGTCCTGCCAGCACGCGGCCGTGAAACGCCGCCGCAGCTCGCTGAGCACGGGCTCGACCTGGCCGGCCCGGGTGGTGAGGGCCTGGGCGCGGGTGCGCAGGGACACCAGCCGGTGGTCGATCTCGGCGGCCCGCTCCGGCAGCCGTTCGGCCTCGGCGCGGATCGCCTCGGCCTCGCGGGACACCCGCTCGGCACGCTCCAGGGTCTGCGGCACGCCGTGCTGTCCGGCGCCCTGGTTGAGGCGGGTCAGTTCCGGGGCGAGGGCGGCGAGCCGGGCGGCCAGGTCGTCGGCGCGCAGCCCCGAGCCGCGCGCGGCGTCGAGCGCGTCGGACGCGGCCAGCAGGGCCTGCCGGGCCCGCTCCACGGCGGGCGCGAGCCGGGCCAGCTGGGTCTCGGCCTTGCCGAGCAGCGGGCCGAGGCCCTGCTCGAACCGGTCGAGGTCCTGCTTGACCCGGACCAGCTCGTCCTTGGCGGCGGTCAGCTCGGTGCGGGCGCGGGCCGCGGCGGAGGCCTCCAGGTCGTCACGGTCCAGGTCGTGGGCGTCGACGGCCTGGATGTAACGGTGGCTGGCCTCGTCGATCCGGCGGCCCAGATCCGCGAACCCGTCGGCGGCGCGCCGGGCGGCGGGGGAGTCGTCGACGGCGGCGATCGTCTCGATGGAGATCCGCAGATCCCGCTGGGCGGTGTCGAGTTCGTAGAACGCGGCCGCCGCGTCGTCCTTCGCGGCCTGCGCCTCCGCGCGCTGGCTGTCCGCCCGGCCGCCGAACCAGCGCCGGGTGCCGCCCCCGGCGAACGCGGCGGGCAGCGCGAGGGCGACCGCGAGCGGCAGCGCGGCCAGTGTCAGCGTGTCGCGCAGGGCCCGCCGCAGCGGTGAGGCCGGGGTGCGCGCGGGTGAGGGGCGTCGGGCACGCGTCGACGGCGAATACGGCTGCGGTGGTTTCGCCGTCACATCCCTCTCCCGTGCTGTCGCGCCCTGCCGGTGTCATTCTCCCACCGGTTAAGGACGAACACACGGGCCCGTCAGTTCGCGGTGCGGACCATGAATTCGGGTGCGGGCGTGGCCGGGAGGTCAGTTCAGGGTGCTGACGCTGATCCCTCCGTCGCCCGTACGCGCGGACAGGACGTGCTCGCTGGACTCGTCGCGGGGGACGTCCACGTCCACCGATCCGTCACCGGTCGTCGTCGTCACCCGGTATGCGGTCCGGGGCACCTCGAGGTGCACGGAGCCGTCGCCGGTGCGGGCGTCCACCAGGTCCGGTACGGCGCCCAGTTCGAGGTGGATGGAGCCGTCGCCGGTCCGGGCCCTGATCCGCCGCGCGTCCACGTCGGCGCGGATGGAGCCGTCCCCGGTGCTCAGGTCCAGCGGGCCGGTGCTGTCGCTGACGCGGACGGAGCCGTCGCCGGTTCTGACGCTGAGGGCCGAGCGGAAGCCGCTGGCCTCCACGTCGCCGTCGCCGTCCTCGACCTTCACGGCGATGCCGCGCGGCACCTCGATACGGTGTCTGGCCTGGCAGTCGGCGAGGAATCCGGAGCAGTCCACGCGCAGCTTCAGCCGGTCGCCGGTCATGGACCAGCTGATGCCGGGGCCGTCGCCGATCACCACCTTGCCCGCGAACCACCGGGTGACGTCGACGCGGTCGTCCGGTCCGCCGTCCACGGCGACGATCTCCAGGGCCGAGTCCTCGGAGTCGACGGTCAGGGTGCGTCCCTCGAGCGCGAAGGAGCGTCGCTCGGGGTCCTTGTCGTCGCCGGGGGAGGCGCACCCCGTGAGTCCGGCGAAGGCGAGCGCGACGACACCGGCCACGACGGCCGTGCGAGGCGTGAGGACGGAGCTGCCCATGACGATTCCCCCTGGTCTTCCCTGAAGACGACTGCGCCGGGCCCGGCGGCCCGCGCGACACCGTCGACCGTACGGGCCGGGCGTGGTCCGGAGGATCCGGACTGCTCCCGGATCCTTGGTGGGGTTTTCCCCCGCACCCTCTCGGGGGCGCCCAGGGGCGCGCGTTAAGGGTTTCGGGGCACCGCCCTGCGCCATGTAGGCTGTCGACTCGTCCTCGGGTGCGTAGCTCAGGGGTAGAGCGCCTGCCTTACAAGCAGGATGTCGGCGGTTCGAAACCGTCCGCGCCCACCACGGGAAGGCCCCGACCGGTTCCGGTCGGGGTCTTCGTCGTGTTCAGGCCTCCTCGCTGGGCGGGCCGACGTGCTTGAGCCGGGAACGGGCCGTGACGCGGTCCGAGCCGGTGATCTCCGACCAGTAGCGGTGGGTGGTGACGAAGACGGCCAGTTCGTGTTCGCGGCGGCGGAGCTTCTCCACCTCGGCCTGTTCGTCCTCGGTCCAGCCGGGGGAGGCGGGACGTTCGACCTTGCGCCAGCCGGCGGTGTCGTGGAAGCCGTCGAGGGGCGTGACCGACCAGGGGAGTCGTTTCAGCAGGGCCGAGAGCTCGGCCCGGACCTGATGCAGCTCCTCCTGACCGGCAAGGAGGTCGCTCGGGAAGTCATAGGTCGTAGCCACGCGGCAATGCTACGCCTGTTCGATTTTGAGCTGCGAGCTGCTTCGTGTGGTTCACGCGAAGGAGTGTTCCCCTTGGGCCGTTCGAACGGGCGTCCGAGTGTCCGGTGTCTGTGAGGAGTCCTTCGTGACGGCACGTCCCATGCCCGCGCGTCCCACGACGAACGGGTGCCCCCGGCGCGCTCGGCACCCGGGACACCCGTCACTCACCGCCGAGTCGCTCAGCCGGACGTGGTCCTCAGCTTCTCGACCAGGCTCGTCGCCACCGGCACCGGCACCCCGTGGCGTTCCGCCGCGCGCAGCAACGCGCCGCCGATCGCCTCCACTTCGAGCGCCCGGCCCGCCTCGGCGTCCCGCTGCATCGAGGACTTGGTGGCCGCCGGGAAGGAGTCGTAGCGGGCCAGCGCCTGGGCCGGGTCCGAGGGGCCGCCGGCCGCGCCGCTGACCGCCGCCGTCTCCGTCACCAGCGCGGTCAACTCCTCGCGATGGGTGGTCCGTACGTCGCCGAGCGGCAGGCCGTGGTGCGTGGTGAGCAGGGCGAAGGGCGCCAGGAAGGACATCTTCGCCCACAGGGCGGCCGCCTCGTCCGGGGCGACCCGGGTGGCCGGACCGGCCGCCGAGAGGGCCGCCGCCAGGGCGTCCAGGCGCTCGGCCGGGACCCCGTCGCCCGCCAGGTCGATCTCCGCCATGGGGCTGGTGTGCTCGATCCGGCCCGGTGCCACCCGCGTCGACTCCACGCGGATCACCGCGGGCGCCACCCGGTCGGCGCGGTAGCGCTCGCGCAGGGCGGCGGGGTGCTCCACGCCGTTGAGGAACGGCACGAGCAGACCGTCGCCCAGCGCCTCGGCGGGCACGCGCGCGACGGCGTCGGAAAGCGCGGTCGCCTTCACGGCGACCAGGCAGGCGTCGACCGGTTCGCGCAGCTCGGTGTCCGCCTCCACGCGCGCGTGGAAGTCGCCGAAGAGGGTGCTGCGGACCTCGATCCCGGAGGTGCGCAGCGTCTCGGCCGTCTCCTCGCCCGCCAGGCAGATCACCCGGTGGCCGGAGCGGGAGAGCAGCGCCGCGAGCAGTCCGCCCACGCCGCCCGGACCCAGTACGGCGACGGTGAGTTCGTCGTGTGCCATGGGATGTGGCTCCTTGTCGTCGGTCGGCCCCGGTGCGGTGGCCGCCTCGATGTCGATCATCACAGAGCGGGCATGCGCGTGGAAGCCCCCGGCCCTCGCGGGGACGGCCGTCCGAGGCCGTTCCTTCGGTCCGCGGGCGGGTGCGAGGGCGTTCGCGCCGTGGCGGGTGCCGTACCGGTCTCAGCTCGCCCTGTGGGCGGCCCGGCCTCTGACCTCCAGGCCGGAGAGCAGTTCGGCGGTGGCCTCGGCGATCGCGTCGACGGCGTGCTCGAAGACCTCACGGTTGTGCGCGGCCGGGGCGCGGAAGCCGGACACCTTGCGGACGAACTGGAGGGCGGCGGCCCGGATGTCGTCCTCGGTCGCCTCCTCGGGGAGCGCGGGCGGGCGGAGGGTCTTGATGCTGCGGCACATGCCCCAAGTCTCCCGCCCGGGAGCGGCTCCCGCAGTCGAACCCCGGTCCTGGCCCTCCCGGCCCTCCCGGCGCTCCCGGCGCTCCTGACCCTCCCGGGCCTTCTGGCTCGGCAGGCCCTACGCCGTCTCGGTCGCCGCCCGCGGCCGCCGCATCAGGTACGCCGCCCCCGACCCCGCCGCGAACAGCGCCAGCACCGACACCCCCGTGGCCAGCCAGCCCGCGCCCAGCCAGTGCGCGCCGAAGTACCCGAGGGCGACGCTGTACGCGGCCCAGGACAGGCCCGCCAGCGCGGACCAGGGCAGGAAGTCGCGGACGCGGCTGTGCGCGGCACCGGCACCGAGAGAGACGACCGAACGGCCCGCCGGGGCGAACCGCGCGAGCACGACCAGAGCGCCGCCGCCCCGGGCGAGGGCCGCGCCGAGACGTTCCTGCGCCAGGGCCAGCCTGCGGGAGCGGGCGATGGCACGGGCGGGCAGACTGCCGTCGCGCCGGGCCAGCTTGTACGCCACGAGGTCGCCCAGCACCGACGCGGTGGCCGCGCACAGGGTCAGGGCCAGGATGTCGGGGACGTCGTCGGGGACGCGCCCGGCCGCGGCGGCACCCGACCCGGCGGCGGCCGCCGTGGCCCCCATGATCACCAGGACGCCGCTCGGCAGCACGGGCAGGAACACGTCGAGCAGCACCGAAACACCCACCAGGGCGTAGATCCATGGGGCACTGGCCAGCAGCCCCAGACTCTCGAACACAAGAAACTCCCCGTCATTCCCCCCGTGGCCCGGCCCTGCCGCGGTGGTGCGCGGAAAGCGGCGAAGGGGGCCGTTGACAGCCATACAGCGTACGCCGGGCGTGTGACATCAGGTGCACAGGGGGTTAGGGCCCTTGTCGCGCGGCGGGTCGCGGGCTCCCGGCACGCAGTGCGGCGTGTTGCGGGCTCCCGGCACACCCCGCCCCTACACCTCCGTCAGCCGGACTCCTACTCCTCCGTCAGCCGCACGTCCTCCACCGTCACCAGCCGCGCCCCGCGCCCGCCCTGCGACGCGTCCACGCCCCCGCCGCCCCGGCCGCCTCCGCCGTCGGGCCGGGCGCGTTCCAGGCGCAGGGCCGCGCCCCGCCCCCTCAGGGTCAGGGTCATCAGATGGTTGCCGAACCACGGCCCGCCCGTCCGCCGCCAGTCGACGGAAGGCTGCGGCACCCGTCCGTGCCCCGCGAACCGGCGCCCCAGGGCCCGCCCGAACCGGCTCCAGCCGAAGCGGAAGCCCAGCTTTATCGTGCCGGGGATCGCGTTGTGCACAGGGGAGCAGGTCAGCTGGAGCGCTCGCGCGGTGGGGCCGGAGCCCTCGGGCCAGGACGGCTCGGCGACATAGGCGTGATGCACGTCACCGGAGAGCACCAGCACGGTCGCGGGCGCCCGCGGTCCCGACCCGGCCTCGGCGATCAGTGCCGCGAGCGCCTCGAAGGACGGCGGGAACGCCGCCCAGTGCTCCAGGTCGGCCGCCCGCCGCAGCCGTTCCCCGAAGCGCGCCCAGCGCTCCCCCTTCTCGCCCGCGCACAGCGCCGCGCTCCAGCCCTCCGCGTCGTGCACCAGGTGCGGCAGCAGCCAGGGCAGGGAGGTGCCGATCAGCAGATGGTCGCAGTCGCCCGGGGAGTCCAGCGCCTCGGTGCGCAGCCACTGCGCCTCGCCCGGGTCGAGCATCGAGCGCGCGCCCTCCTCCAGCACCCGCGCGGCCCGGCTGTCCACCATCAGCACCCGCACCCGCCCGAAGTCGCGCCGGTAGCTCCAGCGCACGGAGGCGGGTTCGGTGTCGGCCCGGCAGGCGAAGGCACGCAACTCGTCGGTGCCGTCGGGTACTTCGCGCACGGCGGCGTAGACCGGGTCGGCGGCCAGTTCGGCGGGGGTGAGGTTGCCGAGGTGCTGGTGGACCCAGTACGACATCAGGCCGCTGAGCACCCGCTCGCGCCACCAGGGCGTGGCCCGCATGTGGGCGACCCAGGCGGCGGAGGTGTTCCAGTCGTCGACGATGTCGTGATCGTCGAAGATCATGCAGCTCGGCACGGTGGACAGCAGCCAGCGCACCTCGGGGTCGAGCCAGGACTCGTAGTAGAGCCGGGTGTACTCCTCGTAGTCCGCCACCTGGGTGCCCGGCGGGTCCGTGACGTCGCGGCGCGCGGACAGCCATTCGCGGGTGGCCGGAGAGGTCTCGTCGGCGTACACCTGGTCGCCGAGCAGGAGCAGGACGTCGGGCCGCGGCGCGGAGGGGTCGGCGGCGAGGCGGGCGGCGAGGGTGTCGAGGGCGTCCGGGCCGACCGGGTCCTTGCCGCCCGCCGGGGGCGCGGCCCAGCGGCAGGAGCCGAAGGCGACACGGACGGGTCCGGCCGCGCCGGGGCCCTCCTCGCAGGTGCGGATCTCGGAGGCCGGGAAGGCCGAGCCGGGCTCCGGCCACACACGCGTGCCGTCGAGGAACACCTCGTACGGCGTCGAGGTGCCGGGTGTGAGTCCGCCCACCTCGACCAGGGCGTAGTGGTGCCCCGCGATCTGGAAGGTGCGGGTGCCGCCGCCGGAGCCGTCGGCGCAGCGCACCTCGGCGGCGCAGGGGCGGCTCGTCTCGACCCATACGGTCGCGGACGAGCCGCCCGTGTATCTCAGCAGTGGTCCCAGCCGGAGTTCCGCCACGTCGTCGCCCCTCTTCCGTCGCCCCGTACGGTACGGAACGACAGGGGCCGGAGGCGAGGTTCCGCGCGGAATTCCGGATCAGCGGCCGGGCGGGGGAGCGCCGGTCAGCAGGGGGCCAGGTAGTTCTGGAGCGCGGCCTTCTCGGCGGAGTCGACCGAGAGGCCGTAGTAGTACTTCACCTGGACCCAGGCGCGCACGTAGGTGCAGCGGTAGGCGGTGCGGGACGGCATCCAGGTGGCCGGGTCCTGGTCGCCCTTGGCCTGGTTGACGTTGTCGGTGACCGCGATGAGCTGGGGGCGGGTCAGGTCGTTGGCGAACGACTGGCGCTTGGAGGTCGTCCAGGAGCCGGCGCCGGAGTCCCAGGCCTCGGCCAGCGGGACGAGGTGGTCGATGTCGAGGTCGGAGGCGGCGGTCCAGGTGGCGCCGTCGTAGGGCGAGTACCAGCTGCCGCTGACGGAGGCACAGGCGGAGTCGGTGACGACGTTCGAGCCGTCGCGCTTGAGGACCGTCTCACGGGTGTTGCAGGCGCCGGAGATGGTGATCCAGTGGGGGAAGAGGTCGCGGTTGTAGCCGGTGCGGTTCTCGGTCGCCACGGTGAGCGAGGCGAGGTAGCTGCGGGCGGTGGCGCCGCTGACCGGCGTGGGGAGCGCGGCGGAGGCGCTCGGGCCGTTGAGGAGGGACGCGGAGGCGAGGAGACCGGTGAGCGCCGCGACTATGCTCAGGCGTCGACGCGCGTAGAACTTGGTCATGTGAACTCCCTGGCGATGTGGGGGTGTTGGCGAGCGGGCGTGGGAATGCTCGCTCCGGTGCGTTGCGTACAGGTGTGCGCTCGGTGAGAAGTTAGTGACGCGCGCATGTCACGACAAGATTTACGTTCGAACTTTCTCTCGCGTACCATGGGCACCGCAGAAGGGGAGTAGCTCTTCGCCGGACCGTCGACATACTGCTCAGCTCAGCTGGGCCGGCGCCCGGAACCGGATCTCCGTCGAGGACGGCGGACCGGTCAGCGAGACCTTCGGCAAGCAGTGCACACCCGTGCCCTCCGGCACGGGTGACGTGTGCTGTCCTTGCCGAGGTCGCGTCCGAAGGGTCAGCACACGAACTCGGTGGGGGCAGTCCCGACCGATTGTGGAACGTTGATCAGTCTCACTGTCATGGCGGTCGTCTTCGGCGTCGTCTTCCTCGCCGAACTCCCCGACAAGACCGCCCTCGCGGGTCTCGTCCTCGGCACCCGCTACCGCGCCTCGTACGTCTTCGTCGGTGTCGCCGCCGCCTTCGCGGTGCATGTCGTGCTCGCCGTCGCGGCGGGCAGTGTGCTCACCCTGCTGCCCGCGCAGATCCTGTCGGCCCTCACCGGCGTGCTCTTCCTGGGCGGCGCGGCCGTGCTGCTGCTGAAGAAGGACGAGGACGAGGGCGAGGTCCGCAAGCCCGAGAACCAGTCCTTCGGCAAGGTCGCCGGGGCCGGGTTCATGCTCATCCTGGTCGCCGAGTTCGGCGATCTCACGCAGATCATGACCGCCAACCTCGCCGCCCGCTACGACGACCCGCTCTCGGTCGGCCTCGGCGCGGTGCTCGCGCTGTGGGCGGTCGCGGGGCTCGGCATCGTCGGCGGCAAGGCGCTGATGAAGCGGGTGCCGCTGAAGCTGATCACCAAGATCGCCGCCATGCTGATGCTGGCGCTCGGTCTGTGGAGCCTGTGGGAGGCCGTGACGGCCTAGTGCAGTGACCCGCTCAGTGCTGCGACCGGCCGGGGCGCCTGCCCGAGGAGGCCGTGAAGATTTCTCCACATGCTCGCCGGATGCCGGAATTATTTTGTACCGTAGAGAAACAAAGTGGTCCCCGCCCGTTTTCCCTGACCGGCGGGCGGGGCCGCCTTGTACCGCACCCAGGGGGACCGTCCGACGCCCCCTGACCATGCTTGGAGCTATCTCGATGACGGCCACCACCGTGCTCACCGCCCGCGCCCTCCTGCTCGACATGGACGGCACCCTCGTCAACTCGGACGCCGTCGTGGAGCGCATCTGGCGGCGCTGGGCCGAGCGGCACTCGCTCGACGGCGACGAGGTGATGAGGGTCGTCCACGGCCGCCAGGGCCACGCCTCCATGGCCGTCCTGCTGCCGCACCGGCCCATGGAGGCCAACCACGCCGACAACGCGCGCATGCTCGCCGAGGAGACCGCCGACATGGACGGCGTGGTCGCCGTACCCGGCGCGCACGCCTTCCTCGCGTTCCTCAGCGGCCTGCCGCACGCCCTGGTGACCTCGGCGGACGTCGGCCTGTCCACCGCGCGGATGGCGGCCGCAGGGCTCCCGCTGCCCGAGGTGCGGATCACCGCCGAGTCCGTCGGGGCCAGCAAGCCCGACCCCGAGGGCTTCCTCAAGGGCGCCGCCGAACTCGGTATCGACCCCGCCGACTGCGTCGTCTTCGAGGACTCCGGCGCGGGCATCGCGGCCGGGCGCGCCGCCGGGATGCGTGTCGTCGGCGTCGGCCCGCGTGCCGGAGCCCACGCCCCGGACGTGCACGTGCGCGACCTCACGCAGATCCGGATGGAGACGGCGGCCGACGGCACGATCCGGCTGCACGTCGACCGGGCGTGACACGGCCCCGGTGGTGATGCGGGCCGATGGCGATGCCGGCCCCGTGGTGATGCCGGCCGGAGAGCGGGGCCGTTACGGCTCCGAGGTCTCCGACTCCAGCATCGCCCGGGTCGGCTGGTCGTAGACGCCCATGTCGGACACCTCGAACAGGCCGCGGGCCCACTGGTAGTTGCGCAGGGCGTTCTCCAGCGGGTGGTTGAAGTTGCCGTTGATGTCGCCGTTGTAGAGGTACAGCTGGCGCAGCCGGGCCTGGAGCTCGGCGACCTCGGGGCCCTGGTCGCCCCGGCGCAGCACCTGGCCGTCGGCCGGAGCCGTCGTCTCCGGGTCCTCGGAGACCAGCGGGCTCGCCTCGGACACGGACGGAGTGGGCGAGGCCGACTCCGAGGGCGACTCGCTCGACTCCGAGGGCGACGGCGAGGCGCTCTCACTGGCCGACGGGGAGGCCGACTCGGACGGCGAGGCAGAGGCCGACGGGGACTCCTCCGCGCTGTCGCTCGGGGACGCCGACAGCGAGGCTGCGTCACTGCTCGGTGCCTCCGACGCCGCCTCCCGCACGTCCTCCGCCGTCGCGGTGTCCCGCGAGGGCGTGTCGTACTGGAACAGCCCGCTCGCCAGCCCGGCTGCCGCCACCACGGCCACGACGGCCCCGGCGGAGGCGATCAGCGCGGTACGCCGGGCACGGCCGCGCCCGGAACCGCCGCCCGCACGGTGCGACGGCGGGCCCGGCTGCCCGGCGTTCGAGGCCTCGAACAGCCGCAGGTCGTGGTCGCGCGGCGGCTCCACGGAGAGCCCCAGCGGCGCGGGCAGGGCCGTGGTGAGGGCCTCGGGACCTCCCGGCATCCCCGCAGCACCGCCCGGCACTCCTGCCGCACCTGTCGCTCCGGCCGGGTCGCCCGGCGCGGTCCGGCCCGCCTGCGGCACGGCCGACAGCTGCATGGTCTCCTCGACGTCGGCGTGCGAGGCGCGCGGAGCGGCGGGCGCCACCGCGGGAGTCCCGGCCGAGGGAGCTCCGGTCGCGGGAGCCCCTGCCGAGGGAGCTCCGGTGCCGGGAGCCCCGGCCGGCCCCTGGGCGCCCGGCTCCGCGGGACCCTGCTGCGCCGGGCCCGGGCTCGTGGCCGCGGGCTTCGCGTTCGCGCCGGCGGCGTCGAGGTCGACGTACGGGCGGATGCGCAGCGGGTTGAAGTCCTCCGCCGCGGCGGCTTCCGCCGTGCGGGACTGGACGAGGGCGTCGGAGGCACGGCGGCCGCAGCCGCAGGACGGGGTGTTGTCCGGGGCGCGGGACGCCCCGCACTCCGGGCATGGTTGCCCCTGCTGGTCTGCCACGTGTCCGTCCCCTCCCCTTGCGAGCACACGTGATTATGCAGACACCACCCACCGCACCCGCCCCAACCCCCCGGAATACAAGGCTCCCCCCGGCCCGCGAGCGGTACTCGACAGGCCATAACGGGACACACCCACCACGATGGAGTGGTACCGCGAGCCTCGGGAGGTCCGCATGGCCGACGACGCGCAAGGGGCCACCACCCCGGTGCTCCCCCCGGACGAGGGGACCGCCGGTCAGGAGAACGTCCCCGGCAACGTCCTCGTCTCCATCGGCGCCCTGCTCCTCGGGATGCTGCTCGCCGCGCTCGACCAGACCATCGTCTCCACCGCACTGCCGACCATCGTCAGCGACCTGGGCGGCCTGGAGCACCTGTCCTGGGTGGTCACCGCCTACATGCTGGCCGCCACCGCCGCGACCCCGCTGTGGGGCAAGCTCGGCGACCAGTACGGGCGCAAGCGGCTGTTCCAGGCCGCCATCGTGATCTTCCTGATCGGCTCGGCGCTGTGCGGGCTCTCCCAGAACATGGCGGAGCTGATCGCCTTCCGCGCCGTGCAGGGTCTGGGCGGCGGCGGGCTGATGGTGCTGTCCATGGCGATCGTCGGCGACCTGGTCCCACCCCGCGACCGAGGCCGCTACCAGGGCCTGTTCGGTGCCGTGTTCGGTGCCACCAGCGTCCTCGGGCCGCTGCTGGGCGGCCTGTTCACCCAGCATCTGAGCTGGCGCTGGGTGTTCTACATCAACCTCCCCGTCGGCATCGTCGCGCTCGTCGTCATCGCCACCGTGCTGCGGCTGCCGCCCAAGCGGACCCGGCACGTCATCGACTACCTCGGCACCCTCCTCATCGCCTCCGTCGCCACCTGCCTGGTCCTCGTCGCCTCCCTCGGCGGCACCACCTGGGACTGGGGTTCGCCGCAGATCATCGGGCTGGCGGTGCTGGGCGCCGTACTGACCGTGCTGTTCGTGGCGGTGGAACGGCGGGCCGCGGAACCCGTGCTGCCGCTGAAACTGTTCCGCATCCGCACCTTCACCCTGGCCGCCGTCATCAGCTTCATCGTCGGCTTCGCGATGTTCGGCGCGATGACCTTCCTGCCGACCTTCCTCCAGGTCGTGCACGGCATCAGCCCGACCATGTCCGGCGTGCACATGCTGCCGATGGTGATCGGTCTGCTGCTGGCGTCCACCGTCTCCGGCCAGATCGTCAGCCGCACCGGCCGCTGGAAGGTCTTCCCCGTGGCCGGCACCGGCGTCACCGCGCTCGGCCTGCTGCTGCTCGCGCAACTGGACGAGCACAGCTCGACCACCGAGATGAGCGCCTTCTTCTTCGTGTTCGGCCTGGGACTCGGCCTGGTGATGCAGGTGCTGGTGCTGATCGTGCAGAACGCGGTGGGCTACGAGGACCTCGGCGTCGCCACCTCCGGCGCGACCTTCTTCCGCTCGATCGGCGCGTCCTTCGGCGTCGCCGTCTTCGGCTCGGTCTTCTCCAACCGGCTCGCCGACCAGCTCACCGACGCCTTCCGCGGGGTGCGGCTGCCCGCCGGGGTCTCCGCCGACTCGCTGGCCGCCGACCCGCGCGGCATCCAGTCGTTGCCGTCGTCGCTGCGGCCGGACGTGCTGCACGCGTACGCGTCCGCGATCACCGACGTGTTCCTGTACGCCGCCCCGGTCGCCGTCGTCGGCTTCGTGCTGGCGTGGTTCCTGCGGGAGGACCGGCTGCGGGCCTCGGTCACGGCGCCGGACGTCACCGAGACGCTGGCCAGCAACCCCGTCGAGCGGACCTCGTACGACGAGGTGTGCCGGGCGCTGTCGGTGCTGGGCACCCGCGAGGGGCGGCGGGAGATCTACCGGACGATCACCGAGCGGGCCGGGTACGACCTGCTGCCCGCGGCGAGCTGGCTGCTGCTGCGGATCAAGCGGTACGGCTCGGTGGAGCCGGCCGTGCTGGCCGAGCGCAGCTCCGTGCCGCTGAAGGTGATCATGGAGGCCGCGCGGCAGGTGGAGGAACGCCGCCTCGCCACCCGGGCCGGCCTCGACCTCAGTCTCACCCCGCGGGGCGAACTGGTCGCCGACCGGCTGTGGCGGGCCCGTGAGGAGTCCCTCGCCGAGCTGCTGGGCGACTGGTGGGGCCCGGACCGTCCCACGGATCTCGTCCAGCTGGTCCAGGAGTTGAACGACGAGCTGTGCGGCTCGGAGCGGGAGCAGCCGTACGACGGCGGGCCGGTGCAGCGGTTTGCCTGAAAGCGGCGTTCACGTCTGATCAGTTGGTGGGCGGGTGTGGTGCCTCAGGCTTGAAAGCGGCGTTCACGGCTGATCTGTTGGTCGGTGGGTGTGACGCCTTGCGTCTGAAAGCCGCGTTCACGCCAGTTCCTTCGTGAACCAGTGTTCCGCGTACGGCTCCTGGTTGTGCCGTTCCGTCTCGCGGAAGCCGAGCCGGGCGTACACGGCGCGGGCCTCCACCAGGTCGCCGCGGGTGTCCAGGCGCAGACGGCCGGCGCCCAGGGACCGGGCCGCGTCCTCGGCGGCCGCCACCAGCAGCGCCGCCCCGCCCCTGCCGCGCATGTCCTCCCGCAGGAACACCCGCTTCAGCTCCGCGACCCCGGCGCCGGCCCGGCGCACGCCCGCCATGCCGGCCGGTTCACCGCCGTGGCGCGCGACCAGCAGCAGTCCCTCCGGCGGGAGCAGTCCGTCCACCGCACCGGCGGTGATCTCCCGCTCCAGCTCGGCCGGGTCGGTACGGCGGCCCTCGTGCAGGAGGTACCAGCGGTCGCTGACCTCCGTGTAGTACGCCCGCCACAGCGCGGCGGCGTCCGGCGAGTCGACGGGTTCCTGGGCGACGGTCCATGCGGAGGTGCTCATGCGGGCCATTCTCGACAGGCGCGGGGCGGGCGGGGCAAACCGTTTTCCCGCGGTCGTTTCAGGCGGCCAGTGCAGGCAACCCGGCTCACGAGGCGGCCCCGCCAGGGGCTCGTCCGGACCGAGTATCCGGAAGGCATCCATGTCCACTGGACTGATCATCGCTCTGATCGTGATCGGCGCCGTCCTGGTCGTCGCCGTAGCCGCCCTGATGGCACTGCGCTACGGCCGCTCGCACGGCGGCGGCGATCTGCGCAAGCGCTTCGGACCGGAGTACGACCGGGCCGTCACCCGCCACGACGGGGACACCAAGGCCGCCGAGCGGGACCTCGCGCGGCGCGTCGCACGCCACGGGGATCTGCGCATCGAGCCGCTGGACCCCGACCGGCAGGAACGCTTCCAGGCCCGCTGGACGGCCGCGCAGGAGCGGTTCGTCGACGCTCCCCGCGAGGCACTGTCCGAGGCGGACCATCTGCTCGGCGAGGCCGCCGAGGCGCGGGGCTTCCCGGACAGCGGGCACTACGACGAACAGCTCGCCGCGCTGTCCGTGCACCACGCCCGGCATGTGCAGGGCTACCGCCATGTGCATCGGCTCGCGCACGCGCCCGAGCGTGTGTCCGGGCACGCGTCCGAGCAGCCCGCGACGGCCGGGCACGAGCAGCCCGCGCCGGCCGGGCACGAGCAGCCCGCGACGGCCGGGCACGAGCAGCCCGCGACGGCCGGGCACGGACCGGCCGGTGACGGCGGGTCCGGGAACGGTGCGGCCACCGAGGAGATGCGGACGGCCATGATCGAGGCGCGTGAGCTGTTCCAGGACCTGGTGGGCGCGGATGCCGTGGGATCGGGGACGAAGGGGAGTCGAGTCATATGACCGAGGTGACAGGACGGACCGGCGGCACCGTCGCTCCGTTGCTCGCGCGCGACGAGTGCGACCGGCTCGAGCGGCGGTTGCGGCATGCCGTCGCCGAGTTCGTGGATGAGCCCAGGCATGCCGTGGAAGAGGCCGACCGGGCCGTGGAGGAGATCGCCACGCGGTTCACCGACGCGGTTGCTCGGCGGCGGCGTGGGTTGCGGATGGCCTGGGAGGGCAGTGACGCCCCTCAAGGGCAGGCCGATGACACCGAGTTGCTGCGGCTTGCTCTGCGGGACTATCGGGAGCTGGCGTTGTTGCTGTTGCACGACGGTGCCGAGTCGCATGGGGATGTCGGGCGGCGTCGGCATGTCAGTCCCGGGGCGCCTACCGCCGAGGACATCGGGGGGTGGGATGAGGCTCCGCCTCCTGCCTCTGACGCCGAGCGGGGGGCCAGGGCCAAGTCGGGGGACGACTCGCCGATTGTTGCGCCTACGCCGCCGGCGGGGTGACGTCTCGTTCTTCGGGTGCGGGGCATTGTGGCTGGTCGCGCAGTTCCCCGCGCCCCTGAAAGATGCGCGGTTCCTCGCGGCCCCTGAGGGATGTGTGGTTCCTCGCCCCCTTTTGTGGGTGCGGGTGCGTGGGGGCTTGTCGCGCAGTTCCCCGCGCCCCTAGAAAGGTGCGCTGCTCCCCGTGACCCTCAAAGATGCGCAGTTCCCCGCGCCCCAAAGAAGATGCGCAGTTCCCCGCGCCCCCAAAAGAAGGTGCGCGGTTCCTCGCGCCCCTCGAAGAGGGGCTAGGGGGTCGGGGGGTTGTGGGTGGTGCGCCAGTGGTGGGCTATTTCGTCGACGTCGTAGGGCTTGAGGCCCAGGGGTGGGCCTGGGGGTGGGCGGAACATCATTTCGCGGATCTTGGGGTTGATGGCCTCGATGATGCGGCGGGCGCTCTGCTCGGTGGGGGCTCGTAGCGCGGCGGCGAGGGCGTCCTCGGCCTCCTTGCGCAGGGCCAGGGTCGGCGGCAGGACGGCGAGGCCCTCGCGGGCCATCTTGCGCCGGACCCACCACAGCTCGTCGTAGGGCTGCTCGATCTCGCTCGGCAGCGGCTTGCCCGCGCCCGGCAGCCCGGCGAACTCGCCCCGCGCCTCGGCGTCACGTATCTGCTTGTCGGTCCAGGACTCGAAGCTCACGCCCGGTGGCTTTCGCTCGGTCATGAACCCATTGTGCCGGACGTGATACCGCCGGGCGTTTTAGTATGCGGCGGCGGCGCCTCAACGGGGCCGCTGTCCAAGGACCTTCCACTGGGGAGCGCACGTGCTCGAACTGACCATGGCCACCGTCTCCGGGCAGGAGGCGGGTGCCACGGCCGGCATGCTCATGGCCGATGCACCCACCGAGCCCGGTGCCGTGCTGCGGGTGGGCCGCGACAAGTCCCTGTGCCGGCTGGTGACGCCGGAGGACTGGTTGTTCATCTCCAGGGCGCACCTGGAGTTCCTCTGCGGCCCCGACGGGGTCTGGCAGGTGACGTGGCTGCGCGGCTCGCAGGCGGAGCCGTCCTCGGAGGTCCGGCTCGCGGTCGGCGAGTACGCCCAGACCATCCCCTACGGCGGCAGCGTCCGGCTGCCGCGCGGCGGCAACGGCGAGATCGTCGTCCAGGACCGCACCGCGCCGCGCAGCGTCAACGTCGGCTTCTACCACGAGGTCTGAGCCCCGCGGCGAAGCCCGGTCGCGCGGGCACGTCAGGCGAGCACGCGGGCCAGGGCGAAGCCGTCCCAGCCCTTCACGCCCACCGTCTGGACCGCCGTGCCGTCCAGCCGCGGGTGCGAGGCGATGAGGTCGAGGGCGGCCCGCGTGCCCTGGACGTCGGGGGCGCCGCTGTCGGTGTCCAGGACCCGCCCGCCGCGCACCACGTTGTCCAGGACGATCACGCTGCCCGCGCGGGTGAGCTTCAGCGCCCACTCCACGTAGTGCGCGTTGTTGGCCTTGTCGGCGTCGATGAAGACCAGGTCGAAGGGCGGCGGGTTCTCGTCGGCGAGCCGGGGCAGCGTCTCCAGGGCCGGTCCGGTGCGGACCTCGGCGACCTTGTCCAGGCCCACGCGGGCGAGGTTGCGGGCGGCGACCTCCGCGCGCTGGGGGTCGT
Organism: Streptomyces sp. NPDC048600; assembly: GCF_055587025.1. Taxonomy (NCBI): domain Bacteria; kingdom Bacillati; phylum Actinomycetota; class Actinomycetes; order Kitasatosporales; family Streptomycetaceae; genus Streptomyces; species Streptomyces sp. NPDC048600. Next base: position 306,133 of record NZ_JBVJGZ010000003.1, on the reverse strand, counting down.
ACTCCAGGGTGACCAGACGGCCGTCCTCGGGCAGCGCGCGGGCCAGCCAGATGGTGCTGTAGCCGCCGAGGGTGCCGATCTCCAGGACCGTGCGGGCGCCCTGGATGCGGGCGAGGAGGTGGAGCAGCTTGCCCTGGGGGGCGGATACGGCGATCTCGGGGAGGCCGGCGGCCTCACTGTCGCGCAGGGCCGCCCGCAGCCCCTCGTCGTCGGGCGCGAGCTGAGCGGCGAAGTAGGCGTCCACGGCTTCCCACTGCTCTGACTGGCTCATGCACCTGTGCCTTTCATATCTTCGTTGCCTTCATATCTTCGTTAGAGTCGCTAACTACTCGTGTCTGCGAATCTAGCCGGAGGACGCGGCCCGCACCGCCGATTTCACGCCGTTGGCGTTTCCGCCGCGCCGGGTGTGCGCGTGGACGCCCGGCGCCGCCCCGGCCGCAGCGCGAACACGGCGCCCGCGGCGAGCAGCACCAGCACCCCGCCGACCGTCAGCAGCCACGCGGGGACGCCCGCGACCGTGCGCAGCCGGTCCTCGTAGACGACCTGCCGGAACGTGCCGTCCGTCGCCGCGCGGGCCAGTTCGTGGTCGCCGGAGATCCGCGCGGGTTCGGGGAACTCCTGGGCGAGCGCCGTCAGATACGGGGTGCCCCGCGTCAGCCGGGCCAGCGCACCCGAGGCGGCCGCCTCCACCGGTCCCGCGAAGGTGACCCGCGGCCGCTCGCCGCCGATCCGCGAGCGCGGCTCCATCCGGTGGTCGGCGAGCACGTACAGGCCCAGCGACTGCGGCGTGTCGGCCAGCTGGGACAGCCGCATCGGGTAGACGGGCTCCTCGGCGGCGAACGTCAGGTGGATCGGGTCGAGCCTGCCGGTCAGCACCGCGTCACCGGTGTCGGGCGCCAGCTTCACCGCCACGTACTCCCAGCGCTGCTCGACGTACGGGCGCAGCGCCTGGCGCAGATGCCCGGGGAAGGTGAAGCCGTTGGCGCGCAGCCAGTCGGCGAGGGCGGCCGGGTCGGTCGCGGTCAGCCGGGCCACGTCGAAGGGGCCGAGACGCTGGCGGCCCACCACGGAGACGCCGGGTCCGGCGCCGGGCGGCGGCGCTCCGGCCAGCCCGTCGTCGTCCGAGTCCAGGGGCCAGTCGCCGTCGCGGGGCCAGAAGTAGTAGCGGTCCCGGTGCACGGGCGCGGTGGCGGACGCGAGTTCCTCGAAGAGGCCGGGGTCGCCCAGCCGTACGGTCGCCCGGTGCGGCACGGGCATGATCCACGCGGCCCGCCGGGCGTCCCCGCCGACGGTCAGGCTCATCACGATCTGTTCCTGGCGGCCGTCCCAGCGGACCACGGACTCCTCGCGGTCCACCCGGACCCGCTGCCGCTCGTCCGGCACCATCGCGCCGCAGCCGCAGGCGTACGCCGGTGCCACGAGCTGGCCGGCCAGCTGGACGCCGAGCAGCGCCAGGACGACGGTCAGCAGCCGTAGCCGCAGCCGCCCGGGCCCCCGCGGTTCTCCGGCCGCACGCTCACGGCCACGCGCGCGTGCCGTCACCCCCGCGCCCGCACGTACCCATTCGAACAGAAAGTCGAAGCGGAAACCGGCCATCCCCCAGCCCTCCGTACAGCCGCCGTCTACCCCATGTGCGACGGCCCCGCTCAAGATCCGGTTCCCGCTCGGAGGCACTTCTCGGCGATCGGGACGGACTCCGCGCAGGCGGCCGAATCCCCGCACGACTATCGTCATTCGGACAAAACGAGACGGACGTCAGGTGAAGCGGGGGTAGCCTGCGTCTCTCCCGGGGGCGGTGCGAAACCCCCGGGATTCGCGGAGGACACCTCACCCACGCAGACACGTGGGACGGACGGGGCGGGAGGCCGACGAGGCGTGGCGAATGCGGAGCACAGCGGGCGACCGGCAAAAGCCTTCGGAGCGACAGCCGTCGGCCCGGCCGGGACCCGCCTGCGCGCGGCCCGGCTCGGTCTGTGGACGATCGCCCTCGTTCTCGCCGTCAGACAGATGGCCGTGGTCGTCGGCTCGCCCCGCGGTGAACGGCTGACCGACCTGGAGACCTGGGTCGGCCCCGAGGGCGTCCTGCACGTCGAGGGCTCGCTCTACGACTCCACCCGCTTCACCGGCACCCCCTTCGGCGGCCTGGTCCTCAAGCCGTTCACCCGCGCGGCGGAGGAGGCGCTCGGCTGGGGCTGGACCTTCGGCACCCTGCTGCTGGTGGTCGCGCTCGGCCTGGTCGCCGCCCGCGCGCTGCCCCAGCCCGCCGGCCGGCGCACCTCGCTGTTCGCCGCGCCCGTGGCGATCTGCCTGCTCATGCTGTCGCTGCCGGTGCGCAACACCCTCTGGCTCGGCCAGACCAGCATCATCCCGGTCCTGCTCGTCCTGCTCGGCTGCTTCGCCATAAGAGGCGAGCGCGCGGGCGGTGTCCTGATCGGCCTCGCGGCGGCGCTCCAGCCGATCCTGCTGCTGTTCGCGCCGCTGCTGTGGTTCACCGAGCGGCGCCGGGCCGCCACCACTGCCGGGGCCACCTTCGCCGCCGCCACCGTGCTCGCCTGGGCGGCCATGCCGGACGACTCCCACACGTACTGGGTGCACCACCTGGCGGGCGTGGGCCTCGGCGGCAAGGCCGACGCGCTCGCCAACCAGTCCCTGCACGGCGCCCTGCTGCGGCTCGGCCTGTCCGGGCCGCCGGAGATCGCGCTGTTCCTGACGCTGGGAGCCGCCGTCGCCGTCCTCGGCCTGCGCCGGGCCGTGCGCTACGCCCGCGACGGCCAGCTCCTGCTCGCCGTGGCGATCACCGGCTGCACGGCGGTCGTGGTCGCGCCGACGGCCTGGCAGCACCAGCTGCTGTGGGTGCTGCTCACCGTGGTGGGCCGGGTCGGCAAGCGGGCCTCGGACCGCTTCGTCTGGCCGGTCGCCGTCGTCCTGGTGATGACCCTCCCGGCGAAGATGATGCTGCCGAACATGGCCTCCCTGTACCCGCTGCGGGACAACATGGTCCTGCTGGCCGCGCTGGCCGCCGCGGCCTTCCTCCCCTTCCTCTCCCGGACCTCGCCGTACTACCAGGAGCCCGTCCCGACCCGGTACGCCCCCCAAGTCCCGGCCCGCTTCCGGCACGTCCCGCTGCTGCCCTTCCTGCGCCGGGTGCTCAGCCGCCCCAACCTCCTGCTGGAACTGCTGCTCATCCGGGTCACCTACGCCGCCTACCAGCAGGTGCGGCTCGCGGCGACCGGCGGCACCAACGAAGGGGGGCGGGCGCGGGCCGAGGAGCACGGCGAACAGATCCTGTCGCTGGAGCGGTTCCTGCGCCTCGACATCGAGCACGCGGTGAACCACGCGGTGGCCGGGGTCGGCTGGCTGCGGGAGTTCTTCGACTTCTACTACACGTCGTTCCACTTCGCCGTCCCGCTGACCGTGCTCGCCCTCCTGTACTGGCGCCGCCCGGTCGACTACCGCTGGGCCCGCTCCACCCTCGGCCTCACCACCCTGCTCGCCCTGGTCGGCTTCTGGCTCTACCCGCTCGCCCCGCCCCGCCTGATGCCCGGGCTCGGCGTCATCGACACCGTGCACGGCGTCCAGGACTTCTCCCAGCCGGACTACGGCACTCTGACCGCGCTCACCAACCAGTACGCGGCCATGCCCTCCCTGCACTTCGGCTGGTCCCTGTGGTGCGGCCTGGTCATCGCGATCGTCGCGCCCAGGGCCTGGATGAAGGCGCTGGGCCTGCTCCACCCGCTGTTCACGGTCTCCGCGATCGTCGCGACCGGCAACCACTGGGTCCTGGACGCGGTCGGCGGCGCGGCCGTCGTCCTCGCCGGCTTCGGGCTGGCGTACGTCTTCCAGGGCCCGCGGGCACGGGAGTCCGCACCGGCCCCGGCCGACGAGCGGGAACTGGTCAGGGACGGGGCGCTGGGCAAGAGCTGACCCGCCACGCCCGCCCGGCCGCCCGCACCCGACGTAACCGGCTTTACCTGGGCTTCCTCCTGTGATCAGCTACGCGCTGTCATGTACAGAGGGCCCTTGGGGGAGGGCCTGGGAAGAGGGGGGTACGCGCGTGCGTGCCGTCGATGAGGGAGCGCTTCAGGCGTGTCCCGAATGCAGAGCCGAGATCGTGGTCGACGCGCGGTTCACCGTCTGGTGCGCCGCCTGCGACTGGAACGTCGATCCGGAGCGGAAGGACGAGCCCGTCGGCCGGCTGGAGCGGGCCCGGCGGGCCATGGCCGCGAGGCACGGGGAACGGCTGCTAGACGAGGTCAGCGGGCAGGACGGCGGGAGCCGGGGGCTCGACGTCTTCGGGGCGCTCTCCTACGTCCTCGCCCTGGCCGTCCACACCGTCACCCTCGCCCTGGCCGTCGGCGGCGCCTGGCTGCTCGTCACCGGACTCGGCGGCTTCGGCATGTTCGGCGGTGCCCTGCTGCTCCTCATCGCCTGGAGCCTGCGGCCCCGCCTCGGACGGCTGCCCAAGGACGGGATCGTGCTGCGGCGCGCCGCCGCCCCCGAGCTGTTCGGGCTGATCGACGAGGTCGGGCGGGTCGTCGGGACGCGCGGGGTGGACGCCGTCGTCGTCGACGCCGACATCAATGCCTCCGTCAGCGGTCTCGGCCCGCGCCGCCGCATGCTCACCATCGGGCTGCCGCTGTGGTCCGCGCTCACCCCGCAGCAGCGCGTCGCCCTGCTCGGCCATGAACTCGGCCACTTCGTCGGCGGCGACACCCGGCACGGCCTCGTCGTCGGTTCCGCCTACCGCTCGCTCGCCCTCTGGTACCACTACTTCGCCCCGGTCGCGGCCACCAGCTGGCTCCAGATGCTCACCAACCTCGCGGTCGTCCCGTTCCGGCTGCTCGTCGGCGGCCTCCTCACCCTGCTCGACCTCCTCGCCGTGCGGGCCACACAGCGCGGCGAGTACCTCGCCGACTCCGTCGCCGCCAAGGCGGCCTCCAGCGAGGCGGCGGCCGGGCTGATGGACCGTCTCCTCGTCTCCGAGTCGGTCGAGATCAATCTGCGCCGCGAGGTCAACGCCCGGCGCATGGGCGGGCCCGCCCGCCGCAAGGACCGCGACGCCGGGGAGGGCCTATGGGAGGAACTCGCCGCACGCGTCGGTGAGATCCCCGAGTCCGAGTACGAGCGCCGCCGCCGCGTCGGCGAACGCCGCGGCCACAGCGTCGACTCCACCCACCCGCCGACCCATCTGCGCCGCCGCCGTCTCCTCCAGGGCCCGCCCCTCGCCGCGACCGTCACCACGGACCCGGAGCGCGAGGCCCGGATCGCGGCCGAACTCGCCGACGCCCGCGGCCGGGTGGCGCGCGAGCTGGTGCGCGACGGGCTCGACGGCCACTGAGGCCGCCTCGGTGAGGGCGGCGTCATCCCGACGCGCCCTCGCCGTCCGTCGGCGACACGGGCCGCGCGCACTCGAACCACACGGTCTTGCCCTCGCCCGGCGCCGGACACACGCCCCACTTATCCGTCACCGCCCCGACGAGACACAGCCCCCGCCCCGACTCCGCGTCCGGCGGGAACTGCGTCATCTGCAGGGGCAGTTGCGGGCTGCCGTCCGTCACCTCCACCCGTACGCCGTCCGGCTGCCGCAGGAGCAGCAGGGTGCAGCGGCGGTCCGGGACATGGCGTACGACGTTCGCGACCAGCTCCGTCAGGGCCAGCTCGGTCGCGTCCGTGAGTGCCGCCATGCCCCATTCCGCCAGCAGTGAGCGGGCGATTCGGCGGATCGGGCCGGCCGAGTGCTCACCCACAGTGAGGCTCATGCGGTAGTGGGGGCTGTAGGGCGCGAGGAGCGTCGGGGGAATGTATTCGTTCACGGTACGAGGCTGGCCTGCTGTGACTACGCTGGGCTACCAAACGGACACAACGGCGGCCGCCGTGGGCGCTGTTGGTCGAGAGGAGCTGCGCGTGACGCACATCAACGTCCTCGACCCGGGCGCCTCGCCGCTCGACTACTACGGCTTCGAGCTGCGCAGACACCGCGAGACCGCCGGGTTGAGCCAGCGGCAGCTCGGTGAGATCGTCAGCTACACGGGGTCTTTGATCGGCCAGATCGAGACCGCCCGGAAGGTGCCTACGCCGGAGTTCAGCGAGCGGGTCGACGTGGCGTTGGGGACGGGGGGTTTACTGTCGCGGCTCGTCGGGCTGGTCATGCGGTCCCAACTGCCCGTGTGGTTTCAGCAGGTTGCGGAGCTTGAGTCGCGGGCCACTGAGATCTGTTCCTTTCAGGAGCAGATCGTGTTGGGCCTGCTCCAGACGGAGGCATACGCCCGCGCGGTACTCGGCGCGTTGGATGAAACCAACCTCGAAGACCGCACCGCCGTGCGGCTGGCTCGTCAGCGCGTCTTCGAGAAGGAGGCGTCACCGATCTTCTGGGCAGTACTGGGCGAGGCTGTCCTGAGCCAGGAGATCGGGGGCCCCGCAGTCATGCGAGAGCAATTGGCTCACCTGTTGACCTTCGAGGGGAATTCTCGAATCAACGTCCAGATCCTGCCGTACTCGGCGGGTGCGCACGCCGGCCTGCAAGGCCCGTTCGATGTCTACCGCTTCTCTTCAGATCCCTCCATCGTCTACACCGAGGGGTACGGCGCCGGGCACCCAACCGCGAATCCGGACACAGTTCAGGACTGTTCGCTCCGTTACGATCATCTCCGGGCCGCCGCACTGTCCCTCAAGGATTCGGCGGAGCTGATCCGGCGAGTGATGGAGGAACGCTATGCAGAGCCAGGCGATTCAGTGGCGTAAGTCCTCGTACAGCGGCGACCAGGGCGGCCAGTGTCTCGAAGTCGCTGAACTGAAGGCGTCCGTCGCCGTCCGCGACTCCAAGAACCCCGCGGGCCCGACCCTCACGCTCAGGCCCGCGGTGTTCACGGCGTTCACGCAGTGGGCGGCGGCTACAGCCGCTGAATGATCGTGCCGGTCGCCAGTGCGCCGCCCGCGCACATGGTGATCAGCGCGAACTCCTTGTCCGCGCGCTCCAGTTCGTGCAGGGCGGTCGTGATCAGGCGGGCGCCCGTCGCGCCCACGGGGTGACCGAGGGCGATTCCACCGCCGTTGACGTTGACCTTCTCCAGGTCCTGGTCGAAGACCTGCGCCCAGCTCAGTACGACGGACGCGAACGCCTCGTTGATCTCGACGACGTCGATGTCGCGCAGGGACATGCCCGCCTTGCCGAGGACGGCCTTGGTCGCGTCGACGGGGCCGTCGAGGTGGAAGTGCGGGTCGGCGCCGACCAGGGCCTGGGCGACGATCCGGGCCCTGGGCCGCAGCTTGAGGGCACGGGCCATCCGCTTGGACGCCCACATGATGGCCGCGGCGCCGTCGGAGATCTGGGAGGAGTTGCCGGCCGTGTGCACGGCGGTCGGCATCACCGGCTTCAGCCCGGCCAGGGCCTCCATGGACGTGTCGCGCAGGCCCTCGTCGCGGTCGACCAGGCGCCACATGCCCTGTCCGGCGAACTGTTCCTCCTCGGTGGTGGGGACCTGGACGGCGAAGGTCTCCCGCTTGAAACGTTCCTCCGCCCAGGCGGTGGCCGCGCGCTGCTGGGAGAGCAGGCCGAGACGGTCGACGTCCTCCCGGGAGAGACATCGGCGGTGGGCGATGCGTTCGGCGGCCTGGAACTGGTTCGGGAGGTCGACGTTCCACTCGTCGGGGAACGGCTTGCCGGGGCCGTGCTTGGAGGCCGAGCCGAGCGGGACGCGGGACATGGACTCCACGCCGCAGGAGATGCCGACGTCGATGACGCCCGCCGCGATCATGTTGGCCGTCATGTGGGAGGCCTGCTGGGAGGAGCCGCACTGCGCGTCGACGGTCGTCGCGGCCGTCTCGTAGGGCAGGCCCATGGTCAGCCAGGCCGTGCGCGCCGGGTTCATGGTCTGCTCGCCGGCATGGGTCACCGTGCCGCCGACGATCTGCTCGACGCAGTCGGCGGGGATGCCGGTGCGGCCGAGGAGTTCGCGGTAGGTCTCGCCGAGAAGGTAGGCGGGGTGGAGGTTGGCGAGCGCGCCACCGCGCTTGCCGATGGGGGTGCGGACGGCTTCCACGATCACGGGTTCGGCGGCCATGGGTGCGGGTCCTCTCGGGCGAGGGGGTGAGGGGGGCTCGGAGGCGGCAGGGGACGGGCGCGCGGGCGTGGGTCTCCTTCGGAACCGGAATTAGTACGTGTTCTAGTTCTGTGAGCAGTCTGCGGATGTGATGCGGGTCACCGCAAGGGTCTTGCAGGTTGTAGCCGGTCGAACTACCTTCTCCGCGACCTCTTTCTGATGCCTCGTCAGATAATTGGGAGCGGCCCATGTCCTGTCCCGCGCTTCCGGAGGGGTTCGACTTCACCGACCCCGACGTGCTCCACCACCGCGTGCCCCTGCCGGAGTTCGCCGCACTGCGCCGGGCCGAACCGGTCCGCTGGATACCGCAGACGGGGAACGTGGCCGGCTTCCAGGACGAGGGCTACTGGGCGGTGACCCGGCACGCCGACGTCCGTTACGTCTCCACGCACCCGGAGCTGTTCTCCTCGACCCTCAACACCGCGATCATCCGCTTCAACGAGCGCATCGACCGCGACCGGATCGACGCCCAGCGGCTGATCCTGCTGAACATGGACCCGCCCGAGCACACCCGGGTGCGCCAGATCGTGCAGCGGGGCTTCACGCCCCGGTCGATCCGGGCGCTGGAGGGGCGGCTGCGGGAGCGGGCGCGCGCGATCGTCGAGGCGGCGGCCGGGCGCGAGGGCGACTTCGACTTCGTGACGGAGGTCGCCTGCGAGCTGCCGCTCCAGGCCATCGCCGAACTGATCGGGGTGCCGCAGGACGACCGTGCGAAGATCTTCGACTGGTCGAACCGGATGATCGCCTACGACGATCCCGAGTACGCCGTCACGGAGGAGGTCGGCGCGCAGTCGGCCGCCGAGATCATCGCGTACGCCATGAACATGGCCGCGGAGCGCAAGCGGTGTCCGGCGCACGACATCGTGACGACGCTGGTGGCGGCGGAGGACGAGGGCAATCTCGCCTCGGACGAGTTCGGGTTCTTCGTGCTGATGCTGGCGGTGGCGGGCAACGAGACCACACGCAATGCCATCACGCACGGGATGCACGCCTTCCTCACGCATCCCGGGCAGTGGGAGCTGTTCAAGGCGGAGCGGCCGGGGACGGCGGCGGAGGAGATCGTGCGCTGGGCGACGCCCGTGGTGGCCTTCCAGCGGACGGCGACGCAGGACACGGAGCTGGGCGGGAAGCAGATCCGCAAGGGCGACCGGGTCGGGATCTTCTACGCCTCGGCCAATCACGACCCGGAGGTGTTCGACCGTCCCGAGGTCTTCGACATCACCCGCGACCCCAATCCCCACCTCGGCTTCGGCGGGGGCGGCCCGCACTTCTGCCTGGGCAAGTCGCTGGCCGTGCTGGAGATCGACCTGATCTTCAACGCGATCGCCGACGCGATGCCGGGGCTGCGGCTGGCGCGGGAGCCGCGGCGGCTGCGGTCGGCGTGGATCAACGGGGTGAAGGAGCTGCGGGTCACCACGTCCTGAGCTGCGGCGGGAACGCGAAAAGCGGCGGCCCCGGGGATCGGGGGCCGCCGCCGTCACGGGAGCGGTGGGGAGGTTGCGCAGAACTGGGTGCTGCTGCCGCTCGTGGTGGTGCTGGGGGTGGTGCTTGTGCTGCCGGCGCGGCCGGCATGGTCGGCTCAGTACCAGCCGTTGGCCTGCCAGAAGTTCCAGGCGCCGACGGGGGAGCCGTAGCGGGAGTTCATGTAGTCCAGACCCCACTCGATCTGGGTGGCGGCGTTGGTCTTCCAGTCGGAGCCGGCCGCGGCCATCTTGGAGCCGGGCAGGGCCTGGACCAGGCCGTAGGCGCCGGAGGAGGGGTTGGTGGCGTCCACGTCCCAGCCGCTCTCGTGCTGGACGATCTTCGCGAACGCGTTGTACTGCGTGGCGTTCGGGATCATCTTCTTCGCGATGGCCTGGGCCTCGTTCGCGGAGACCGTGGTGGCGGCCTGGGCGGGGGCCGCGGTCAGCGCGAGGCCGGCGGCGGTGCCGACGATGGCGGCGGTCGCGAGGGCCTTCTTCGGGGACAGGGCGCGGCGGATGTGAGCGAGAGACAAAACAGAACCTTTTCCTCGGGGGCATGTTCGTCGCGGCACTCCCGTGTATGTCCGGGACATGCATCGGCGCCGAGGCCCGTGGGCTTGTCGGCGCCGTGCGACGTCATCCAGAGAAACAGGCTCGAGGGGCGTCCGCAATGACCCCTTTTACTAGTTGTGGTCGCATCCGTGAGGCAGGTCCCCCCTGTGACCTGCCTCTCAAAGCCCAGGTCAGAGCATGTTATGGCATGCTCATGATGTCCTAGTTTGTCTACTATGGGGCTTCGTTGGTGACTTGGGTCATGTGGGGTGCTTCACCGGCTCTGTGACCCCTGGTGCGCGGCCCTTCACCCACCGGGGCCGCGGAACGTGACCTGGGCCTCGAAAGCGGCTCTGCGGGTGGCTCGGCGAAGGGCCTTGAGGAGGGTGGGGCCGAGGGTGACGGTGAGGACGATCGTGCACAGGGCGCGGCCCAGGTCCCAGCCGAGTGAGGTGGCCAGGCAGAAGGCGAGGAAACGGACGAGGTTCGAGGCGGGGCCCGCGCCGGGGTCCATGGCGATGGTCGTCGTCTCGGGGCTCATGAAGGTCCAGCCCGCCATGTTCATGAGCGTGCCGTAGCCGAAGGAGGCCACGAAGCCGTACACCGTCAGCATCAGGATCTCGGCCCGGCCGCGCAGCCGGTCCGTGCCCGGCAGCAGGCCCGCGCCCATCGTGAACCAGCCCGCGATGAGCATCTGGTACGGCAGCCAGGGGCCCACCCCGCCCGTCAGCAGGCCCGAGGCGAACATCGTCACGCAGCCCAGGACGAAGCCGAAGCCCGGGCCGAGGACCCTCCCGCTGAGCAGCATCAGGAAGAACATCGGCTCGATGCCCGCCGTGCCCGCGCCGATCGGCCGCAGGGCGGCACCCGCGGCCGCCAGCATGCCGAGCATCGCGACGGCCTTGGGGCCGAGGCCCGACTCCGCGATCGTCGCCGCGACCACCGGGACCAGCAGTGCCAGCACGCCCGCGAACAGCCAGGGCGCGTCCTGGGCGTGGGCCACCGCCGAGGCCTCGGGAGGGGCGAAGAAGGGCCAGGTCAGCGAGGCCACGCCGACGGCGCTCACCAGCGCGAGGGACGCCTTCGAGCGGGGGCCGAGGCGGACCGCTCGGGCCTGGCGGGCGGCATCCGGGGCCGGCCCCGCCCCGGTCTTCTCGGTCTTCAGGGTCTTGCCGGTCTTCAGGGTCTTCAGGGTGGGGATCATCCGAGGGCCCTTCTCACCTGGGCCACGGTCAGCCATTTCTGCGGGGCGAGGATCTTCGCCACCTGGGGCGCGTAGGAAGGGGAGGAGGTCACCACGTCCTGGGCCGGGCCGTCCGCGATCACCTCTCCGTCGGCCAGCATGACGACCCGGTGGGCCAGCTCGGCCGCCAGTTCCACATCGTGCGTGGCCAGCACGATCGCGTGACCCTCGGCCGCGAGGCCGCGCAGCAGGGTGACCAGGCGGGCCTTGGCCGCGTAGTCCAGACCCCGGGTCGGCTCGTCCAGCAGGAGCAGGGGCGGGCGGGCCGTGAGGATCACCGCCAGTGCCAGGGAGAGCCGCTGGCCCTCGGAGAGGTCGCGGGGATGGGTCTCGTCCGCGACACCCGGCAGCAGCTGGGACACCAGCGCGCGGCAGTTGCCCGGCTCGGCCCCGGCGTCCTGGTCCGCCTGCGCGCACTCGCCCGCGACCGTGTCGGCGTAGAGGAGGTCGCGCGGTTCCTGGGGGACCAGGCCGACCCGGCGGACCAGCTCGCGCGGCGGTGTGCGGTGCGGGACGGCCCCGCCGGTGCGGACCGTGCCCGACTCGGGCTCGACCAGGCCGACCAGCGCGGAGAGCAGCGTCGACTTCCCGGCGCCGTTGCGGCCCATCAGGGCGATGGTCTCGCCCGGGGTGACGGTGAGGTCGACCTCGCGCAGGGCGGGGACGCGGCCGCGGCGCACGGCCAGGGAGCGGACCTCGGCGACGGGCCCGCCCGGGGAGGCGGGGCCGGCTTCGGGTGTCCGCGCGGTGGCCACGGTGGTGGCGGTGGAGGCGCTCCGGCGCCCGGCGAAGAGGCGGCGGAGGCGGCCGGGGGCCGGGACCGTCGGCGCGGGGAGCGCCGCTTCGGGCCTGGGCACGCGGAACTCCCGCGGCTCCGCCGGATCCTCCACGACCGCGTACGGGTCCTGGTCGCGCAGCCGTTCGCGCAGGCCGCCCGCCCTGCGCCGGGCGTCGCGGACCGTCAGCGGCAACGGCGACCAGCCCGCCGCCCGGCCGAGGCCCACGACCGGCGGGAAGACGGGGGAGAGGGCCATGACCTCCGCCGGGGTGCCGAGGACCGGCGGGGCACCGGGGGAAGGGAGCAGCAGCACGCGGTCGGCGTAGTGGACGACCCGTTCCAGGCGGTGCTCGGCCATCAGGACCGTCGTGCCCAGATCGTGCACCAGGCGCTGGAGGACCGCGAGGACCTCCTCCGCCGCCGCCGGGTCCAGCGCCGAGGTCGGCTCGTCGAGGACGAGGACGCCCGGGTGTGCCGTGAGCACCGAGCCGATGGCGACCCGCTGCTGCTGCCCGCCGGACAGGGTGGCCAGCGGACGGTCCCGCAGCGGGGCCAGGCCCAGCAGGTCCAGCGTCTCCTCCACCCGGCGGCGCATCACGTCCGGGGCGAGGCCCAACGACTCCACACCGTAGGCGAGTTCCTCCTCCACCGTGTCCGTCACGAAGTGGGACAGCGGGTCCTGGCCGACCGTACCGACCACGTCCGCGAGGTCGCGCGGCCTGTGCGTACGGGTGTCGCGGCCCGCCACCGTGACCCGGCCGCGCAGGGTGCCGCCGGTGAAGTGCGGGACCAGGCCGCCGACCGCGCCCAGGAGCGTGGACTTGCCGACGCCCGACGGGCCCACCAGCAGGACGAGTTCGCCCTCCGGAACCTCGAAGTCGACGCCCCGCACCGAGGGTTCGGCAGCGCCCTCGTAGGCGACGGAGACATCCTCGAAGCGGATCACGACGGCTCCTTCGGGGACTTCGGGGACTTCGGCGGGTTCGGGGGGTTCGGCGGGTTCGGGGGAGGCGTGACGAACGCCGGGAGCAGGCCCAGCAGGCAGGCCGCCGCGGGCCAGAGGGGCAGCTCGGGGGCGATCAGCGGGATCACTCCGGGCTTCAGGGTGCCGGGCAGGCGGACCGCCGCGACGGACATCAGCGCCGCCACCGCCGCGCCCGAGCCCGCGACCAGCCAGGCGCGCGTGTCCCAGCGGTCGGGGCGGTAGCGGGTGCGCGGCGTGCGGCGGCCGCCCAGCCAGAGTCCGGCGACCGCGGCACCGAGCCCGGCGACCAGCACGGCCGCACCATAGCTGCCGCCCGCCGCCGTGAGCAGGCCGTACATCCCCGCGCACACGCCCAGCAGTCCGGCGACCGTCAGCGCCGTCGTCGTACGGCGGACCGCGACGGGGACCTGGACCGTACGGCCGTATCCGCGCGAGTCCATCGCGGCGGCGAGGGCGACGGAACGCTCCAACGCGCCCTCCAGCACCGGCAGTCCGACATGCAGCAGTCCGCGGACGCCGCGGTCCGGACGGCCGCGCAGCCGGCGCGCGGCCCGCAGGCGCTGCACGTCGGCGATCAGGTTCGGGGCGAAGGTGAGCGCCACGACGACGGCGACACCGGTCTCGTACAGCGCGCCCGGCAGCGACTTCAGCAGCCGGGACGGGTTGGCGAGGGCGTTCGCGGCGCCGACGCAGATCAGCAGCGCGGCCAGCCGCAGGGCGTCGTAGAGCGCCCAGACCAGGCCCTCGGCGGTCACCTTGCCGCCCAGGCGGATGCCCTGTGCCCAGTCGGGCAGCGGCACTTCGGGGAGTCCGAGCAGGACCGTCGTGCCCGGGATCGGTGAGCCGAGGAACACCGCGAACAGCAGCCGGATGCCGATCACGGCGAGCGCGAGCTTGGCGAAGGCGCCGTAGGAACGGGCCCAGGGGGCGTCGGGGCGGCGGGCCGCGACGACATAGCCGGAGACGGCGACGAGCAGGGCGAGCAGCAGGGGGTTGGTGGTGCGGGTGGCCGCGGTGCCCAGTCCCAGGGCCCACAGCCACCACGCACCGGGGTGGAGCGCGGTGGCCGTCCGGTCAGGCACGGCGGCGTGCCTGCCAGAGTCCGGCGGCGCCGAGCAGGACGACCACGCCGACACCGGCGACGAGCCCGAGGGACGGGCCGTCGTCCTCGGTCCGGCCGGCGGTGGTCCCGTTCCCGTCCTTCGCCTCGGCGGCGGGTCCGTCCCCGCCCGACACCTGCTCGCCGCAGCCCTGGCGCGGGTATCCGCTGATGGCGCAGAGCAGGGCGTTGGTGTCGTAGCGCAGGGGCTTGGCGACGGCGGCGAGGGCCTCGGCGGTCGTCGCGTCCGGCTCGACGCTCGCGCACACCGTGCGGGCGGGCGGCGGCCGTTCGCCGGACGGGGCGTCCCCGGGGGTGCCGAAGTCGAGGACCAGCGCGACGCGCTTCCTGCCCTCCCGCGCCGGGGTGTCCGCGCAGACCGTGGCGAAGTCGGCCTCGCCGCGCGGCTGGTCGGCGTCCTGGGAGTCCTCGCTGACCGCGAACCGGAAGCCCTGGAGGTCGCCGTCCGAGGGGCGGGCCGTGGCCGGGCCCTGGGTGGCGTAGACCCAGCGGGCGCCGTCGCGGTCCCAGAAGGACCAGTAGCGGTAGCCGGTGGCGTGGGCGGACTGGGCCGCGACGGTGAGGGTGAGCAGCAGCGCGGCCAGGAAGGCCGGGACGAACCGGGCCTTCCCGGACGGCTGGAGGGACCGCAGGGTCACGGCCGGGGCTTCCGGCGGGCGCTGATCAGGAAGCCGATGCCGATGCCGCCGACCAGGCCGACGCCGACGATCCACCAGACGCTGACGCCCTCGTCGTCCTCGTCCTTCTTGTTGTTCTCGGGGTCCCCGTCGATCGTCGCGCCGTCGGGGGACTGGCTCGCCTCCGCGGGGGCCGGGCCGGTCGCGTTCAGCAGGGCGACCAGGTCCTTGCCGCCGAAGGCGCGCGGGTCGATGCCGCCGGCCTGGGCGGCGAGGACGAGCTGCGCGTAGGCGGCGGGACCGCTCTGCGCGGCCCAGGTCAGGGCGTTGGACTCCAGCCAGTGCGCGGAGGCCGCGGCCTGCTCGCCGAAGCCGGCGGCGGCCAGGGCGATCACCGCGTCGGCGGTGTTGCCGAAGTCGGGCTGGTCCTCGGCGCCGGGCATCGAGGACATCAGGTGCTTGTCCTCGGCCAGGGCACCGGCGAGGTAGGAGGCTCCGTTGGCGGCGGCCCGCTCGCGGTCGCCGGGCTTCGCGCAGGAGGGCGAGGCCTTGTCGTCGGTGGCGTTCGTCCCGGCCAGGGCCTCGCCGAGGGAGCCCATGACGGCGGCGGCGGTCGCGTCGGCGTTGGCGAACAGCTTGCCGCTCTTGTCGGGCTGGTAGGCGAAGGCGCCCGCGTCCTTGCCCGCGCAGGGCAGGGCGAGCGTGAGCAGGGCGTCGTAGGGGGACTTGCCGGCCTTCACGACCTTGTCGGGCTGCTCGCCCGCGGCGACCAGGGCGCCGATCACGACGGAGGTGGAGTTGGCGTCGCTGGCGCCGCCGGGGTTGTAGCCCCAGCCGCCGTCCTTGTTCTGGACCGACTTCAGCCAGGCGACGGCCTTGTCCGCGACCTTCTCCTCGCCGCCGGTGGCGGTGAGGGCCTGGACAGCGGCGGCCGTGGCGTTGGTGTCCAGCATCGTCTTGGCGTCGCAGGCCTTCGCCGGGTCGGGGCGGTAGGAGGCGAACGCGCCGTTCGCGCAGGCCTGTCCGGCCAGCCAGTCGACCGCCTTCGTGGCGGGGACCACGTTCTGCTCAGTCTGCGCGAGGAGCGTCAGCGACTGCCGCCAGACACCGTCGTAGGTCGGGTCGCCGGTGCCGTACAGGCCGTCGGGGAGCTGCGCCGACGGCGACGGCGAGGGGGCGGCGACGGCGGGCACGGCGGCACCGAGTACGGCGACGGCTGCGGCCAGGGCCGCTGCGCTGCGGCGGACGATCATGATCGGAGGGTGCCTCTCCCCTAGGGGAGCCGGGCAGCACGGGACGACCCCGGGCGGCTCGGCCCCGTATACCTCGACGGTGCCGTGCGGCGGCGGCTGCCGACGCGCGTGAGCCGGTCACGATTCCGTTGCGGGGCAGTCCGGCTCGCAGGTTTTCCTGCTCACGGTTGCGGGTCAGCGCCGGATTTGCACCGGCTTCCCCCCGTACGGGTGTGATGACGACGCCGTCACTTTACCGGCCCGTGGGCGGGTGGCCATGGGGCGCCTGTCACACCGCCACGTAGGCCACGGGAGTGCTGCCCGGCACGGCCTCCGCCCGACCCTGTTTCACCAGTCGGCGCAGGTGGGCCTCGGCCTCGGAGACGGCGATGGTGCGGGAGCCGTAGGGGATCTCGGACCAGGGCCGGTTCCAGTCCATGCGCTCGGCGAGCTGCCATGGGGTGAGGGGCGCGGTGAGGAGGGAGAGCAGGCCGGTGAGGCGTCGGTCGTGGTGGGTGAGGAGCTGGTGCACGCGGCCGGCCGCGTCGGTGAACGGGTGCTGGTGGGCCGGGAGGACCTCGGCGGGGGAGAGGCGGGCCACGCGCTCCAGGGAGTCGAGGTAGTCGCCGAGCGGGTCGGTGACGGTGGTGTCGTCGGGGTCCTCGTAGAGGCCGATGTGCGGGGAGATCCCGGGCAGCAGGTGGTCGCCGGAGAACAGACGCCCGTGCCCCTCCCTCAGCGCGGGGTGCCGCTCCTCCAGGTGCAGGCAGACATGGCCGGGGGTGTGCCCCGGGGTCCAGATCGCGCGCAGGCGGCGGCCGGGCAGGGGGAGGAGGTCGCCGGGGACGATCTCGCGGTCGGGCAGGGCCGGTGCGAGGCCGGGGAGCGGGCCGCGCGCCTTGCGCAGGGGCGCCACATGGGCCTCCGGGGCGCCCGCCGCGGCCAGTTTGGCGGCCATGTAGGCGTACCAGTGCCCGGGGCTGCTCTCGCGCGTGCGGCGTACGACCGCGGCGTCGGCCGCGTGCATCGCGATAAAGGCGCCGGACGCCTCCCGCACCTTGCCGGACAGGCCGTGGTGGTCGGGGTGGTGATGGGTGACGACGACGCCGTGCACCTCCTCGACGGACGTCCCGCAGGCGGCGAGCCCCTCGCCGAGCGCGTCCCAGGACGCGGGGTCGTCCCAGCCGGTGTCGACCAGGACCGGGCCCCGGTCGGTGTCGACGACGTACACCAGCGTGTGCCCCAGCGGGTTGTCGGGGATCGGCACCTCGACGCCCCGTACGCCACCGCCGTGATCGACCACTCCCGCCATCGGCTCTCCCCCGCTCGACCGGACGTCCGGGACACCGCACAGGGGCCTCCCCGCGCCCTAGTCCACTATAGCCAGAACTGATGATCCGTCAGATAGTCATGCCATCCGATCCGCCGGCGCGGACGGGGGTGCCCGCGCGCCCCGTCAACGTATGCGCCTGTTTCTGGCATCTTGCTGCAAAAGTAGTGAAGTACGGCAGATAGGGATGTTGTGATGACGCTGCATGGACCCCGGGCCGTCACATCGAGGCGTGCACCCGGCCGCCCGGCCGGCCTCGGACGCGCCGCCGGAGCGACCCTGACCGCAGCCGCACTGCTCTGCGGGTGCAGCGCGCTGAAGCCCTACACGCCACCTCGGCCCGTGACGAAGGACTCCCTGACGTTCTACGTCAGCCCGGACGGCGACGACGACAACGACGGCCTGTCCCCCAAGTCCGCCTGGCGCACGCTGAAGAGGGCGGACGAGGTGTCGTTCGAGCCGGGCGACCGGCTGCGGCTCCAGGGCGGCCGACGCCTGGCGGGAGAGCTGACCATCGGACCGGAGGAGGCCGGCAGCGTCCGCGAGCCCGTCGTGATCGACTCCTACGGTGCCGGGAAGGCCACGATCGCCACGCGCGGGACGGCGGGCATCGCGGTGCACAACACCAGCGGAGTGGAGATCCGGAACCTGGCGATCACCGGCGACTCCGCCTCCCGCCGCCACGAGGACGGCATCAGGTTCTTCAACGACCTCGACGAGCGCAGGCGGCTGGCGCACGTGCGGATCTCCGGCGTCGACGTCTCCCGGTTCCGCAACGGCATCAGCATCGCCGCCGCCGCGGGTTCCCTGGGATTCCGCGACGTCACCGTCACCGACTCCGCGACACACCACAACCAGAACGCCGGACTGGTCACCGTGGGACCGCGCTTCGAGGCCGACGACCCCGACTACGCGCACCAGAAGGTCACGATCACGAGGGTCCGGGCGTACGCGAACTCCGGCGACCCCAAGGAGCACGACCGCAACACCGGGAGCGGCATGGTCCTGGGCAGCATCCGGCAGGCCGTCGTCCAGCGGTCCGCGGCCTACGACAACGGCGCGAAGTCCTCACCCCGGGCCGACGAGGGCCCCGAGGGCATCTGGACGTACGACTCGACGCGTGTGGTCATCCAGAACAACATGGCGTACCGCAACCGCACCGGATCGCAGGTCGACGGCGGCGGCTTCGGGCTGGACAACAACGTGTCCCACTCCGTGCTCCAGTACAACCTGGCCTACGGCAACGACGGCCCCGGCTTCCTGGTCTACTCGGGCGAACCGACCAACATGCACAAGGACAACACGGTCCGGTTCAACTACAGCTGGGACGACGCCCGCAAACTGCCCGTCTACGGCGGCATCGTGGCCTACGGAACCCGCCTGCGCGACCTGGACATCTACAACAACACCGTGCTCCAGCGGTCCCCCGAAGGAGGCGAGCGGGCACCGGCGCTGCGGCTGCGCGCGGGCATCAGGGACGTCACCATCCGCAACAACATCCTCGTCACGGACGGCGCGCCCGTCCTGGACTCCGACACCCTCTTCGGTCAGGACCGGGTCCGGATCCAGGGCAACGACTACTACAGCACGGGCCCGTGGAAGCTGGTCTGGGGCGACGACGTCTTCGCCGGGCTGGACGACTGGCGCGACTCGTCCGGCCAGGAGGAGCACCGCACCGTGGCCACCGGTTCGACCGAGGACCCCTGCCTCGTCGACGCCGCCGCCCCGGTGACCGACCGGGCCGGGGTCGGCAACCTCGTCGCCACCTGCGGGGGCCTGCTGGCGGGCGCGATGCCGCTGCGCTCCGTCGGCGTCGACCCGGGCCCCGTCGACTACTTCGGGGAGCGGCTGAGCACCACACCGCTGGTGGGCGCCGCCGCTCCGCCGCGTCCGGCCGACGGGTCACCCACCGCGCGGCCGAGGCCCGGGGCCTGATCCACCGCGCCCCGCGTCCGGTCCGGCCGCGGGGCGCGTTCCGCATCGGCCGCTACAGTGCGGCGGCAGCGAGAGTCGGCGCCGAGCGGCCGAGCGCGCGGACGGTCCAGCCGGCCGACCGCCACAGGCCGGCGTCGAGGTTGTTGCGGGCGTCGAGCAGCCGTGGGCTGCGCACCACCCGGGCCATCTTGTCCGGGTCGAGCTCCCGGTAGCTGTCCCACTCGGTCAGATGCAGCACGACGTCCGCGCCCGCGCAGGCCACCGCCGGCTCGTTCTCGTAGCGCAGCTCGGGGTGGGCCAGCCGGGCGTTGTGGATGCCCTCCGGGTCATGGACCCGGACCTCGGCGCCCTCACCGTGGACGGCGGCGGCCACCGCGAGGGCGGGCGAGTCCCGTACGTCGTCGCTGTTCGGCTTGAAGGTGGCGCCGAGGACCGCGATCCGCCGCCCGGTGAGGCACCCGCCCGCCAGCTCGCGGGCGATGTCGACCGTACGCCGGCGCTGGCGGAGGTTGATGTCGTCGACACCGCCGAGGAAACTCAGCGCCTCCCCGACACCCAGTTCCTCGGCCCGCGCGGCGAACGCCCGGATGTCCTTGGGCAGGCAGCCGCCCCCGAAGCCGAGGCCCGCCCGCAGGAAGCGGCGCCCGATACGGGAGTCGTGGCCGAGCGCGTCGGCGAGAGTGACCACGTCGGCGCCTGCCGCGTCACAGATCTCCGCCATCGCGTTGATGAACGAGATCTTGGTGGCGAGAAAGGAGTTGGCCGAGACCTTGACCAGCTCCGCGGTCGCCGGGTCGGTGCTCAGATACGGGATCCGCGCCGCCAGCATCGGGGCGTACACCTCGCGCAGGGTGCGATCGGCGCGCGCCGAGGTGACGCCGACGACGATCCGGTCGGGCCGCAGGGTGTCCTCCACCGCGAAGCCCTCACGCAGGAACTCCGGGTTCCAGGCGAGCTCGACGTCCCGGGCCGTCGCGAGCCGGGCCGAGAGACGGGCCGTCGTTCCCACCGGCACCGTGGACTTGCCCACGATCAGGCAGGGGTCCTCCAGATGGTCGGCGAGACCGTCGACGACACTGTCGACGTGACGCATGTCGGCGGCGCCCGAATCGGCGCGCTGAGGCGTGCCGACGCAGATGAAGTGCACCTCGCCGAAGCGCGCCGCCTCCTCGAGCGAGGTGGTGAACCGCAGCCGCTTCGAGGCCAGTGCGCGCGTCAGTACCTCGTCGAGGCCGGGCTCGAAGAAGGGCGGTCTGCCCTCGGTGAGGGCTCTGATCTTCTCGACGTCGACATCGACGCCGAGGACCTCGTGCCCGATGTCCGCCATGCACGCGGCGTGCACGGCACCGAGGTATCCCGTCCCGATGACGGTCATGCGCATGAGAGTGCTCCTGTCGTGCGTAGCTGTCAGCCGGCCGCGTAGCCGGCGGGATTGAGTTCCTGGAAGCGCCAGGCGTCCTGGCACATGACGCCGAGATCACGCTTCGCGGTCCAGCCCCAGGCCGCGGCCACCGCGCGGGGATCGGCGACGAGCTCGGCGACATCGCCCGCCCGTCGTCCGGTCACCTCGTAGGGGACGGGGCGTCCGCAGGCGCGTGCGAAGGCGTTGACGAGGTCGAGAACCGACGACCCCACACCCGTGCCGAGGTTGAAGACCCGCATTCCCTTCTCGTCGTCGAGGTGCTCCAGCGCGCAGCGGTGACCCTCGGCCACGTCCATCACATGGATGTAGTCACGGACACCGGTCCCGTCCGGGGTCGGGTAGTCGTCGCCGAAGACACTGAGCCGCTCGCGGCGGCCGACGGCGACCTGGGCCAGGTACGGCATGATGTTGTTCGGGATGCCCCGGGGGTCTTCGCCGAGCAGCCCGCAGGGGTGGGCGCCGACCGGGTTGAAGTACCGGAGCGCCAGCACGCTCAGCTCGGGCAGGCGGCGGCACATGTCGGCCAGCAGTTGCTCGCAGATCCACTTCGTGGAGGCGTAGGGGTTGGTCGGCGCGGCCGGATCCGTCTCCGTCAGCGGCACCTTGGTCGCGTCGCCGTAGATCGAGCACGACGAGGAGAACACCAGCCGGTTGACACCGTGCGCCTGCATGGCCGACAGCAGGGCGGTCGTCCCGCCCACGTTGATGTCGTAGTAGGTGACCGGGATCTCGACGGACTCGCCCACCGCCTTCTTCGCCGCGAAGTGGATCACCGCGTCGACGGGGTGCGCCTTGAAGACGGCGTCCAGCGCACTCCGGTCCCGCAGGTCGGCCCGGTAGGCGGTGACGGGGCGGCCGGCGATCTTCGCGACCCGTTCCAGCGCCTCGGGCGCGCTGTTGGAGTGGTCGTCCACGACGACGACCTCGTGTCCGTGCTCCAGGAGTTCCACGCAGGTGTGGCTGCCGATGAAACCGGCGCCGCCGGTGACCAGGACTGTCATGGGAGACATGCAGGATCCCTTCGCGGGAGTTCTGAGGGGTGGGGGACGGCCGGGCCGGGGTCACCAGGCGAAGAGGCCGGCCGCGTAGACGGGGAACAGCCCCACGGCGAGCGCGAGCGGCAGCAGGGCGAGCAGTCCCAGGAACATGGGCAGACGGGCCGTCGTCAGGGCCCGGAACCACGAGACGCCCGCGCCGCGGGCCATCCCGCCGACGTGGAGCGCAGTGACGGCGAGGGAGACCAGGGCGTACGTGAAGGAGCCCAGGATGCACAGGAACACATAGCCCGCCGCGGGGCCGGTCAGCTCACCGATCACGGCACAGACCGACAACGTGGTCGTGATGATCAGAAACGGCGCGACGAGCCTCAGCGGGAGCCGCTCCAGCCCGTCCGCGGACTTGGGCGTCACCTTGAAGACCACCGGCCTGGGCCGGAGCCTCTGCCACACCGCCGCGGCCACGCCCCAGGCGACGAACGGCCAGCGCGAGAGGCTGAACAGCACGCTCTCCCAGCTCACCACGGGAGCCTTGACCGGCCGGAGCAGGCCGCGTCTGCGCACCAGCACGATGAGCAGCATCATGCACGCGGACAACACCCAGTAGTGCGCCAGGAAGGACAGGTAGTTCACGTTCATCCACGGCAGCCCGGTGACCGCCGCGACGGGGGGCAGAGCGATGCCGGCCACCGTGGTCAGGGCGAGGAGCGGGTAGTACAGCAACGCGAACGCGAACCTCACGCGCAGCGCGCCCCGCATACGGCCGAGGTGGCGGGGCAGCAGACCGAGGAGCATCACCGCGAGGCTGCGGGACCACTGGAACTCCTGTGTGACCATGGCCCCGAACGTGATGGGGCCCTCGCCGTGCGCCTCGGCGTCGATCGCGAACGCCCCGTGCCAGCCGGCCGAGTTCATCAGGAACGTCGTCGAGAAGTCCTCGGCGAGCTCGGGCCCGACACCGCCGATGTCCCGCAGCGCCTCGGTACGCACCGTGTAGTGGGAGCCGATGCACATGGGGGCCAGACCGGCACTGTGACCCAGTTGCACCGCTCCGTGGAAGACGGCCTCCCGGTGCAGCCGGCCCCGGACCGACCAGGAGACCCCGGCGTTGGAGTCGCACACGCTGGGCGCCGCCACATATCCGATGGCCGGGTCGGCGAACGGCCGCACCATCTCCCGGAGATACGTGGGAGCCGGCACGTGGTCGCAGTCCAACTGGGCCACGACGTCGTAGCGTTCGTAGCCCCAGTGGTCGTAGAAGAAGGCGAGGTTGCCCTCTTTGCAGCGGGTGCGGCGGGGCCAGGTCGCGCGGTGGTAGTCGGGCCGGTCCCGGCGGCACGAGACACCCACACCCTGGGCGGCGCACCAGTGGAGGATCTCGTCGGTGGGGTCCTCGTCGCACAGCCACACGTCGTAGCTGTGGGGGAAGTCCTGGCGGAGCATCGCCTCCAGCGTCGCGCGGGCGATCTCCCACGGTTCCGAAGGGGCGCGGGTGACGACGAACCCGGTGCGCAGCCGGGGCACCGCGATCCGCGGATCGAAGCGGCGCAGCCGGACGACCGTGAGGAAGAAGTACAGGGGCAGCAGCACGAGGTAGAGCAGCAGCGCGCTGTTGACGCTCAGGCCGAACCAGCCGGCCCGGTGCTCGGGCCGCAGCCACCAGACCCAGAACGCGACCAGCCCGGCCAGCCAGCCGAGGGTGAGGAGGGCGACCTTCGTCCGGTCCGCCCAGCGGAACTGACGGACGAAACTGTCCGGCCGGGTGGGGAGTTCACGGGGTGGCCGGGAGAACACCGGGCCGTCGGCGGAGATCCCGGCGACGGCGCCCAGGGACAGCTCGCGGATCTGGTCCTGGAGCGGGTCCCCGGATCTGGGTCTGCCCGGAACGAGCAGACCGGTGGCTGAGGCCTCGTCCACGAGGCCGGGCTCCGTCGAAGACATGTGAGCGCGCTCCGAAGTGTGCGGGGTGGCGGCGCGTCGTCCTCACGGCCGCCCGGTCGGGGAGCAGCCGGCGGAGCGGGCCACGGGGTGCCGTGCCCTGCCCGGCCGGTAGTGAAGGGGGAGGAGAGGCGGGAAGAGGGGCTCGGAGCGGCGCGGGGCGTCGCGGAGCGGACCGGGCGGTCCTCAGAAGGGGGCGGCGGCGGAGGCCGGGGCGTCCGAGAGGGGTTCCGGCGCGGCCTCGGTGCGGCGCTCGGGAAGCGCGGCGGCCGGTTCTCCCGGGCGGAGCGCCGGCACGGCGGCGAGGTATCCGGCAGGCAGCGGGGTGCTCTCGTCCTGGCCGCCGCGGATCGCGGCGGCAGCGGCGGAGAGCTCGGTGGGACGGGAGGCGAACCACTCGACCGTCCGGCGCAGCCCCTCCTCGACGCCGACCTCGGGCGTCCAGCCGAGCACTTCCCGCGCTCGGGTGATCACCGGACGGCGGCGGCAGGGATCGTCGACGGGCAGCGGGTGGTACTCGACCGGGGACGGCGAACCGGTGAGCTCGATCACCGTCTCGGCCAGTTCCGTGACGGTCTGCTCCACCGGATTTCCCAGATTGAAGGGGCCGAGTTCTCCGGAGTCGAGCAGCGCGAGGAGGCCTCGGACGAGGTCGTCGACATAGCAGAAGCTACGGGTCTGCTTTCCGTCGCCGTAAATGGTCAGCGGCTCGCCCATGAGGGCCTGGGTGATGAAGCTGGAGACCACCCGTCCGTCGTGCGGGCGCATCCGCGGGCCATAGGTGTTGAAGATGCGGGCGATTCCGGCATCGACGCCGTGGGTGCGGTGATAAGCCACGGAGACGGCCTCGGCGAATCGTTTCGATTCGTCGTAGACGCTGCGCGGTCCGACCGGATTGACGTTGCCCCAGTACGACTCGGCCTGGGGGTGGATCAGGGGGTCGCCGTAGACCTCGCTCGTCGACGCGAGAACGAAGCGGGCCCGCTTCTCCCGCGCGAGGCGCAGGGCGTTCTCGGTGCCCCTGCTGCCGACGGCGAGGGTTTCCAGCGGCTGTCGCAGGTAGTCGGGCGGCGAGGCGGGACTCGCCAGGTGGGCGACGGCGTCGACCCGGCCGGGGACCTCGGCGGTGACGCTGACATCGACGTGCATGAATTCAAATGCCGGGTCGTGCATCAGATGTTCGACGTTCCTGGGGTCGCCTGTCGACAAGTTGTCCAGGCAGACCACTTGATCCCCGCGCCTCAGCAGGGCATCGCAGAGATGCGAGCCGAGAAAGCCGCTGCCTCCGGTCACTACAACGCGCATGTGTTTCTCCAGGGAAGGGGGTCTGGAAAGCCACGCACCTCTCTCCCCTTGTCTGCCGTTGACGCACGTGTCGCCGGGAAGAGATCAGCTCTCGAGAATGCAGGACGATCATACGGACGGAAGTGGGATATTCCGGGTATCGGATTTGGGACTCCACCGTTTGGCGGAGGGGGTGTGGCCTGGTGGTCGGGGGTTCTTGGGGGCTCCGCGCTTGTGCGGCCGGGGGTGCTCGGGGGTTCCGGGCCTGTGCGGTCGGAGGTGCTCGGGGGTTCCGTGTCGGTGGGGAGCGCTTCCAGGCTTCGCGTCCGTCGGCCTGCCGGTCCGTCGGCCCTTCTGCCTGTCGGCCTGTCGGCCTGCCGGTCCGTAGGTCCGGCCCTCCGTCCCGCCCCGGCGGTCGCCCTCTCTTGCGCTGCAGCTCCCTGGCTTACTGCAACTAGAACTGGTATCAGTTTCTGATGCGTCGTCAGAACTGACTGCTCGGGGAGGCGTTCGGCCGTGACGGAGATCGTGGAGCATGGACAGCTGTTCATCGGCGGGGAGTTGACCGACCCGCTCGGACAGGACGTCATCGAGGTGATCTCGCCGCACACGGAGGAGGTCATCGGGCGGGTGCCGCACGCCTCGGCCGCGGACGTGGACCGCGCGGTCGCCCTGGCGCGGCGGGCGTTCGACGAAGGGCCCTGGCCGCGGCTGCCGTTGGAGGAGCGGATCGCCGTCGTCAGCCGGATCAAGGACGGCGTCGCCGCCCGGCACGAGCAGATCGCGCGGGTGATCTCCGCGGAGAACGGGTCGCCGTACTCCTGGAGCGTGCTCGCGCAGGCGCTCGGCGCGATGATGGTGTGGGACGCGGCGATCACGGTCGCGCGGGGGTTCACCCACGAGGAGCGGCGCGACGGTGTGCTCGGGCGCATCATGGTGCGGCGCGAGCCGGTCGGGGTGGTCGCGGCCGTGGTGCCCTGGAACGTCCCGCAGTTCGTCGCCGCCGCCAAGCTGGCTCCCGCGCTGCTGGCCGGCTGCCCGGTGATCCTCAAGCCCTCGCCGGAGTCGCCGCTGGACGCGTATCTGCTCGGCGAGATCGCCCGCGAGGCCGGGCTGCCCGAGGGCGTGCTGTCGATCCTGCCCGCCGACCGGGAGGTCAGCGAGTACCTCGTCGGGCACCCCGGGGTGGACAAGGTCTCCTTCACCGGGTCGGTCGCGGCGGGCAAGCGGGTGATGGAGGTGGCCGCGCGCCGCCTGACGAGGGTGACGCTGGAACTGGGCGGCAAGTCGGCGGCCGTGGTGCTGCCGGACGCCGACGTGGCGACGGCCGTCGCGGGCATCGTCCCGGCCGCGTGGATGAACAACGGCCAGGCGTGTGTGGCCCAGACCCGCATCCTGCTGCCGCGCTCACGCTACGAGGAGTTCGCCGAGGCCTTCGCGGCGGCGGCCGGCGCCCTCGTCGTAGGCGACCCGCTGGACCCCGCGACCCAGGTCGGCCCGCTGGTGGCGCGACGCCAGCAGCAGCGAAGCCTCGACTACATCCGGATCGGCCAGGAGGAGGGCGCCAAGATCCTCACCGGCGGCGGGCGGCCGCCCGGCCTGGACCGTGGCTGGTACGTCGAGCCGACCCTCTTCGGCGACGTCGACAACTCCATGCGGATCGCCCGCGAGGAGATCTTCGGCCCGGTGATCTGTCTGCTGCCCTACGGCGACGAGGCCGACGCGGTCCGCATCGCGAACGACTCGGAGTACGGGCTGAGCGGCAGCGTGTGGACGGCGGACGTCGAGCGGGGCATCGAGATCGCCCGCCGCGTCCGCACCGGCACCTACTCCGTCAACACCTTCAGCCTCGACATGCTCGGGCCGTTCGGCGGCTACAAGAACAGCGGCATGGGGCGCGAGTTCGGCCCCGAGGGGTACGGCGCCTATCTGGAGCACAAGATGATCCATCTCCCGGCGGGGGCGTAGCCGCCATGGGCGACCGCTGGCACGTCGAGGTCGACCGCACCCTGTGCATCGGCTCGGCCCAGTGCGTCCACCGCGCGTCCCGCTCCTTCCGCCTGGACACCGCCCGTCAGTCCCGCCCCCTCACCCCCGACGTGGACGCCGACGAACTCGTCCTGGAAGCGGCGGAGAACTGCCCCGTGGAGGCGATCACGCTCACGCTGCTGGAAAGCGGAGAGGCGGTGTTCCCGCCGGAGGAGTAGGCGCGGCCCAAGCAGCCGAAAAAATCTTGACCTCAGGGGGTTCTGTCCGGCTCTGGGCGTTCTATCCTGAAATCAGCCTACGAGGCGAGTGAGGGAGTCCGAACCGGCGTAGCCGACTTCGGCGGGGAGCAGCGTATCCGCCGTTGCCGACGTCGACGGTCCGGGCTGAGAGGCCGGAAGGCAGCAGCAGGGCCGGAAGGCGACCCCCAGAACCTGATCCGGACCATACCGGCGAAGGGAACCCGTCTCGTAGGTCTTCTCGTGCGCTCAGTGCTCGGTGATCGGCGCTCAATAATCGGCGCTCGGCCGTCAGGCCTCGGCTCTCAGTCCTCGGTCGGTGCCGTCACGTCGATCAGGCGGCAGACCGTTTCGATGTCTATGCGGACCTGGGCGATGGAGGCACGGCCCGAGAGCCAGGTGATGAGGGCCGAGTGCCAGGTGTGCTCGATGACGCGGACGGCGGAGAGCTGGGCCGGGGTGGGGGAGTCGAGGCCCATCGCGTCGAGGATGATCGCCGTGGTCTGGCGGGAGACCTGGTCCACCTCGGGGGAGACGCTGCGGTCGGCGAAGGTGAGGGCGCGGACCATCGCGTCGGCGAGGTGGGGCTCGCGCTGCAGGGCGCGGAAGGCCCGCATCAGGGTCTCCGCCACCCGCTCGGCGGCGGTCTCGCCCGTCGGCGGCTTCTTCTTCAGCGTGCCGTGCATGTGCTCCAGCTGGTCCTGCATCGTGGCGACCAGCAGATGCACCTTGGAGGGGAAGTAGCGGTAGAGCGTGCCCAGGGCGACCTGGGAGGACTCGGCCACCTCGCGCATCTGCACGGCGTCGAAACCGCCCCGGCTGGCCAGCTGGGCGCTCGCGTGCAGGATGCGCCGGCGCCGCGCCCGCTGCCGCTCGGTCAGCGGCGCCGACGCCTGGCGCGCGTCACCGGCTTCCACCTTGGCCGGCTTGGTTTCCGCAGGCATGGATCCCGTTCCGTGACAGTCGGTGAGGAGGGGTGGGAGAAGGAGTGATCGGAGGCAGCATGCCAGGCTTCGGCCGTGGCGTGAATCACCTGATCCACTTCTCACAGCAGGGCTACCTGCCGGTAGATTCGGATCCTCTTGAACGATCAAGTCTGTAACTTGTTCTAGATTAGCGTCCCGCGTAATCTCGCGGCACAGTGCAGGCAGAAGGGGGCCCAGGGTGACCGCTGAGGCCAGTCAGGCGGGCCCCTCGGCGGGGCCCGCGGCAGACGGCGAGCGACCGCTCCGTATCGCCCTCCTCACGTACAAGGGAAACCCGTTCTGCGGCGGCCAGGGTGTCTACGCCCGCCACCTCTCGCGTGAGCTCGCCCGCCTCGGTCACAGCGTCGAGGTCATCGGCGCCCAGCCCTACCCCGTCCTCGACGAGGGCGTGCCGCTCACCGAGCTGCCCAGCCTCGACCTTTACCGCCAGCCCGACCCCTTCCGCACCCCGGGCCGCGGCGAGTACCGCGACTGGATCGACGCCCTCGAGGTCGGGACCATGTGGACCGGCGGCTTCCCCGAGCCGCTGACCTTCTCCCTGCGCGCCCGCCGCCATCTGCGCGCCCGCCGCGGCGAGTTCGACGTCGTGCACGACAACCAGACCCTCGGCTACGGCCTGCTGGGCGACGTCGGCGCGCCGCTCGTCACCACGATCCACCACCCCATCACCGTCGACCGGCAGTTGGAGCTGGACGCCGCCGAGGGCCGGCAGCGGCGCTACTCGGTGCGGCGCTGGTACGCCTTCACCCGCATGCAGAAGCGCGTCGCCCGGCGCCTGCCCTCCGTGCTCACCGTCTCCGGCACCTCCCGCCAGGAGATCGTCGACCACCTCGGCGTACGGCAGGACCGTATCCACGTCGTCCACATCGGCGCCGACACCGACCTGTTCTCACCCGACCCCTCCGTGCCGCGCGTGCCCGGCCGGATCGTCACCACCTCCAGCGCGGACGTCCCGCTGAAGGGCCTGGTGTACCTCGTCGAGGCGCTGGCCAAGGTCCGGACCGAGCACCCCGGCGCCCATCTCGTCGTCGTCGGCAAGCGGCCCACGGAGGGCCCCGTCGCCACGGCCATCGAGCGCTACGGCCTCGAAGGCGCCGTCGAGTTCGTCAAGGGCATCTCCGACGCGGAACTCGTCGACCTCGTCCGCTCCGCGGAGGCGGCCTGCGTGCCGTCGCTCTACGAGGGCTTCTCCCTGCCGGCCGCCGAGGCCATGGCCACGGCCACGCCGCTGGTGGCGACGACCGGCGGTGCCATCCCGGAGGTCGCGGGCAAGGACGGCGAGACATGCCTCGCCGTACCGACCGGTGACGCGGGCGCCCTGGCCGCCGCGCTCGTACGGCTGCTGGACGACCCGGACCTCAGGACCCGGCTCGGCGCGGCGGGCCGCGAGCGCGTGCTGTCGAAGTTCACCTGGGCCCGCGCCGCCGAAGGCACGGCCGCCCGGTACCGCGAGGCCATCGCCCTCTCCCGCGCCGGGGTCCCTTCCACGGCCCCACAAGCAGAAGCAGTCTCGACCCCCGAAAGCAGGGCCACGTGCTGACCGTCGACTTCTCCCGGTTCCCGCTCGCCCCGGGCGACCGCGTCCTGGACCTCGGCTGCGGTGCCGGGCGGCACGCGTTCGAGTGCTACCGGCGCGGCGCGCAGGTCGTGGCGCTGGACCAGAACGGTGAGGAGATCCGCGAGGTCGCCAAGTGGTTCGCGGCGATGAAGGAGGCCGGGGAGGCGCCCGAGGGAGCCACCGCCACCGCGATGGAGGGCGACGCCCTCGCCCTTCCCTTCCCCGACGAGTCCTTCGACGTCGTGATCATCTCCGAGGTCATGGAGCACATCCCGGACGACAAGGGCGTCCTCGCCGAGATGGTCCGGGTGCTCAAGCCGGGCGGCCGGATCGCCATCACCGTGCCGCGCTACGGCCCCGAGAAGATCTGCTGGGCGCTCTCCGACGCCTACCACGAGGTCGAGGGCGGCCACATCCGCATCTACAAGGCGGACGAACTGCTCGGGAAGATCCGCGAGGCCGGGCTCAAGCCGTACGGCAGCCACCACGCGCACGCGCTGCACTCGCCGTACTGGTGGCTGAAGTGCGCCTTCGGCGTGGACAACGACAAGGCGCTGCCGGTGCGGGCGTACCACAAGCTGCTGGTCTGGGACATCATGAAGAAGCCGCTGGCCACGCGCGTCGCCGAGCAGGCGCTGAACCCGCTGATCGGCAAGAGCTTCGTGGCGTACGCGACCAAGCCGCACCTGCCGCGGGTCGCCGAGGGCACCGACATCACCGAGGCGGCCGGCAAGTGACGACTCCCCGGACGGAACACCTCGTCCTGCCCGGGGTCCTCACCGCCGAGCAGGCCGCCGCGACCGTCGCCGGCATCCTCGCCGTGCAGCGCGAGGACGGGGCGATCCCGTGGTTCCGCGGCCACCACCTCGACCCGTGGGACCACACCGAGGCCGCGATGGCCCTGGACACCGCCGGCGAGCACGAGGCCGCCGAGCGGGC
This sequence comes from Streptomyces sp. NPDC048600, assembly GCF_055587025.1. NCBI lineage: Bacteria > Bacillati > Actinomycetota > Actinomycetes > Kitasatosporales > Streptomycetaceae > Streptomyces > Streptomyces sp. NPDC048600. The sequence continues at coordinate 275,431 of NZ_JBVJGZ010000003.1, read as the reverse complement.
CTACGACTGGCTCGCCCGGCACCAGAACGAGGACGGCTCCTGGTACGCGGCCTACGCGGACGGCGCGTTCGACGACGTCACCGACCGCGCGCGCGAGACCAACTTCGTCGCCTACATCGCCGTCGGCGTCTGGCACCACTACCTGTCCACCGGGGACGACCTCTTCCTGGACCGGATGTGGCCCACCGTCTACGCCGCGATCGAGTTCGTGCTGCGCCTCCAGCAGCCGGGCGGGCAGATCGGCTGGCGCCGCGACGACGACGGCACGCCGACCGCCGACGCGCTGCTCACCGGGTCCTCCTCCATCCACCAGGCCCTGCGCTGCGCGCTCGCCATCGCCGAGCAGCGTGAAGAGGCGCAACCGGACTGGGAGTTGGCCGTGGGCGCGCTGCGGCACGCCATCCGGCGGCATCCGGAGCGGTTCCTGGACAAGGGCCGTTACTCGATGGACTGGTACTACCCCGTGCTGGGCGGTGCGCTGACCGGGGCGGAGGCCAAGGCGCGCCTCGAGGAGAGCTGGGACACGTTCGTCGTGCCCGGTCTCGGGGTGCGGTGCGTGGTGCCCAACCCCTGGGTCACCGGGGGCGAGTCCTGCGAGCTGGCGTTGACGCTGTGGGCGACGGGGGAGTCCGACCGGGCGCTGGACGTGCTGAAGTCCGTTCAGCACCTCCGGGACGAGGAGAGCGGGCTGTACTGGACGGGGTACGTCTTCGACGACGACGCCATCTGGCCTCGTGAGCTGACGAGTTGGACGGCGGGGTCGTTGTTGCTGGCTGTCGCCGCGCTCGGGGGGCATGAGGCGACGTGTGCGGTGTTCTCCGGCGAGCGGTTGCCCTTCGGGCTGGATCCTGACTGCGGTAGCTGCCGCGGCTGAGGGGTTGTCGCTTCCGGGGGTGCGGCGGCCGGGGTGCGGGTTGTGGGGGCTTGTCGCGCAGTTCCCCGCGCCCCTAGGGCGGTTGTCCGGCGCGTCTCTGAGATCGTGCGCGGCGGTCGGGGTTTTGCGCAGTTCCCCGCGCCCCCGAAAAACTGCCTCGCAGCTCTGGGAGGGCTCAGTGGCGGTGGACCCTGTGGGCTATGGCGTGGCCTATGAAGAGGTAGACGACGGCTGCGAGGCCGTAGCCCGCGACGACCCGGGCCCAGGCCTCGTCGAAGGTGAAGAGGTCGTGGGACCAGCCGGCCAGCCAGCGGGCGCTGTCGTGGATGAACTGGACGAAACTGTTGGACGGGTTGGCGTCCAGCAGGTACATCAGGATCCACAGGCCCAGGATGAAGGCCATGACGTCGGCCACGATCGCGATGACCCGGCCGGCCTGATTGGCGCTGCTGTATCGAGGGGACATACCCTCCGGGTTGCCTCGTCCGGCCGTTCGAAACCATCCGGCCATTCGCCTTGCGTTCCAGTGGAGTTGGGGCGTCCGGCCCGTCGTGTTCCCCGCGGTCGCTGATGATCCTGACCCCTTGAGTGGCAGGAGGGCCGTTGTCCGTGTCCGGAGCAAGTCCCTCCGGCCCTTTGTCACCCCGCTCGTGCTCGGCGCCTTCCGCGCCTACGCGGACACCCTCGTGAAGGCCGGGGTCGCCACACCCCAGCCCGCCCCCGACGGTGGCCGCACGCTCCACCACGACCTGGACATGGGCGGGTTCACCGGTCTGCTCGACGGCGTGGACGACCCCAAGAACCCCTTCGACGGCACCGGAGCCGCCAAATGAACGGTGAAGGTGGGCGCGGCGGCCGCCTCGGCGCCCAGTGCCCGACGACGGCGCAGGAACTCCGCTTACCCGATACCGGCGTTGCTCTCGCCGTCGGTCATCAGCACGATGGCGACGGGCCGGCCCGGCTCCTCGATGTGTCGGCAGTTCCGGGCCCGCTGCCTGGGCAGTTCCGCACCCGGAACCGCAGGACCGGCGAAACCGACCCTGAACCCGGTGGCCATCTTCCGCTGAGGGCGGGGGAGTTCGCTCCCGCCGGGACCTCAGGAGCGGGCTGCCGGGAGGATCAGGAGTTCAATTCCGCCAACACGCGCAGTGACTCCCGGTCCGGCGCCAGGGCGAGCAGGTCGGTCACCGGGCCCGCCCGCCACGACTCCAGCCGCTCCGCGATGCGTTCGCGCGGACCGACGAGGGAGATCTCGTCGGCGAACGCGTCCGGGACGGCGGCGACGGCCTCCTCCCGGCGCCCGGCGAGGAAGAGCCGTTGGACCCGCCGGGCCTCCTCCTCGTAACCCATGCGGGCCATCAGGTCGGCGTGGAAGTTGCGGGCCGCGTGGCCCATGCCGCCGATGTAGAAGCCGAGCATGGCCTTCACCGGCAGCAGCCCCTCGGCGACGTCCGCGCAGACGCGGACCTGGGCCATGGGGGCGACCAGGAAGCCCTCCGGCGCCTCGGCGAGGGCCTTCTCGTACAGATGCGCCCGGCTCGGCGACCAGTACAACGGCAGCCAGCCGTCGGCGATCCGGGTCGTCTGCGCGATGTTCCGCGGCCCCTCGGCGCCCAGCAGGACCGGCAGATCGGGCCGCAGGGGGTGGGTGATCGGCTTCAGCGCCCTGCCGAGGCCCGTGCCGTCCGGCCCGCGATAGGGCACGGGATGGAACCGCCCTTCGGCCTCGACCGGGGCGGCCCGTCGCAGGACCTGCCGTACGACGTCGACGTACTCCCGGGTCGCCGTCAGCGGTGACTTGGGGAACGGCCGCCCGTACCAGCCCTCCACCACCTGTGGCCCCGACAGCCCGAGGCCGAGCGTCATACGGCCGCCGGACAGATGGTCGAGGGTGAGGGCGTGCATGGCCGTGGTGACGGGGGAGCGGGCCGCCATCTGAGCGACCGCCGTGCCGAGGCGGATGCGGGTGGTGTGCGCGGCGATCCAGGTGAGCGGCGTGAAAGCGTCCGAGCCCCAACTCTCCGCCGTCCACACGGAGTCGTACCCGAGGCGCTCCGCCTCCTGCGCGAGCGGGAGGTGCCGGGAGTCGGGGCCGCGGCCCCAATAGCCGAGCGCGAGACCGAGTCGCATACCCGTCCCTCTTTCTGACGTACTGTCAGATGCAGCGTGAGGGTACGACAACGGCCCCCCGTCCGGAAGGGCGAGGGGCCGTGTGTGCGTCAGGAGCGCTCAGCCGCGCTGGATGCCGCTGGTGTCCTGGAGGACACCACGACGGCCGTCCTGCGTCTGCGCGACCAGGGTCCCGCCGCGCTGCTCGACCGCCAGGTACCAGGTGCCCGGGGCGAGTTCGGCGATCGGGGACTGCGAGCCGTCCTCGGCGAACAGCGGACGCGGGACCGGAACCGCGAACCAGAACGGGGAGAAGTCGCCGCCGCCGCCCTGCGGAGCCTGCTGCGGCTGTCCGCCGAAGGGCTGCTGGGGCTGCTGCGGCTGACCACCGAACGGCGCCTGCTGCGGCTGACCCGCACCCGGGTAGCCGTAGCCACCGGCGGGCTGGCCGCCGCCGTAGGGCTGGGGGGCGGCGGGGCGGGGGGCGCCGACGAGCGGGGCCTTCAGAGCCGGGACCAGCGGACCGGCCACGGCTCCGGCGGCCAGCAGCAGGGTGGCGATCAGGGCGATGATCAGGCCCGTGCCCGCGCTGACGCCGTCGTTGCTGCCGCCGAAGTTGTCACCGCCGCCCATCGGGTCGAAGACGTTCCCGAGCGCGCTCCACGCGGCGAACACGGTCAGCGCGACACCGAACGGGCCGAGGTCGAGGCCCGCGACCTTCGGGACCTGCGGCAGGCCCCGGGAGACGACGACGAGCGCGGCGCCGGCGAGTCCGGCGAGGACCACGCCCATCAGCACCGGCCCGCTGCTCCACAGGCTGGGGATGTCAAAGCTGTCGGGAGCGCCATCGATCGAGTACAGGTCGAGGAACGACGCGATGAACAGCAACACCGCTGCTCCGATCACCACGCCGTCGCCCCGAGTGAGGGAGCGGATATTCACTACTTGTCCTTCGTCAGTCGTCGTCTCGTCATCGGCAGCGATGACACTATCGTCCGAACGATCAGGGCGTACGCCCGGATCACGGGCTAGGTCATCACCCCCGCAGGAAACTCACGATTCCCTCGGAGATCCCCCGCGCGGCCTTCTGCCGCCACGCGCCGCTGGTGAGCAGCGCCGCGTCCTTGCTATCGCGCATGTTGCCGCACTCGATGAACACCTTGGGAACTGTTGAGAGATTGAGACCGCCCAGGTCCTCCCGTGTGACGAGACCGGTGCCCTCGCCCACGTAGTTGGAGGGCGCGCTGCCGGTCGCGCGGACGAAGTTGCCCGCGATGCGCTCGCCGAGATCGCGCGAGGACGCGACGATCGGGCGGGTGTCGGCGGCGCCCGAGTTCACGGCCTTCGGCAGGATCACATGGAAGCCGCGGTTGCCGGTCCCCGAGCCGTCCGCGTGGATCGAGACCACCGCGTCGGCCTTCGCCAGGTTGCCGATGCGGGCGCGCTCGTCGATGCACGGGCCGTACGGCCGGTCCGCGTCGTGCGTCAGCTTCACCGTCGCGCCCTGCTGTTGCAGCAGCGTGCGCAGCCGGTGGGCCACGTCGAGGGTGAACGTGGCCTCCGTGTAACCGGAGTTGGTGGAGGTGCCGGTGGTGTCGCACTCCTTGCGGGTGGTGCCGATGTCCACCTTGCGGTTGATCTCGGTGGTGTGCCGGAAGTTGCCCGCGTTGTGGCCGGGGTCGATCACCACGACCTTGCCCGCGAGGGGGCCCGAGGGCGCCGCAGAGGTCGCGGACGGGCTCGGCGTCGGGTCGTCCCGGCCGGGTGCCTCGTCACCGGGGGCCGGGGACGCGCCGCGGGTGGCGGCGTCCGGGGTCGCGGCGGGGGTGGAGGAGGCCGCCGCGCGCTGCGGACCGCCCTCGTCCGCGGCCGTCGTCTCGTACACCAGCCAGCCCAGCAGCGCGCCCGGTACCAGCGCCGCGAGGGCGACGGTCAGCGGGCGGCGCCCACGGCGCGGCGGGGTCGGTTCGAATCCGGGACCTGTGTACGACACGCCTGCCACCCTAACCGCCGTTCGATCGGGGAGACGGTAGCGGACGAGCAGGACCGACGGGGGCGGTTGTCGTGGCGGACCGCCTGTTTATCGGGGTGCGCGGCGCGGCCGGCCCGTACTACGGTGACGTCGTCCAGGTGCGAAGGCCGCGGCTACTTCTCCTCCTAAGAAAAGATCGCCGCTGCCATCCCTGATCTCTGGACACCTGGCACCTCGTCCTGACGGTTCAGATTCCCGCGCCCGTGCGGCGCAGCACCCTCATCGAGCCTGTCGCCGAGACCTCCGTGAACGCTCCGGAGGCGAGTGCGCGCAGGTAGACGCGGTAGGGGGCCTGGCCGGTGAACTCGTCCACCGGGTCCGGGAACACGTCGTGGACGACCAGCAGCCCGCCCTCGGCGACATGCGGGGCCCAGCCCTCGTAGTCGCCGTTCGCGTGCTCGTCGGTGTGCCCGCCGTCGATGAACACGAAGCCCAGCGGGGAGTTCCAGAAGGCCGCGATCTGCGGCGAACGGCCGACCAGTGCCACCACGTGCTCTTCCAGGCCCGCGCGGTGCAGCGTGCGCCGGAACGTCGGCAGCGTGTCCATCAGGCCGATCTCCGGGTCGACCGTCTCCGGGTCGTGGTAGTCCCAGCCGGGCTGCTGCTCCTCGCTGCCGCGGTGGTGGTCGAGCGTGAGCGCGCTCACTCCCGCCGCCCGGGCCGCGTCGGCGAGCAGGATCGTGGAGCGCCCGCAGTACGTGCCGACCTCCAGCAGCGGCAGTCCAAGCGCCCCCGCCTCGACCGCGGCCGCGTACAGTGCGAGCCCCTCGTCGACGGGCATGAACCCCTTCGCGGCCTCGAAGGCGGCGAGGATCTCGGGCTTGGGGGCCGCGGCCATGCCGGTCCCTTTCGGTCGTACGTACAGGTCAGGCGGCTTATGCTGCCGCACCCCCTGCCGTGGGGACGACAGGGGGTGCGTGTGACGCGGCTTACGCGACGGCGCAACCCGTCCGCCCGCTTCCACGGGCGTGACCGCTTCTCCGTCCGGTTCTACGCGGTGACCGCTTCGTCGGCCTTGACGGCCAGGCGCGCCCCCTCCAGGCTCGCGTCCTCCTCGCTGCTCGCGCGCAACTGGTGGTCCCCCGCGGCGCGCTGCTTCGGCAGGCACAGCGCGAGCAGCAGACCGACGACGACGGCGGCGGTGGCGATCAGGAAGGACACCCGGAAGCCGTGCATGGTGGGGATCGCCACACCCCCCACGGTGTTCGCGGTGTTGGCCAGCACCATGCCGACGACCGCGCTGGACACGGACGTACCGATGGAACGCATCAGGGTGTTCAGGCCGTTCGCCGCGCCCGTCTCGGAGGCGGGAACCGCGCCGACGATCAGGGCCGGCAGGGAGGAGTAGGCCAGGCCTATGCCCGCGCCGAGGACGACCGCGATGACCAGGGCCTGCCAGGCGGCGCTCATCAGGCCGAGGCCGGCGCCGTAGCCGACCGCGATGATCAGCAGGCCGACGATCAGGGTGACCTTGGGGCCGTAGCGCGCGGACAGCCGGGAGTAGACGGGCGCGGTGAACATCATCGTCAGGCCGAGCGGCGCCACGAGCAGACCCGCGACGACCATCGACTGACCGAGGCCGTAGCCGGTGGACTCGGGGAGCTGGAGCAGCTGGGGCAGGACGAGCGAGACGACGTAGAAGGCGACGCCGACCATGATCGAGGCGAGGTTGGTGAACAGCACCGCCGGACGGGCCGTTGTCCGCAGGTCCACCAGCGGGGCCTGGGCGCGCAGCTCGTACACGCCCCACAGCAGCAGCACCGCGACCGACCCGGCGAACGGGCCGAGCGTCGTCGTGGACGACCAGCCCCAGTCGCTGCCCTTGGTGACGGGCAGCAGGAGCAGCACCAACCCGAGCGAGAGGCCGAGCGCGCCGGGCAGGTCGAAGGAGCCCTTCGCCCGCGTCGGGGACTCCGGTACGACGGTCAGGGTGAGGGCGATGGCCAGCGCGCCCAGTCCCGCGGCGCCGTAGAAGAGGACGTGCCAGTCGGTGTTCTGCGCGACCAGGGCCGCGGCGGGCAGGGCTAGGCCGCCGCCGACGCCGATGGAGGAGCTCATCAGGGCCATCGCCGAGCCGAGCCGTTCACGCGGCAGCAGGTCGCGCATCAGGCCGATCCCGAGGGGGATCGCGCCCATGGCGAAGCCCTGGAGCGTACGGCCGGCGATCATCGGGACGAGGGCGCTGGTGGCCGCGCTGACCAGGGCGCCGACGACCATCACGGAGAGGCTGGCGACCAGCATGCGGCGCTTGCCGTAGAGGTCGCCGAGGCGGCCCATGATCGGCGTGGCGACCGCGCCGGAGAGCAGGGTCGAGGTCAGGACCCAGGTGGCGTCGCTGGGCGCGGTGTCCAGCAGTTGCGGCAGGTCCTTGATGACCGGGACGAGCAGGGTCTGCATCACCGCGACGACGATGCCCGCGAAGGCGAGTACGGGGACGAGGGCGCCGAGTGCGCCGGGGGCGGCCGGGGTGCCGGGAGCGCTGCCGGCGGGCCGCTCGGTCGTGTGGGACATGGGGTGGGGCCTCCAGGCCGACGTGCGCGCGGGGACTGCTTGGGGGATTGGGGATCGGGGGTTGCTCGGGTACCGCTTGGGGTGCTGCTTCGGGGTTATGTGCAGGGAGAACCCGGTGCGCTTGGGCAACTATTCCGTTGTTTCGAGTACCTAACGAATTCTTGACCTTCTCTTGGCCGGGGATGTCAATAAGGTGCGGTATAGGACGAATTAGGCCTATGCCTGTCTCTGTCGCCGGTGCCATCCGCGGCGGACCGGCTCGCGCCGATGGGCGGTTGCGTGCGGTCTTCGGCGCCCTATCCGAGGTGTGGTCGCCGCAGGCGCGGGCCGGGCGGGAGGGGGAGGCGCTCGGTCCGGGGCCGCGCCCCGGCTTCTCAGAGCCAGCCCTGGCGGCGGGCCTCGCGCAAGGCCTCCGCGCGGTCGCGGGTGGCGGTCTTGCCGATCGCGGAGGAGAGGAGGTCCTGGACGGCGGACTCGGGCAGCCGGAGTGCCGTGGCGATGTCGGCGACCGTGGCGCCGTCGGCGGAAGCTCTCAGGGCGTCGCGTTCGCGGGCGGTCAGCGGACTCGTGCCGATGCCGGTGCCGGTACTGGTGCTCGTGCCGTGGGCTGCGGCGGCCAGGGCCGGGTCTATGACCGTCTCCCCGGTCAGGACCCGGCGGATCGCGGCCGCCAGGTCCTGTACGGGGCCGTCCTTCACCAGGAAGCCGGCCGCTCCCGCCTCCAGGGCCAGGCGCAGCCGGTCGGGTCCGGCGAAGGTGGCGAGGATCAGCACCCGGCAGTCGGGCACCTCGTCGCGCAGGGCGGCGGCGGCGTCCAGGCCGCTCATGCCGGGCAGTTCGATGTCCACCAGGGCCACGTCGGGGCGGTGCGCCAGCGCGGCGTCCACGATCGCGTCCCCGCCGGCCACCTGGGCGACGATGTCCAGGTCGGGTTCCATGCCCAGCAGCACCGCCAGCGCCCCGCGCCGCATGCCGTGGTCCTCGGCGAGCAGAACCCGGACGGATCTGGCGGGACGGTACTCACGGGGCATTTCGTTCACGGTTCAAGAGTAGGTCGGCGGGGCCGGCCCGGAGCCCTTCGGACGCGGACGGTTCGGCGACGGCGGCCCACGGGTCCGCGTGACGGGTGGCCCCTGTCTCTCATCTGACGTACCGTCAGGAGTCTTCACAAGTGCACGCCCCTGAGCTATACAAAGGTCGCCGGACTGGAACGCGTTCTAGGTTCGCCCGTGACGGCCTCGGTGCGGTCGACGGTGCGGACGTCCGCACCGAGGTCTCAGACCCGTCAGGAGCCCCATGCCCATCGATGCCGCCAAGGCGCTCGCCGCCGAACCCCGCTCCGGTGAGATCGCCTGGACCGCCAAGGACGTCCTGCTCTATCACCTCGGCATCGGCGCGGGTCTGCCCGCCACCGACCCCGACGAACTGCGCTACACCCTGGAGAGCCGGCTGCACGTTCTGCCGAGCTTCGCCACGGTCGCGGGTTCCGGTGCGCCCGGGGTGATCAGCGGGCTCTCCCTGCCCGGCGTCGAGGTCGACCTCGCCCGGGTGCTGCACGGCGGTCAGGTGCTCACCGTGCACCGCCCGATCCCGGCCGCCGGGGAGGCGACCACCACGTCGTCGCTGGCCGCGGTCTACGACAAGGGCAAGGCCGCGATCCTGGTGCTGCGCACGGACGTGGCCGACGCCGACGGGCCGTTGTGGACCAACGACGCCCAGATCTATGTGCGCGGCGAGGGCGGCTGGGGCGGCGACCGCGGCCCCGACACCAGGACGGCGCCGCCGGCCGGGCAGCCCGACCGGGTCCTGGAGCGGACCGTCCGCGAGGACCAGGCCCTCCTCTACCGCCTCTCCGGCGACTGGAACCCCCTGCACGCGGACCCCGACTTCGCCAAGACCGCCGGATTCGACCGGCCGATCCTGCACGGGCTGTGCACCTACGGCATCACCCTGAAGGCGGCCGTCGACACGCTGCTCGGCGGCGAGGTGACGAGGGTGCGCTCCTACGCCACCCGGTTCGCCGGGGTCGTCTTCCCGGGCGAGACCCTGCGCATCCGTCTGTGGGCGCAGGACGGCGGTGTCGTCCGGGCCGAGGTCACCGCCGTAGAGCGGGGCGACGCCCCGGTCCTCACGGACACGGTCGTGCACCACACCTGAGCGGGGCGAGCCGAACCGCGCCCGGGTGGGAACGTCCCCGCACCGCATCCGAGCCGGGGCGACCGTCGCCATGCCCGAGCGGGACGCCCCCGTACCCGACCCGGAGGACCGCGCACCACACCCGAGCCCGAACGAGCCCCGGAGCGGGCTCGACCCGAGGGGAGCCGCACCATGCGCGCAGCCGTACTGCACGAGACAGGCCAGGAGAAGTTGGAGGTCCTCGACGACGTCGAGGCGGTGGGCTTCGGTCCCGGCCGGGTCAGGATCCGGGTGCGGGCCACCGGCCTGTGCCACTCGGACCTGTCCGCGATGAGCGGCGTGCTGCCGCAGCCCGCCCCCTTCGTCCCCGGCCACGAGGGCGCGGGCGAGGTCGTCGAGGTGGGCGAGGGCGTCACCCGGGTCAAGCCCGGCGACCGGGTCGTGGTGTGCTGGCTGCCCGCCTGCGGCGCCTGCCCCGCCTGTCGGCGCGGGCAGACCGAACTGTGCCTGGCCGGGTTCATGAACGCGGGCACCCCCAACTTCAAGCGCCCCACCGGCGACGTCTTCGGCTTCGCCGGGACCGGCACCTTCGCCGAGGAGGTCGTGGTCGACGCGGGCTGCGCGGTACCGATCCCCGACGACGTGCCCTACGACATCGCCGCGCTCATCGGCTGCGGTGTCACCACCGGGCTCGGCGCGGCGCTCAACACGGCCGACCTGGACGCCGGTTCGTCGGTGGCCGTCATAGGCTGCGGCGGCGTCGGCATCTCGGCGATCCAGGGCGCCCGGCTCAAGGGGGCCGCCGAGATCGTCGCCGTCGACCCGGTCGCCTCGCGCCGCGAGGCCGCGCTCCGGTTCGGTGCCACGAGGGCGGTCGCGCCGGAGGAACTGGCCGACGCCAAGCAGCAGCTCACCGGCGGCGAGGGCTTCGACCACGTCTTCGAGGTCGTCGGCCGCTCGGCGACCGCACGCACCGCCTACGAGACGACCCGGCGCGGCGGCACCCTGGTCGTCGTCGGAGCGGGCGCCATGGACGACCATCTGCAACTCAACATGTTCGAGCTGTTCTTCGACGAGAAGCGGATCCTGCCGTCCATGTACGGGGGCGGCGACGTGCTCCGTTCCTACGAGCGCACGATCGCCCTGTGGCGGGCGGGCCGGATCGACCTGGAGGGACTGATCACCCACCGGGTGCCGCTGGCCGAGATCAACGAGGCCCTCGACCAGATGCGCACCGGCGCCGCCCTGCGCACCTGCGTGGAGATCTGATGTCCCTGCCGCTCCAGGGGCGCACCGCGATCGTCACCGGCGCCGGGCGCGGACTGGGCCGGGCCGAGGCGCTCGAACTCGCCCGGCTCGGCGCGGCCGTCGTCGTCAACGACTACGGGCAGCCCGGCCGGGACGGCTCGGGCGCGGCCGGCGCGGGGCCCGCCGAGGACGTCGTCGCCGAGATCCGCGCGGCCGGCGGCACCGCGCTCGCGCACACCGGGGACGTCGCCGACTTCGCCCAGGCGGGCGCGCTGGTCGGCCTGGCCGTCGCGGAGTTCGGCGGCCTCGACATCCTCGTCAACAACGCGGGCATCCTGCGCGACCGCATGGTCTTCTCCCTGACGGAGGTGGACTGGGACGCGGTCGTCCGTGTGCATCTCAAGGGCCACTTCAACACCACCCGGTTCGCCGCCGCGCACTGGCGGGAGCGGTCCAAGGCGCGGGGCGGGCCGGTGTACGGGCGGATCGTGAACACCTCCTCGGAGGCGTTCCTGGCGGGTTCCGCCGGGCAGCCCAACTACGCGGCGGCCAAGGGCGGGATCGTCGGCCTCACCACCTCCACCGCCCTCGCGCTCGCCAAGTACGGCGTCACCGTCAACGCCATCTGCCCGCGCGCCCGCACCCGGATGACCGAGGACGTCTTCGCGGGCCTCGCGGCGCCCGAGCAGGGCCTCGACCCGCTCGCCCCCGAGCACGTGGCCCCGCTCGTCGGCTATCTCGCCGCACCGGCCGCCGCCCGGATCAACGGGCAGTTGCTGGTGGTGCACGGCGGCATGGTCGCGGTCGTCGAACGGCCTCGGGTGCGGGCGCAGTTCGACAGCAAGCAGGAGACGTTCACGTACGACGAGCTCGACGCGCTGCTCACGCCGTACTACGCGGCCCGGCCGGACGGGGAGACCTTCGCGGCGGCGGAGGTGCTCGGGCTCAAGCGAAGCTGAGGCCGCCCTCGGGCCGACTCCGACCGAAGGGGGAACGGCCGCGACCGGAGGGGGAACGGCCGCGGCCCCGCACACCGGGTGGTGTGCGGGGCCGCGGACTCTTACCGTTCGTCCGGCCGTCAGGCCGCCGTCTCGGCCGGCTGCTCCGCCGGCTTGCGGTGGCGCCCACGCGGGGCCGACTCGGTGTCCTGCACCGAGACCGGGCCCCGGTGTCTGCCGTGGCCGGCCGCGTCGTGGACGTCGGCGGAAAGCCGCTGGGACGTACTGGCGTCGCTCATCGAAGAATTCACCCCGTCAAACATGATCTTCTTACAGCCGGGGGAGTCTAACCGGCACACCTCGGGTCGAATCCAGGCGGCCACGCCAACCGCCACTACTTCGTTACAAGACGCCCGAGAGGCGCCTCGGCGAGCGGCACGGGACGGGGTGCGACGGGAGCCGGGGGGTCCGGTTCCGCCGGCTCGCCCGGGGCGTCGCCCGGGTCGGGGGACACCTCCGAGGCGGCCGTGCCGTCCCGGACCGGAACCCCCGGTCCCGTCGCACCCGCGGCCCCCGTTTCCCCCGTTTCCCCCGTCGTTCCCCCGGTCCCCGCCCACGGCGCGGGCCACTCGGCCACACCGCAGGGAGCGCCCTCGGCGACGTACGGCAGACGCAGCACGCCCTCCTCGGTCCACAGTCCGGACCCCGCGAGCCAGCCCGGAGGCGGCGCGAGATGACGCACCCGGCGCTCGGCGGGCCGCCACACCCCGACCCAGCTGCCCACCGGCCCGTCCACCCGCAGGGCCACCGCGCAGCCCTCCGGCGTCAGCACCTGCCCCGGCTGGATCGCGAACGGTGTCACCGCGCAGCCCTCCCCGCGCAGGCACTCCGGGAACCGCACCGGCAGCGTGCTGCCCAGCACGCCCCAGCCCAGCCGTTCCACGCCCGGCGAGGGCGCGTCGGAGCCGATCAGCAGCAGACCGCTGTCCGGGTCGGCGCACAGCAGCCGGTCGTCGCTGTGGGTGGAGATCTGGAGCAGCGGCGACACCTCCCCGCCGCGGGCCAGGTCGACCACGACCGTCTTGGTCACGCCCGCCACCTCGCGGTCCAGCGCCAGCAGCCGGCCCGCCCGGTCCAACCAGACCCCGCCCGAGCAGCGGCCGGGGATCTCGGCGACCAGCTCCGGTCCGAAGGCGCCGCCCGCCACCAGCCACACCTCGCTGGCGCCCGGAGAGACCGTGAGGGCGTGGACCCGGTCGCCGCCCGGGGCCGGGGGCAGCAGCCGCGGCCGGCCCTCCACGGCGCCCAGCAGCAGCTCGCCCGTGCCCGGACCCGTCGGGTAGAGCAGGGAGAACAGCTGCCGTCCCTCGGTGCGGCGGCTGATCAGGACCCGTCCGTCGGCCAGCGGCTGCACCTCGGTGCCGGGCTCCTCCGGCTGGTTGCCGGGCAGCGGCACCGCGTACGGCTCGGGGCCCAGCGTCCAGCGCTCCGGGAACCAGGAGTCGCCGCTGCGGGCGAGGCGGGCGGCGTAGGCACCGTCCGCCGTGATGACACACCCCGTCGCCGGTCCGCGGTCCTCCGCGTCCGCCGCGGCGGGTTCGATCGCACAGGCAGTCATCGTTCGGTCACCTCCGGCGACGAAGCTAGTTTTCGCACGCACAGACGTGGGACCGCCGGGCTGGCCCTTCACACGAAGGGGTGGCCGGGCCGCGATTCGCCTGAGGGAACAGGGGCGTGTGTGCTCGACGGTGTGCGGTGAGGCCGCCGCAGACGTCCGCGATGGCCCGTCGCGGCCGTACGCCAGGGCCCGTCACGGCCGTCGTCCCAGGCCCGTTCCGGCCGTCGTTCGAAGCCTGTTACGGCCGTCGTCCGAGGCCCGTTCCCGCCGGTGGTCGAGCCCGTTCCGGCCAACGGTCGGGGCCCGTCGCGGCCGTCGGCCGGGGGCCGAGGCGGTGGGCGGCCGTGTCCGCGAGAGCGGCGCCGGTTCAGGCGCAAAGCGCAGCCAGGTAGCCTTTCCCCGTGCCCCGTCTGTCTGAAGTCATCGCCGCGCTGGACAACCTGTGGCCCGCCGAGCGGGCCGAGTCCTGGGACGCGGTCGGCACGGTCGTGGGCGACCCCGACCAGGAGGTCACCCGGGTCCTGTTCGCCGTCGACCCCGTCCAGGAGATCGTCGACGAGGCGGTGGAGCTGGGTGCCGGCCTGCTGGTCACCCACCACCCGCTCTACCTGCGCGGTACGACGACCGTCGCGGCCTCGCACTTCAAGGGCCGGGTCGTGCACACGCTGATCAAGAACGACATCGCGCTGCACGTCGTCCACACCAACGCCGACACCGCCGACCCCGGCGTGTCCGACGCGCTGGCCGGCGCCCTCGACCTCAGGGTCGTGGGGCCCCTGGTGCCGGACCCGACCGACCCGAACGGGCGGCGGGGCCTCGGCCGGGTGTGCGAACTGGACCATCCGCTGCCGCTGCGCGAGTTCGCCGCGAGGGCCGCCGAGCGGCTGCCCGCCACCGCGCAGGGCATCCGGGTGGCCGGCGACCCCGAGGCCGTCGTCCGCACGGTCGCCGTCAGCGGCGGCTCCGGCGACAGCCTCTTCGACCAGGTCCGGGCGGCCGGCGTCGACGCCTTCCTCACCGCCGACCTGCGCCACCACCCCGTCTCCGAGGCCCGCGCCCACAGTCCCCTGGCGCTGCTCGACGCGGCGCACTGGGCCACCGAGTGGCCCTGGTGCGAGCTGGCCGCCGCCCAGCTCGACGAGATCTCCGACCGTCACGGCTGGGACCTGCGCGTCCACGTCTCGAAGACGGTCACCGACCCCTGGACCATCCACTCCCCTTCCCTTGGAGCCCCCAACTGAACGCCGCGCCCGCCGACCAGATCCGCCTTCTCGACGTCCAGGCCCTCGACGTACGCCTCCAGCAGCTCGCCCACAAGCGCCGCTCGCTGCCCGAGCACGCCGAGATCGAGTCGCTGACCCGGGACCTCACCCAGCTGCGTGACCTGCTGGTCGCCGCGCAGACCGAGGAGAGCGACACCGCCCGCGAGCAGACCAAGGCCGAGCAGGACGTCGACCAGGTCCGCCAGCGCGCCGCCCGCGACCAGCAGCGGCTGGACTCCGGCGCGGTCACCTCCCCCAAGGACCTGGAGAACCTCCAGCGCGAGATCACCTCCCTCGCCAAGCGGCAGGGCGACCTCGAGGACGTCGTTCTGGAGGTCATGGAGCGCCGCGAGTCCGCGCAGGAGCGGGTGAGCGAGCTGACCGAGCGGGTCTCCTCCGTCCAGTCGAAGATCGACGACTCGACCGCCCGCCGGGACGCGGCCTTCGAGGAGATCGACGGCGAGGCCGCCACGGTCACCAAGGAGCGCGAGGTCGTCGCCGGTTCGGTCCCCGCGGACCTGCTGAAGCTCTACGACAAGCTGCGCGAGCAGCAGGGCGGCATCGGCGCGGCCAAGCTGTACGCGCGCACCTGCCAGGGCTGCCGTCAGGAGCTCGCCATCACCGAGCTCAACGAGATCCGCCAGGCCGCGCCCGACACCGTGGTGCGCTGCGAGAACTGCCGCCGCATCCTGGTGCGTACGTCCGAGTCCGGTCTGTAAGGGGCCCCGGTCGTGCGGGAGTTCGTCGTCGAGGCCGACGGCGGGTCGCGGGGCAACCCCGGCCCGGCCGGATACGGCGCGGTGGTCAGTGACGCGGTGACGGGGGAGACCCTGGCGGAGGAGTCGGAGTTCCTCGGGGTCGTCACCAACAACGTCGCCGAGTACCGGGGCCTGCTGGCCGGTCTGCGCGCGGCCCGGGCGCTGGACCCGGAGGCCGTCGTGCACGTCCGGATGGACTCCAAGCTCGTCGTGGAGCAGATGTCGGGGCGGTGGAAGATCAAGCACCCCGACATGAAGCCGCTCGCCCTGGAGGCGGGCCGGGTGTTCCCCGCCGACCGCGTGACCTACGAGTGGATCCCCCGGGAGCGCAACAAGCACGCCGACCGGCTGGCGAACGAGGCGATGGACGCGGGCACTTCGGGGGAGAGCCGGGCCGCCGCCTCCCCCGCCGGGGAGCAGGCTCCAGCCACAGAGGCCGAGGTCGAGGCCGGGGTCGAGGCCAGGACCGGGGCCGACGCGCGGGCCGCGAAGAGCGTGGCAGCCCCCGCCCCCGGGTGGGCCCCGGCCGACATGGGAGCGCCCGCCACCTTCGTGCTGCTGCGCCACGGCGAGACCCCGCTGACGCCCCAGAAGCGGTTCTCCGGCAGCGGCGGCACCGACCCGTCCCTCTCCGCGGTGGGCCGTGAGCAGGCCGAGCGCGTGGCCGCCGCCCTCGCCAGGCGGGGGACGATCCAGGACGTCGTCGCCTCGCCGCTGGCCAGGACCCGGGAGACCGCCGGGTTCGTCGCCGACCGGCTCGGGCTGGAGGTCACCGTGGACGACGGGCTGCGGGAGACCGGCTTCGGCGCGTGGGAGGGGCTGACCTTCGGCGAGGTCCGGGAGAAGTACCCCGAGGACCTGAACGCCTGGCTGGCCGACCCCGAGGCCCGGCCCACCGGCGACGGCGAGAGCTTCGCCGAGACCGCCGTGCGGATCGCCGCCGCCCGCGACCGGCTGATCGCCGCGTACGCCGGCCGCACCGTTCTGCTGGTCACGCACGTCACGCCCATCAAGACGCTGGTACGGCTGGCCCTCGGCGCCCCGCCCGAGTCGCTGTTCCGGATGGAACTGTCGGCCGCCTCGCTCTCCGCGATCGCCTACTACGCCGACGGCAACGCCAGCGTGCGGCTGTTCAACGACACCTCGCACCTGCGCTGAGCGTCGCAGCCTCCCGCGCGAGCCGTTCGATGCGCGGCCAGTCGCGGGCGGCGACCGCGTCCGCCGGCAGCATCCAACTGCCGCCCACGCAGGCGACGTTGGGCAGGGCCAGATAGTCGGGCGCGAGCGCCGGGCCGATCCCGCCGGTCGGGCAGAACCGGGCCTGGGGGAGCGGCCCGGAGAGCGAGCGCAGATACGCCGTGCCGCCCGCGGCCTGTGCCGGGAAGAACTTCATCTCCCGCACCCCGCGCTCCAGCAGCGCCACGACCTCGGACGCCGTCGACACCCCCGGCAGGAACGGCAGCCCGGACCCGCGCATCGCCGTCAGCAGGGCGTCCGTCCAGCCGGGGCTGACCAGGAAGCGCGCCCCGGCCGCCACGGAGGCCATCACCTGCCCGGGCGCGAGGACGGTCCCGGCCCCGACCACCGCCTCCGGCACCTCCTCGGCGATCGCCCGGATCGCCTCCGGCGCCTGCGGCGTCCGCAGCGTCACCTCGATCGCCGGCAGCCCACCCGCGACCAGCGCCCGCGCCAACGGCACGGCATCGGCGACGTCGTCCACCACCACGACAGGCAGAACGGGCGAGAGATCCAGGACGGACACAGTCATGCCGCACATCCTGCCGACCCCACCCAACACACGCAAAGCCCATTGCACATACTGCAACGCCCCCTCTTGGGGGCGCGGGGAACTGCGCAAAAGACGACGACGCACCCGCACCCGGGCAACCGGCAGGCCCCACCCCAGGGGCGCGGGGAACTGCGCGATCAACCACGACGCACCCGGGCAACCGGCAGCCCCCACCCCAGGGGCGCGGGGAACTGCGCGACCAACCACAACGCACCCGCACCCGGGCAACCGGCAGGCCCCACCCCAGGGGCGCGGGGAACTGCGCGACCAACCACAACGCACCCGCACCCGCACCCGCACCCGCCCCGCACGGGCGCCGCGCCACGCCCACGGCGAGCACCACCAGAGGGCGGCCGGCGGATCAGCTCAATGGACCTCGTCCACCAGCACGTCCAGCGACCAAGCCGTCCCCACCCTGCCCGGAGCCTCCGCCTCCACGGTGTAACCCAGCTCCCGCAGAGCCTCCACCAGCTCCGCCGGCCCGCCCGGGACGGAACCGGCCGCGAGCAGCCCCCGCACGATCCGCCCCTTCGTGGCCTTGTTGAAGTGACTGACCACCTTCCGCGTCGGCGCGTGCAACACCCGTACGGACGCCGTGCGCCCCGCGACCTCACCCTTCGGCTTCCACGCCGCCGCGTACGCCGCCGACCTCAGGTCCAGCACCAGCCCCGACCCGGCCGCCTCCGGCAGCACCTCGGCCATCGGCGCCCGCCAGTGCCCGGCCAGCGCACCCAGCCCCGGCAGCTTCACACCCATCGAACAGCGGTAGGAGGGGATCCGGTCGGTGACCCGCACCGCGCCCCACAGCCCGGAGAAGACCAGCAACGAGCGCGCCGCGCGCCGCTTCGCGGCGGGGTCCAGCGTGGCCAGGCCCAGGGCGTCGTACAGCACACCCGTGTAGATCTCCCCGGCCGGACGGGTGCCCGCGGTGCGCAGCTCCGTGTTCTTCGCGACCTCGCCCCGCAGCCCCTCGCTCAGCCCGAGCACCTCACGGGCCTTGTCCTCGTCCGCCGCGCACAGCTCGACCAGCTCCTCCAGCACGGCCGCCCGCGCCCCGGCGAGCCCCGGCAGCGACAGCGACTCCGGCTTCAGCGGGGCGCCACGGCCGGACGCGGCCTTGCCTTCGGAGGGCGGAAGCAGCACGAGCACGGGTGTTTCTCCTTCGGGTCGGCTCGGGACAGCGTACGGCGTGCCGCCCCGCCCGCCCCGCCCTACGCTCGCTGTATGCCCCGCCGTCCGATCCGCGTGACCGGTGCCCCACAAGCCCCCCTGCGGGCCGCGCTCGCCGCGCTCCGTGCCGAGCTCGGTGTCCCGGCCGGCTTCCCGCCGGAGGCCCTCGCCGAGGCCGAACGCGCCGCCCGCGACCCCGCCCTCCCGGTGGAGGACGCGACCGACATCCCCTTCGCCACGGTCGACCCCCCGGCCTCCACCGATCTGGACCAGGCGTTCCACCTGTCCCGGCAGGGCACCGGCTACCGCGTCCGGTACGCCGTCGCCGACGTCGCCGCGTTCGTCGCCCCCGGCGGCGCGCTGGACGCCGAGGCCCACCGGCGGGTCATGACCCTGTATTTCCCCGACGCCAGGACCCCGCTGCACCCGCCCGTGCTCGGCGAGGGCGCGGCCAGTCTGCTGCCCGGACACACCCGCCCGGCCGTGCTGTGGACGATCGACCTGGACGCCGACGGCTCCCCGCTCACGGTCGACCTGCGCCGCGCCCTCGTGCGCAGCCGGGCCAGGCTCGACTACGCGGGCGTACAGCGCGAGCTCGACTCCGGCACCGCCGAGGAACCCCTCGCGCTGCTGCGGACCGTCGGTCAACTGCGCGAGGCACTGGAGGCCGACCGCGGCGGAATCTCCCTCAACGTGCCCGAGCAGGAGATCACCGAGCACGACCACACCTACGACCTCGCCTACCGCGCCCCGCTGCCCGCCGAGGGCTTCAACGCCCAGCTCTCCCTGCTCACCGGCATGGCCGCCGCCGACCTGATGCTGACCTGCGGCACCGGGGTCCTGCGCACCCTCCCCGCCGCCCCCGACGGCGCGGTGGGCCGGCTGCGCCTGAGCGCCAAGGCCCTGCGCGTCGACTGGCCGCACCATGTCTCGTACGCCGCGCTGGTGCGCTCCCTCGACCCCCGCGAACCCCGGCACGCGGCCTTCCTCCAGGAGTGCACGGCCCTGCTGCGCGGCGCGGGCTACACCGTCTTCCGCGACTTCGACCTCCCGGAGATCACCACCCACTCCGCCGTCGCCGCCCCCTACACCCACTGCACGGCCCCGCTGCGCCGCCTGGCCGACCGCTACACCACCGAGATCTGCCTCGCCGCGGCGGCCGGGCAGCCCGTGCCCGAGTGGGTCCTCGCCGGCCTCGAAACGCTGCCCGAGGAGATGGCCGGCGGCGGCCGCCGGGCCGCCCGGGTCGAACGCGGCAGTATCGACATCGTCGAGGCGGCCCTGCTCGAGAACCGCGTGGGCGAGGTCTTCGACGCGTGCGTGATCGACCTGGCCGACGACAGGCCGACGACCGGCACGGTCCACCTGGAGTCCCCGGCGATCGTCGGCCGCGTCGACGGCGACACCCTGCCCCTGGGCGAGCACCTGCGCGTCCGCCTCACCGAAGCCGACCCGAGCACGGCGAAAGTACGGTTCGTGCCTGCTTGAGGGCCTGTGCCGCGACGTCGTGTGCCACGATCGAGGGAACGGTTCCCGATCTCTTGGACAGGTGATCAGCCGATGTCCCAGTCTGGCGAGCGACCGAAGGAGGGGCGTGACATGACTGCCGTCGCCCAGGAACCGATCACGCAGGAGCTCCTGCTGGAGTGGTTCCTCGCCCTGGACACCCCGGAGGGCTTCCGGGCGGAGCTGATCGAGGGGGAAGTCGTCGTGACGCCGCCGCCGGACGGGGACCACGAGCACTGCATCAGCCGGATCGTCAGGCAGGTGATCAAGCAGTCCCGCACCGACATGGACTTCTCGGGAAACAAGGGGCTGACACTGCGTGCCGCGGAGGGCTTCGCGAGGGACCATGTGATTCCCGACTGCGCTTTCGCCGCCAGTGAGCTGCAGCTCTACCGAGGCGCGGAACCCCGGATGCCGTCCGAGGGCGTCACCATGGTTCTCGAGGTCACGTCCTCCAGGCCGCAGAACGACCGCGAGACCAAGCGACGCTGCTACGCCCGCGCGGGCATCCCCCTCTACCTGCTCGTCGACCGCGGGGCCGACTCCGTCACGCTGTTCAGTGATCCCGAGGGCGACGACTACGGCCAGCTCCGCACCGTCGCGTTCGGAAAGACGCTTCCCCTCCCCGCCCCCTTCTCCTTCGACCTGGAGACCGCGGACTTTCTCTGACGCTCCCGGCGTTGCACCCTGTGGACCGGAAAGGGGCACGGGGTGGCGGAGCAGGCACGGTGGACGAGGGCGCGGCTGGGCAGATGCGGCCCGTCGCTCGACCTGCTCACCGCCCGCTTCCAGCGGCACGTCTACGCCCCGCACGCGCACGAGGAGTTCACGATCGGGGTCTGCGTCGGCGGGACCGAGATCATCGACTACCGCGGCGGGCACATACGCACCGGGCCGGGCTCGATCGTCGTACTGGAGCCGGGGGAGATGCACACCGGCGGCCCCGCCACCGGCAGCGACGGGTACGCCTACCGGGCGCTGTACGCCGACCCCGCACTGCTCCGCGAGGGCACGACCGGCACCCCGCACTTCCGGGAGCCGCTGCTCGACGACCCCGAGCTGACCGCCGCGCTGCGGGTGACGCACGCCGAGCTGGCCGCCTGCCCGGACCCGCTGGAGGCGGAGTCGCGGCTGCCGTGGCTGCTCACGGCCCTCACCCGGCGCCACTCCACCGCCCGCGCCACCCTCGACCTGGTCCCCGGCGCCGACCGCGTCGCCCTCGCCGTACGGGACCGTCTGGCGGACGAGCTGCTCGCTCCGCCCTCCCTCGCGGACCTCGCCGCGGATCTGGGCCTGTCCCGCTACCAGTTGCTGCGCGCCTTCCGGACGACCATGGGCGTGCCGCCGTACGCGTGGCTGGCGCAGCACCGGGTGAGCCGGGCCCGTGGGCTGCTGGAGGCGGGGCTGCGGCCGGCCGAGGTCGCCCCGCTCGTCGGGTTCGCCGACCAGGCGCATCTCACGCGCTGGTTCCGCCGGGTGCTGGGCGTGACCCCGGCCGCGTACCGCAACAGCGTTCAAGACGGCAGGGGCTGATCCGGCCGAGACTCGGGGCATGACTGCACGCGGCTGGTTCCTGTTCTCCCTGATGGGAGTCGTCTGGGGCATCCCCTATCTGATGATCAAGGTCGCGGTGGACGAACTGTCCCCGTCGACGGTGGTCTTCGCGCGCTGTGTGATCGGCGCCCTGCTCCTGCTGCCCTTCGCGCTCCGCCAGCGCGGCCTCATGGACACCGTCCGCGCCCACTGGCGCCCCATGCTGGCCTTCGCGTGCATCGAGATCGTCGGCCCCTGGTGGACCCTCACCGACGCCGAACGCCATCTGTCCAGCTCCACGGCGGGCCTGCTGATCGCGGGCGTGCCGATCGTGGGCGTGGCCATGGCCCGCTTCTTCGGCGCCTCGGAGCATCTGGGAGCGCGGCGGATCGTGGGGCTGACCGTCGGGCTCGGCGGCGTGGCGGTGCTGACCGTCCCCCACCTCACCGGCGGGGACGCCCGCTCCCTCGCCGAGGTCCTGGTGACGGTCGTCGGCTACGCGACGGCACCGCTGATCGCCGCCCGCTGGCTCAAGAACGTCCCCACACTGCACCTGATCACGCCCTGTCTGGCGTTCTCGGCGGTTGTCTACGCCCCGGCGGCGGCGGTGACCTGGCCGTCCGCGATGCCCTCCACGCAGGCGCTGACGGCGCTGGCGGGCCTGGGCGTGCTCTGCACGGCGCTCGCCTTCGTGGCGTTCCTGGAGCTGATCAAGGAGGCCGGCCCGACCCGGGCGACCGTCATCACCTACGTCAACCCGGCCGTGGCGGTCGCGGCCGGCGCCCTCTTCCTCGGCGAGGAGCTGACCGCGTCGATCGGCGTCGCCTTCACCCTCATCCTGGCCGGTTCGGTGCTGGCCACGGCCGCCCCTCGCAGGCCGGTAACATGGTCGCCACGGCAGACGAGCCGGGCGGGCGGCCGCGTGAAGTCCCTTGGGGGGCTTCCCGAGGAACGTCCGGGCTCCACAGGGCAAGGTGATGGCTAACGGCCACCCGGGGTGACCCGCGGGACAGTGCCACAGAAAACAGACCGCCCGGCGCTCAGGCGCCGGGTAAGGGTGAAACGGTGGTGTAAGAGACCACCAGTGCCCAGGGCGACCTGGGCAGCTAGGTAAACCCCACCTGGAGCAAGGTCAAGAGGGAGCGCCCCGGCGCTCCTGCGGAGGCGTTCGAGGGCTGCCCGCCCGAGTCTCCGGGTAGACCGCACGAGACCGGCGGCAACGCCGGTCCTAGATGGATGGCCGTCGCCCCGGCCCCCGCGAGGGAACCGGGGAACAGAACCCGGCGTACAGCCCGACTCGTCTGCCGCCAAGGGCCCATGACCAGGGAACATGCTGGTCACGGGCCCTTTTTGCCAGGTCAGGAGCTTGCTCGAACCCCGGTCCGTACCGGTTCAAACCGGACCTCGTGGCTACGAACGTAGCCACGAAAGTAGCCATGGCCGTGAGGGCGGAGACCGGCGCCGGTGACAGAACCGGCCGCCGTGTAACGCTCTACGCCCCGCCCGCCAGGCGTCCCGCCGTGAGTTCGTCGCCGAGGCCGTGGACGAGGTCCGCGCCGAGGTCGGCGGCGCGGCGCAACACCCGCTCAAAGGAATCCAGTTCACGGAACACCTCGCCGTAGCGGCGCTGTTCGCCGAGCGGGACCTGGCGGACCTGGAGGCGGCGGACGTCGATGCGGGAGGAACTCGTCGTGTGGGTCCCGGCCTGCCGGGCATTGGCCGGGGCGCGGAGCGAACCGGCCAGGAACCAGGCGTCGAGCTGTTCGGACTGCACCCGCACGGCGTGCAGCTGCGGGCCGAGGGCGGTGGGCGGCCCCTCGTGGACCCAGGCGGAGAATTTCCGGGCCACGCCCACCACCACGATGTCCCCGGGTTGGACGATCGCTGCCTCGCGGGCCGAATCGCCGTCGGGGGCGAGCCAGCTCCCGGGTTCCCCCGTCCCCAACAGGTCGGGAACGGTGAGGAAAGGGATGTCGCCGTCGGACGAGGGACTGGTGCGGATCGACTCCTCCGGTGGCTGATGGCCGCCGCGTAGGGTGAGCGCACCGGCCCGGGCGAGTTCGGCGACGGTGGTCGCCGTCGGTGTGTCCGCCGTGGCTGCGACGAGGTCGAGCGCCGCGAGTAGCCGGGCCGACTTGTCCACACTTGCGGTAAGTGAGGTGAACTCCCCCCAGGATGCGGCCAGTCGGGGCGCGGTGTCCGCTGGGGAGGGGGTGATGTGGCGTCCCGGGGTGAGGTCGACCTCGTCGTCGAGGAGTTCGATGACAGGCACCTGCGCGACGTAGGCGGGGAACTGCGCGGAGTCGGCTTGTTCAACGGCCTTGCGGACGAAGGCGCCGATTGCCGCCCAGTCGGGGGCGGGCGTGCTCTCCCGCGCGGAATCCCGGGGGAAGCGTGACGCGGCGTCGGCGACCAGTAGCCGCCCGCCCGCCTGCTTCTCTTCCCCGGGCGCGGGCGTCCGCAGCAGCCACAGGTGCAGGGAGACGCTGTGCGGTGCAGCGCACCCCGGCGGCAGTGCGACGACGGCCCGGAGGTGGCCGGTGCGCAGCAGTGAACCACGGATCCGCCGTCCCGCCTTCCGGGCTGCGACGGCGGGCGGCAGCACCAGCACAGCGGCGCCGCCCGGACGCAGCCGGGCCAGGCAGTGCTGGACCCAGGCGAGTTCGGGCTCGGTACGCGGGGGCAGCCCGTGGCTCCAACGCGCGTCGGTGGCGAGCTCCTCGTATCCCCAGTCCCGTTCGCTGAAGGGCGGATTGCACAGGACGATGTCGGCGGGGTCATCGGCGAAGGGGTCGTCGCGCAGCGAGTCGCCAGCTCGTACATCGATGAGGGCCCGCCCGCCTTCCCGCTCGGTGAGTCTCAGGCGGGCGTCCGCGAGTGCGGCGAGGACGGGATCGCGGTCACCGCCGAGCAGGGTGGGCTCCCCGTCCCCGACTGCCTTCACCGCTTCGGCACCGGCCATGAGCAGGTGCCCGGTGCCACAGGCCGGATCCATGATCGTGACGCTGTCTGAGCCGCTTCCAGCGCTGCCGGCCGAGCCGAGGGCGAGGTCCGCCATGAGTGCCGCCAGGGGCTCCGGCGTCGTGGCGATCTGGCGTACGTGGACGTCGAGCCACCGGCGCAGCAGGAACGCGAACGTTTCGGCTTCCCCCTCGCGTCGCCCCAGCTCCACGGCCCGGACGATCAATTCCGCTGCTTCAGAGGTGAGTTGACTACCCTCCTCGTTCTCCTGGCCGGCGAGGAGGCGTCCCGTCCGTGCGACGGCGTCCCCGGTCTCGTCGCGTCCGCCGAGCATCTCGAAGCGGGGCCAGAGCCATTCCCGCTCGGCGGACTTCTGGAGTTTCCTGTTCTCACGCAGCCAGTTCTCGATGTCGGTCATGGAGAACTGTGGGTTGACGTCGGTTCCCGCGATGCGTTGGGGGAAGTTCGGATGCCGCCGCCGCCAGTTGCTGACGGCAGCCCGTCCGACGCCGGCGAGGCGGGCGATTTCGGCCAGGGTCACCGGTACGGCGCGAGGCGTGGTCATCTGCACTCCCAGGGCGTTTCTGATCGAACAAGGACTTGCCCCCGACAGCGGGTGCGTGATCAAGCCACCCTTCCCCTCTTGCGCCTGTCAGGCTACTACGATCATTGACTTTGTTCACAGGTCAGGCGTGGCCGCTCGGGCCTTCTCCTTCACTTATGGCGTCCCCCACGACGGGAAGAGCGAGGTGTGCGCCCTGAGGCTCGGCCGATAGTGTCACCGCTGGTGATGGAGCCGGGGCAGAGGCCATCCCAATCCGATGGGGGAGCATGAGCTGGTCCGGCAGACAGTGGGGGAGAGGCGCGTGCACGCTCAGGAGACCACGTTCAAGGAGCTCGTCCAGGGCGAGAAGCAGTTCCAGGTGCCGCTTTACCAGCGCACCTACAGCTGGCAGCAGAACGAGCTGCGGCAGCTCTGGGACGACGTGCTGGAGCTGGTCGAGGAGCATCTGGAGGGCAGGACCCCCGCGACCCACTTCCTCGGCTCCGTGGTGCTCGCCCCGGGAAGGATCACCGCGGGAGGCATGCAGCGCTGGCTCGTCGTCGACGGACAGCAGCGGCTCACTACTCTCATGCTGGCCCTCACCGCGCTGCGTGACCGCTACCGGGAGCGTGGCGCCGAGCGGGACGCCGACCGCATTCACGACCTCGTGCTCGTCAACAGGTACCGCAACGGCGACGACCACTACCGCCTCCTGCCGACGCAGGCCGACCGCGAGGCATACACCGCGTGCGTCGAGAGCACCCCCAAGGCCGGTGGCCCCGGCAATGTGGGCGCCGCCTATCGCTTCTTCCTGGCCGTCCTCACTGAGGGCGAGGAGAACGGCGGCGAGGCGTGGACAGGCGCGGTGGAGACCGTCCTGAGCAGTCTGCTCTCCATCGTCGAGATCACCGCTGCCGAAGGCGACAACGTCTACCGCATCTTCGAATCCATCAACAACACCGGTGTCGGTCTCCGCCAGAGCGACCTCCTGCGCAACTACCTCTTCATGTGCCTGCAGACCCGCGGCGAGTCCGTCTACCGCAACCACTGGCTGCCCATGCAGGACCTCCTCGGTCCCGACAACCTCGAATTGCTCGTCTGGCTCGACCTGGTCGTGGCAGGCAACAGCCGGGCCAAGCAGAGCGAGATCTACCGCGACCAGAAGAAGCGCCTGGAGCCGCTGAGTACCGACGAGGCGGCACTGGAGGCCGAGATCGCCTCCCTCGCCCGGCGGGCCGAACGGCTGATGCGCATCCTGGAGCCCCGGCGGGAGCCGGACTCGGAGCTGCGCGAGGTGCTGGAGCGGCTGTCCCGGTGGGGCGGTCAGACCCACTACCCGCTGGCGCTCCAGCTACTCGACCGCGTCCACGACGGACGGGCCACGCCCCAACAGGCCGCCCGGGCGCTGGCCTACGCCGAGAGCTACATGGTGCGCCGCCTCTTGGTGGGTCTGTCCACCACAGGCAGCAACCGGGTCTTCATGGAGATGCCCAAGGAGCTGGAGAAGGACGACGACCCGGCGGAAGCCGTACGCCGTTTCCTGTCGCGGAACAGGACGGGGGCACGTGTCTGGCCCGGCGACGAAGCGCTGCGCGAGGCTGTCCGCACCCGCCCCTTCTACAAGGCGGGCCGCAGCAACCAGCGGTTCCAGGTGCTGCGCCGACTGGAGGAGAGCTACGACGGTAGTGAGCCCGTCGACTACGCCAAGGCATCCCTCACCGTCGAGCACGTGCTGCCACAGAGCCCGGCCCAGCAGTGGTACGACCTTCTCGCCGAGGACGCCGAGGACGGCCAGAGCCCGGACGAACTCCACGCCCTGCTCGTCCACACCCTGGGCAACCTCACCCTCTCCGCGGACAATGCGCGCCTGTCGAACCATCCCTTCCGCCGCAAGCAGGAAATCCTCGACGCCAGCGCCCTGCGCATGAACCAGAGGATCGCCGCCGAGGAACGGTGGGGGAGGACGGAGATCCTCGCCCGCGCCGACGAACTGGCGGACAAAGCGGTGAGGTTGTGGCCCGGCCCCGCCGAGGGAGTCGTCCAGGCAGAGGACGAGTGGGCCGGCTGGAAGGACCTCCGGGCCGCGCTCCTCGCCATGCCGGCCGGCACGTGGACGACGTACGGCGATGTGGCGGCACTCATCGGTACGCACGCCGTCCCCGTGGGCCAGCACCTGGCGACCAAGGCTGGCTTGCACGGCGCCTACCGCGTACTGACCGCGGACGGCCGTGTCTCGGCGGGCTTCCGGTGGCCGGACGGCAAGGAGTCCGGCGACGCCGGAACCCGCCTGGAAGCGGAGGGCGTTCCCTTCGACGACGCGGGGCGGGCCCGCCGGTCCCACCGGCTGACCACCGCCGACCTGGCTGCCCTGCTCGGCAGGGACACCGCGGACGAGACCGTGCCGTCCGCGCAGGCCGAAGTCGAACAGCAGGCAAAGGCCGACCG
Source organism: Streptomyces sp. NPDC048600 (assembly GCF_055587025.1). Lineage (NCBI taxonomy): Bacteria > Bacillati > Actinomycetota > Actinomycetes > Kitasatosporales > Streptomycetaceae > Streptomyces > Streptomyces sp. NPDC048600. The sequence continues at coordinate 247,997 of NZ_JBVJGZ010000003.1, read as the reverse complement.
GTTCGAAACGCAACTCCGCGACAACCAGACCGAGGAGACCGTGCAGGGCGTCCTCGGCGCGCTGCGTTTTTGGGAGCAGCAGGGCGGCCACCTTGCCTACGGCCGAGCCGACGAGACCAGTTGCTTCCCGATGGTGCGGTTCGGCGACACACGCGATACCGCCCGTGCGCTCTGGCCGCTGGGGATCTACCCGGTCGCGGGCACCGTCGAAGTGGTCTTCCAGTACTTGAGGCGGCGGCCTCCGTTCGACGACGAGCCAGTGCGTCGGGAGTTGATGACCCGGCTGAACGGCATCGAGGGCATCGACCTGGCCGAGGCCAAACTGGACCTGCGTCCGTCTTTCCCGCTGGAGGTCTTCTCCGGGCACAGCGAGGAGATCTGCGCGGTGCTGGAATGGTTCGCGCACACCGCCGCTCTGGCCGAGGCCCGCCGCATGATGGACGACGGTCCGGGCACGCTCTGACGTTGGCATCAGGTGCGTGGGACCCGAGAACCCATGGGTCCCACGCAGGTCGAACACAAAGTGCTATGGACGCGGCCCGCTGATGACAGGTGCCAGGAACGGGCTCGGCGTTCCGTGCCAGGACACACGCAGTGCCTCACGCGCCCGTGTGCACGCCACGAACAGCACGCTCAGCTCGCTGTTCACGTCTTCCTGGTGCTGCTGCGCGTCGACGTCCACCGGAGTCACGGCGGACTTCATCGGAACCGTCCCCTCCATCACCCCGGCCACGGCGACGCAGCGGAACTCCAGTCCCTTCATCCGGTGCATGGTCCCTATCCGCACCCCCGCACCCCCGCGCCCGGCTCCCAGGACGAAAGCAGGGATCCCGGCGTGCTCCAGGGCCTTGGCGATGTCCCGCCCGAACTGGATGAACCGCACCGCGATGCCTATGTGTTCCGCATCCACGCCCGAGGCAGTCCACTTCTCCACCTGGGCCACCAGCGCCGCCATCTCCTCGGGCTTCGAGACGTGCCCCGCGGTCTCGGGCCGTTCACCGTGCATCGTGGAGCGATAGCCGGCCAGGGTCTCCTTCCCTTCGTCCATGTCGTCCGGCTTCTCTCCGGTCAGCAGCGCGGTGGACCAGGCGAGGATCTCCTGCGTGGTGCGGTAGTTGACCCGCAGCCGGTACGAGCGTCCGACGACCTCGACGCCGAGCGAGCGAAGCGAGACCCGGTTGCCGTAGATACGCTGGTGGGTGTCCCCGGCGAGGAACAGGTCGTCGGCGCCGGAGCCGACGAGGGCCCGCAGGAAACGCCACTGGGCGGGGTGCAGATCCTGCGCCTCGTCGACCACGACATGTCGGAAGGGCCGCTCGCCGCTCCCGTCCAGTACACGTGCGGCCTCGGCGCACACCTGAAGGAAGGTCCACTCCCCGGCCTGGCGCAGCTGCTCCTCGAAAGCGGAGACCGCACGCCACACCTGAAGGCGTTTCAGCGGCCCCAGCCCGCTCCCGCGACCTGTCCGCAACACTTTGAGGTACTCCTCGGGAGTGGTGACGGCATGCGCGAGGACGACGTGCCGCCACTCCTGGTCGAGGAAGACGCCCGTGAAGTCGAGGTTCAACCGTCGCGCGATCCGCGCCCACCGGGCGGTGATCTCCTTCTGGTCGAAGACCAGTTTCAGCGGTGCGCCGCCGCGGTCCGCCCGTACGATCTCGTTGGCCAGGGCGTCGACGTTCACCACCCGGATCTTCGCGCGGACGGCGTCTTCCGTGATCAGCAGCTCCATGCAGCGCTGCAGTTCGGCGGCCAGGTCCTTCGTGTAGGTCGTCAGCAGCACACAGCCGTCTGGTGCGTCGGCGGGCAGGCGCCGCGCGAGGTGGTACGCCCGGTGCAGCGCGACGACGGTCTTGCCCGTACCCGGCCCGCCGGTGACCCGCGCCGACCCGGCGTAACTCTCCTGGTAGGCCACCCGGTACTGACTCGGATGCAGGAAGACCCGCCAGGCGTCGAAGGGGCGCTGAAGGATCTCCAGCAGTTCATCGGCCCCGGAGACGAGGGCGATACGGCCGCGTGAGCGGGCCATCGCGGTGCCCAACTCGTCACCCTCGGAGCCGCGGGCGCTCTGCACGGCGGTCCGGGCGTACGCCTGCACGAGCTCGCGGTCGATCTCCTCGGGCTTCATGCCGGTCGCCAGCCCGAGCAGCACGTCGTACTGCTGCTCGGGAAGCACCTTGTGCAGTGCCTCCAGGTGGGCCTCGTCGGGGACCAGCCGAATGATCGGCAGGATCTCCTCGTCGACCCCGAGGCTGCGCAGCACCTTGTCCGGATACTCGGACGCGGGGAACAGACGGGACGGCTCGTCGGCGGCCAACGCCCGCAGCCCGGCCGTGGCCCGCTCCAGGGCCACGTCGTTGCGTATCTCGATGCCCTGGGTGGCCTCGTTCACCGACGCCCGGTGCTTGGCGGCCCAGTCGTTGGCCTTGTCGTGCGGGAGCACCTTGAGCAGCAGATAGCTGTCGCCGGACTCCGCCTTGAGGACGACGCCGCGCCAGAAGTCGGTGATCCGGATGGTCCGCAGCCGCGGATCCTTCTGGTGCGTGAGCTTCTCTAGGTGCAGTCCCGCGTGCGTGGCGGCCGCGAACTTCTCGAACACCTCGAAGACACGTTTCTGGACGGGTTTCTCCAGCGCGGCGAACTCCATCAGAAAGTCCCGGTGCATGCCCAGCGTCGCCATCCCCGCCCCCTCCGGCCGGCCTTTCCAGGAACTACGATCACTTTACTGACCGGCACCGACTGGCGTCAGGAAGTGCCAGGCCACCGCGCGAGAACTCCTCGACGCTGCAACTCCCGTATGTGGTCGGCCATACGGCCGGGCATGGGACCGCCGCTGAGCAGTACCCCGGCCTCGATGTTGCGCTCGGCTCCCGCCGCTGTGAGGTTGGCGCTGGTGAGGAAGAGGACATGGTCGTCGGCTATCGCCAGCTTGGCGTGCAACCGGCTTCCGGGGGAAGGGCGTTCGACGGATGGCCAGTGCCAGAGCCGCAGTCCGGGGATGCCGGAGAAGGCGTCGGCGGGCTCACTTCCGGAGATGAGGCCACCGGCGCCTTCGAGGGTCTCCATCACGATGTCCACGATCACGCCCCGGGCCACCGCATCGGACAGGGCCGAGGCCAGTGGCGCGTAGGACCGGGCCGAGTACGTCATGGCGACGAGCCGGTGCTCCGCGGCCCGGATCACCTCCGTCAGCACCTGGGCGGTGCTGCGGCCAGGAGTCCCGGGCGTGGAGGGACCGCTCCACACGGCACGCGCCTCCGTGGCTTCGCGCTGTCGCGTCCAGGCGGCGATGTACCCCCGTAGATACGCCGCGGCCTCCGCCGAGGGCACCTCGTCCGCCGTGATCGAGTCCAGCAGGGTGCTGACGGCCTCCAGCGCGGCGGAAGTCTGCACCCTGCCCAGGACATACGCCTGGGAGCGGCCTTGAGCAAGGAGGGCGGCCACCGCCTTCGTACGGGTGGGTCCGAGCGAGGCGGCTGCCGCCGCGGCCGCCGCCTCGAAGCGCCTTCGGCTCACCCGCTCACCCGCTCACCTGAAGTCCGGGACGAGGGCGAGCGGTTCGGCGTCGCCCGCGAGCGGGGTGATGAAGCGGCGGTCCAGGAAGCGGTTGCCGCGCTCACAGGTGGTCTCGGAGACGAAGAGGCAGGCGTGGCAGGCCGCGCCGTGCAGGAAGTCCTCCGGTGCCTGCGGGAGGCGCTCCCCGCACAGCGGGTCCGAAGAACACCGGCCCGCCTTGTACAACGCAGTCCGTACGATCCTCGTCAGCCGGTTCTCCCCGGTGTGCGGGTCCTTGTCGGCGAGGGACACCAGGCCGCCGAGCGTGCCCTCCGAGTCGGGCACGGCCGTGTAGATGAGGATGCCCGTACGGCGCTCGTCGTCGTCACCGCTGTAGATGCGCTCGGCGAGGCTCGCGGAGTTGTAGCCGCACTCCATCGCGATGGTGCGGATGAGGAGGTGGGAGAGCGTGTGCAGGGCGATGTAGCGACCGCCCGGCCAGCCCTGCATCGGGTCGAACTCACCGGTCAACCGGTCCGACTTGCGGTGGTCGCGGAACCGCCCGAACGCCGCGGCGTGTGCGGCGAGCGCGTTGCTCGATGCCACCCGCTTCTCCCACTGCTCGATCAGCTGCTCGTCCACCCGCAGGAACAGGCCCTCGCCGCGTACCTCGCTCGCCGGCACCCAACCGCGTTCACGTCGGCCCAGTTCCACCCGGGTGACCAGGCCCGGGTCCTCGGGATCGGGGGCGTCGAGGCGGGTGAACCCGATGAGGGCGCGGACCTCGCGCAGCCGCTCGACCTGCCGGACCTGTGAGAAGACGGACGCCAGCGGCCCGGTGAGTGAGGCTTCCACCAGGGCGAAGTCCTCGGTAGGGTCCGGGATCTTCGTCGCGGACAGCACCTGCCACTCGGGGGTCAGCAGATCCGGAGGCCCGCTCGGCTGCTCGCTCTCGCCCGCGCTGCCCGAGAGGGCGGCCCGGTAGTCCGAGATGGCCTTCCACACCTGTCCCGGTTCGTAGTCACGCAGATAGCGGTGGTGCTTGGACTTCTTGGCGAACATGGCGATCTCGTGCTCGTCCTCGAAGTCTTCCAGGTCCGGCCAGCGTTCCTCGACGAGCTTGCGCAGGGAGTCGGTCCCGGTGTCGGGCAGTGCCAGGGCGCTGAGTGTCGCGGGGAACCACTGGTTGGACGCGCCCACGACCAGCAGGTAGGGCTGTGCGTCACAGGTCTCGTAGACACCGTCGAACTGCGGATGCCGACCGCGGCAGCGGGGAAGGTTCGCCCGGCCCTTGTCGCCCATCGCGTCCCGGATGTTGCGCTTGGCCTTCTTGCAGACCAGGCATTCGAGGGAGACGTTGGCCGCGAGATTGCCGCCGTTGTCGCGCATGCGCAGCGTCGGATACGTCGTGTCCGGGCAGGCACGGCCCTCGTGGACGAACTCCGTGTAGGGGAACTCGTCGAGGTGCCCGTTCGTGCAGGCCAGCGCGAAGCGGGCGGCCACGGCGAGGGGCTTGCGGCCCTTCTTCTTCCGGTAGCAGTTCTCGTGGTAGAAGCGGGCCTCGTCGGGCCGACGGGGATTCTGGTTCTCGAAGCCCCACTTTCCCGAGCCGAGTGAGGCCAGCTCATTGCACGCCGTACAGCGCAGCCACTGCGGGAAGGGGGTCACCGGCACCCCGATCTTCGCCGCGTATCCCTTCGGGTCGGTGTCCGTCCCGGGAATCCACGGCGCTGCACGCAACTCGGTGACCTGCTGCGATCCGTACCGCTGCAGTGCCCGGTTGACGGCCTTGCGTAGCCGGGGCTCCTCGATGACCGGATCGGGCACCCCCGTGTAGCTCCAGTGGTCGAGGCCCTTCACCATGACGGAGAAGTTCGGCAGGTCGACCAGCGCGCCGACACCGCCGGTGAACATGAGGTGGCTCGGCCGGACCGCGCCCACCCGCCTGAAGTGTCCGCCGCTGCTCATGACCGCCCCCTGGCCGTGCCGGTGCCGTTTCCGTCCGCGTCCGGCACGTCGCCGAACTCGTCGCCGCTCGCCGCGGCCGAGTCGTCGCCCTCCGCGGGCGGACCGAACTCCCATGCGCTCCCTGCCGGAGCCGACAGCACGCTGTCGGCGGAGAGCAGCATGTTGATCTCGTTCTCCGTCTCGCGCATCGACTGCGGAACGGTGAGCACATCCCAACCGCTTCCGTCCGCGTTGCGCAGCAGCCCGAGCACCGTCTGCTTCTGCTTGGTCTGTCCGCGGTAGCCGAGCCGGCCCTGCTCGCCCTTCTTGGCCGTCCACGCGTCGCGCAACGCGTCGATGCGCTCGGCGAGATAGCCCCGTGCCCGGTCCCCGTCGACGGCTTCGGCACGCGCCAGCAGCCGCTGTTCGACCTCCCGCACCCGCGGGTCGTCCAGGTCCACGTCCTCCGCGTCCACGTTGTCGGAGAACTCGGCGCAGGCCTGCCGCACGGCGGCGACATACGTGGCGGTGGTGCCACGGTCCAGCGCACGCCGCGTGAACGGGGTCACGGACAGCGCCTCGACCTGCCGGTAGAACGTCGCGTGGTAGTGCTCGAAGTCCTCGAAGTGGGCGAGGTCCCGGGGGCGGGCCCAGTTGTAGAGGGTCACGACGATGCCGGGCCGCTTGCGGTCACGGCCGACGCGGGACGATGCCTGGATGTACTCCGCGGTGTTCTTCGGCTGGCCCGTGACGACCATCAGGCCGAAACGGGAGACGTCCACGCCGACCTGGAGCATCGAGGTGGCCAGCACATGGTCGACCGGCTTGCGGTGCAGCGGGGCCGGGAGGACCCGTGGCTGGCGTGCCTTCCCCGCGTCCCGGAACTCGTCGGTGATCGCCTGCTTGCGCACCGAGGTGTCGTGCTCCGGATTGAAGCCGATCTCCAGCCGCTTGAGGGCGGCGCTGATGTCCGCCGACGAGATACGGGAGGTCAGCTCCTGGAGATTCAGCATGTCGGTGTCGCGCAGCAGCCGGTTGGCGATCCCCCTGCGCCGTCCGTTCGTCCGCAGCCGGCTCGGCACGTCGTCGTCGAGGACCCGCCGCATACCGGCGAGCTCCTTGGTCGCGTTGAAGTACCCGACCACGGTCATGTACGGATCGGCGGGAGCCCCGAAGCGGTCGAACATGTCCTGCCCGGCGAGCAGCAGGATCTCCGCGAGCCGGATCTCGGCGGCCTTCATTCGTACGCCGTGAGCGCACACCCCGTAGTAGCGCCGCCCCGGGTCGTCCTCGGTGACGTCGACCTGCCGGGAGAAGAAGGTGTCCCCGACGTCGACCACCTGTGGCGGGAAGATCGCGAGGTCCCGGGCGAACACCCCGAGGACCTGGGCGCGGGCGTTACGGGTGGTGGCCGTCGACGCGATGATCTTCGGCCCGGTCTCGCGCTGCTGCCCGTGGGCGTCCGTCGCCGGCCAGGTGCACAGCTGGTCGACGGCCGACTCGAAGAGACCCACTGTTGTGCCCAGCGCCCCGGAGATCAGGTGCAGCTCGTCCTGGATGATCAGGTCCGGCGGCCGCAGCCGCCGCGGCATCGTACGGCTGACCACCGCCTTGTGCTTGTCCTTGGCGTTGTGCCGCGATCCGCAGCCCGTCTCCTCGTCGAGGTCGTCGTGCCGGTAGCCGTGGCGCTCGCAGTACTCGGTCACGCGGCCGAAGAGCAGACCCGCGTAGCCGCGCCACGGCAGCTGGGCGAGCTTGTCGACGGTCGCGATCAGCAGGCTCGGCACATGCCGGTAGATCTCCTCGTCGACGGTGAGGATCGGCAGCCCCTCGCCGTTGGCCTTCATACGGGAGAACGGGCAGGGGTCGGCGTCCTCGCCACGGGGGCAGTACACCAGGACGCGCCGCCGTACGTCGTCCGGCTTCAGGTCGCGGTACGCGCGCAGTTCCTCGCCGCACCACGGGCACGACAGCACCTGGAGGACGTTCGCGTGCCGTCCCGAGGCGGTCTCGGTGGCCTCCGCGATCTGCTGCGCCGCGTCCCCGTACCAGTTCGGCGAGACACCGGCACCGACCCACAGCCCGATACGGAACGGCCTGCTGCCCCAGGTCGACTCGTCCTCCCTGCGCAGCACCTCGGTGGCGCACACCAGGGCCGAGGCCCGCTGGAACTGCTGTGCCGTCAGCAGCCGCAGGGTGTAGCGCATCAGTACGGCGACGCCGTCGCGCCCCTCGCGGGCGTCCGGGCCTTCACCGACGACCTTCTGGAGCCGGCGGATGGCGAACGTGTAGGCGGTGAGGCCCAGATAGGCCTCCGTCTTGCCGCCACCGGTCGGGAAGAACAGCAGGTCGACCGTGGCTGTGCTGTCCGCCCTGCGCTCTTTGTGTGCGGGGTCGGTGAGCGAGCACAGGTTCAGCAGCACGAAGGCCAGCTGGAAGGGATACCAGCTCGCTGCGGAGACCCCCTGCCCGAGAACCTCGGCATGAGCCGCCGCGTACGTGGGCGGCCGTTCGCCACCCTCCGCCCGCACCCTGGCCGTCGCCGTGGCCCGCCGCTGCATGGCCATCGCCCGGTTGGCGAAACGGAACGCCTGCAGCGCCTCGCTGTCGGCATGCAGCAACTCGATGCCGAGCGCGATCCTGCCGCACACGTCACGGGCCTGGTCGACCGCCGTCAGCGCCGCGTCCCGCAGCTCGCCCGTGAGCGACTGGGCCTTGGCGGCCTGTTGTTCCAGCCAGCCGTCATAGCCGTCGGCCAGCGGCTGAAGGGCCTTGAGTAGCTCGTCGCGCCGCTCCCACACGGCCAGGTCCGCGAGCTTGTCCATGCTCAGTTCGAGTCCGGCGAGCAGCGGCTGCTGGGCCGTGGTCGGTGCGACCGTCGCCGGTACGTCCTTCTTGGGCAGCCAGGTCGTCTCCAGCCGGACGGCGCGGCGCCCCTTGGGCCGTACCGTCGCGTGCACGGCGACATTGCGCCCGTGCGCGTGCTTCAGCTCGTGGCGGTACAGCAGCCGCAGGTGCCGTTCCTCTGGACCTTCCAGCACATGGCCGGGCTCGTCGGACAGCGGGTCGTCGATCGGCAGGAAGACGCTGGACTCCCCGTCGAAGGCGGTCACTTCCAGCTTGGTCTGGAACAGCCACCGTCCGTCGCGCTCTTCTCGTGACTCCTCCAGCGCGTTGATCAGCGACACATCGACGAAGCGCAGGTCGTTCGCGCCGTCGACGGTGCCGGGACGCTCCCGCACATGCACATCGAGCCGGACGCACGGCCGGTCGGGGTCGGTCTCGTCCTCGCCTTCCAGTACCGTCCGGAGGCTGCCCGGAGCGTCGACGGGGATGTCCACCTCATGACGAACGGGCTCCCGTGACCAGACGCGCCCCGTCCCTCCGTCCTCGTTCTTGCTGTCGCTCTGCCGATAGCGGCCCCAGGTCGCGACGACACTGAGCATCCCCACATCGGCCGGCACCAGGAAGCTCAAGCCCATCGACGACGCCCAGAGCCTTCCGGCCGCCTGCGGGGTGAGCCGGTCAGTGAGCTCCGGATCCCGGCCGTCGCCCTCTGCGTTGACCTCGGTCTCCGCCTGACCGACAGCGGCTCGCACGGGCTCGGCGGTCGGAGCGGGGCGCGGTCCGAGCAGGCCGACGAGATAGCGGTCCCGAGGGCCCGCGCTCATGGGCGGCAGCGCCTCGGTCTGGTCTCCCCAGGGCCCCAGCAGATCCCGGGAGATCAGATCGCCGAGTTCCTCGCGGACGTCGTACGACGATCCGGGCCGGAAGGTCTGCGGGACCTCGTCGACGGGATGGGGAACGCCGGGTGCCGGAGCAGGGGCGTTCGGTGATGACGGCATGCGCGTTTCCCTCCCTGGGCACCGGACGGCACCTGTGAACAACGATAGGACGACCCACTGACAGACAAGGCAGAGCGGTCGCGGCGGACTGCGCGCCACAAGAATGACATGTGTGTACTCAGTTCACAAGTGACTTCTCGCGTCGCGTCCCGTAGGGTGCGTGCACAGGCCATTGGCAACTGACACACACTCAACAAGCTTGTCAGTCAACGAAGTTCCAGGGGTGGGAATGGAAAACGACAGAGAGTTCTCCGATGCCAGGGAGCAGTGGTGGTGGGAGATCACCGTGGAACTGGCAGCCGAACTGGACGACGTCTGCCCAGGCGCAAAACGTTTCCTTCCCCAGGACCTCGGAGATCTCGTTCTCGTACGGGCGATGCTGCTGGCCCGCACCGCGCTCCGCGACCAGCGGGTGGCAGCCGCCACCGACATATCGGGCGAGCTGTACTCGCTCTGGCCCGACCGGAAACCACCCCTTGAGGAGTGCGCGGGCCTCGTCGCCGACCTCCTCCGTCATCTCCACGGCGACCCCTCCCCGTCCCTGAGGTCATGGCAGACCCTCGACCTGTGGAGCGGACTCCTCCAGCTGTACGCCGCCCGCCGCGCCGCCGAGGTCGGAGCCCTGCGCACGGCACGCGAACTGGACGAACGCTGGCTCCTCGACCCGCAGGCGCTGAGCGACGGATCCCCCGACAGACCCTTGAACCCGGGAGCCGGATGGCGGTCCTTCGCCACGTACCTCCGCGCCACCCAGCGGGACAACGTGACAGGAGCGGCGCTCGGGCTGCTGGAGCGGGCCACGGTCGCCCAGGAGCTGAACCGCTCGGTCGAGTCGCTCGGCGAGCATCTCGGCGCGGGAAGCCACCTTGCCGCGCTCGCCGGCCAGGCCGAGGCCGCGAAGTACGTGCGCCGACGAGCCGACGAACTGAGCTCCGGCGCGGGCGGCGGTCTCTGGGCGGTCGTGTCGACCGCGGCGGTGGACTACCTCGCGCTCTGCGAAGGAGTGCGCGAAGGACTCACGACGTACGAGCAGGAGCTGTTCCGGACGGCCTACGAGCCCGAGTGGCGGGACCGGGCACGGCTGCTGGAGGCGTACCTCGTACGGGACTCCGGCGCGGGTCCCCACCCCCGGCCGCTCCTGCCCGACCCGCAGGCACACGCACCGGGCTGGATGACTACGATGGTCCAACTGCGCGACGAGGCCAACTGGGGCGCGAAGGCGAAGACCTTCACCTGGCACTCCCTGCCCGGCCACACGCCGTGGTGGTTCTGCGCCGTGCGTCCCGGCCCCGAGGAGCGCGTCGGGGCCAAGCTCGGCCACGACGACCGGATCCAGTTCGAGGTTGACAAGTCCACCCCGGGAGACCTGCTTATCGGCCTCCCGGACGACGAACCGGAGAGCTTCCTCCACCACCTGCGCTTCCGGTACGACGAGAACAACCGCGACGACCTGTGCCGCCTGCTGATGCTCGCGACGACCGGGTGGGCCCGCCTCGACATCCTGGCGGCCCGGCAGGCGGGCGGCCTACGGGTGCTGCGGACGATCCGGGTGGATGTACCGGGCGAGCTGCGGGACCTGTGCGGGGACTACGCGTACCGCAGGCTCAAGGAGATGGACGGTGAGCGCGACTCGGCGACGGGTGAGGCCGGACATTCCGGTGGCGGCGCGGACTTGCTCGCGGACGAGGAGTGGGGCGATGACCTCGTGACATACGAGGAGCTGGCGCGCGAACCGGAGGCGGACCCTGTGTTCGACGGGGGGCTCTTCCAACGGGACGACACGATCTTCTGACGCGGAACCGTTCAGGGGCGTTCGTGGCCTCGGGGATTTCCAGGGCGAGGGCAGAGCTCCAGTTCGCACCAGACCGTTTTGCCAGAGGGAGGATACGGCCGTACGCCCCAGCGGGTGGCGAGCGCCTGGACGAGGAGAAGTCCGCGCCCGCCCTCCGTGTCAGTGGCGGGGGCTGGGGTGCAGTCGGTCGTGGGTGAGGCTGGTTCGGGAGCCTGTGGCAGACACTCCTCGCGTGTATCGGTCACCTCGATCCGGAGCACGGCCGACGCCTGGGTGCGGTCAAGGGCATCGTCCATGGTGAGGCGCAGCCGGAAGTCCCGACCCTGAACCCGCCCGTGGAACACGGCGTTCGAAGCGAGTTCGGCGACGAGGAGGGCAGCGGTCTGCGAGGTCTCCGTGCGGTGCGGCCAGCCCCATGCCTCGAATTGGTTGACGGCGAGGAGGCGGGCGAGTCTCGCACCTCGCCGCGTCGAACTGAACTGCTGGGTGAAGGTGCGGACGGGGAGAGCGCGTTCGCTCGGGAAGGCGATGACACCGAGATCTGAATTCATAGAGTAACCGTCTCGTCACGCATTTAGCATGAACAAGGTGCTCGGGAGTACGCCCTCCACGTGTACGGGCCGGGTGCGTTTCTGTACGGGTGACCAACCGTCACGTTCGGGTGGCGTGGGAGTTGGTCCAGTCCCCTTCGAGTTCGAGGAGTGTGCGTATGGGTGACCGCCACGCTGCCAGGCACAAGGGCGGCGGAGGAAGCGGGGATGACGGCCGCCCTCCGATCTGGAGGGCGTACGGAAAGCTGGTCAAGCACTACCGTGAACTGGCCCAGCTGAAGCAGTCGGAGCTGGCCGACGCTGTCGGCTACTCGTACGAGCAGGTCGCCTCCATCGAACAGGGCCGGCGCCCGGCGAAGGCCGCGTTCACGGAAGCAGCGGAACGGGTACTGAACGCGGGCGGGGCTCTGCGGGTGCTCCAGGAGGACGTGGAACTGGCGCGGCTCCCGCTGTTCTTCCAGGACTTCGCGCTGATCGAGGCGGAGGCGGTGAGCCGGTTCTCGTACGATCCGCTGCTGATTCCCGGGTTGTTGCAGACGGAGGAGTATGCGCGGGCGCTGATCTCCGGGCACTGCCCACCGCTGAGTTGCGAGATCATCGAGCAGCACGTCGAAGCACGCCTCGATCGTCAGCGACTCTTGACCCGGGAACCAAGTGTTGAACTGTGCTTCATCATTGGTGAAGCCGCCCTGCGGAACCCTATCGGTGGTGCTGTTGTGATGCAGGCCACGCTCGGGAGGGTCTTGGAGGCGGCAGGGCAGCGCAACGTCGAGGTGCAGGTCATGCCCATCACGAGCGGATTCCACCCGGGGCTCAACGGTCCGTTGGTGCTTCTGGAGACGCTGGAGCACCAACACGTCGGGTACATCGAGTCGCAAGAGGTTGGCGTGGTTGTCACCGACCCTGCAAAGGTCAGTTCGTTCGGTCTCCGGTATGGCAAGCTGCGTTCGCAGGCACTCAACGTCACAGAGTCCGCACGGCTTATCGAGCAACTGGCAGGGGAGCAATGACCGTTGGGCATCATGGCCAGCCCACTGGGTTGGTCTGGTTCAAGAGCAGCTACAGCGGGTCGGGGGGAGGCGACTGCGTCGAGGTCGCCGTGGCTACTGAGGCTGTGCAGATCAGGGACTCAAAGTACAGGCCGGGCCCGCAGCTCGTCTTCAAGGCCGTCGCCTGGACGGATTTCCTCGAATTCGCCGCCGAGCGGTAGACGACAGCGAGCGCTGGCTCACCGATGCTTCCAGAGCGCGCGTAGACGCAGCACATCCACGGTCCACTCGCTGCGGAGAGCCGCATCCGAGAGCGGAACATCCCGGCCGAGGGAGAAGGCCACGTGCCGGTACAAGGGGTGGATCTCGCCGTCTCCCACGACGATGAGACTCGACATCAGGGGCTCGTCGGCCGGAGTGTCACGGTCGACCGCGACCAGGACCTCGCCCTGATCGTCGGGGTGCAGATGGGGCAGGACGCTCGCTCCGAGTCGCCGTCGCAGCTCACCCCATGTGGTCAAGGACTGACCTCGCGCTGTTTGCTTCAGTAGGGTGCGCACGGCTGACGCGAGTTGGAGAATTTGAGACGGGGAGAGACGGCCTTCCGCCACAGGCTCGTTCGAGGACAGGTCACCGTTCGATGAGGACTTCTCGGCCTCACGTCGTACCTGGAGATGCTGCTGCCATCTCGCAAGATCCTTCTCCTCAGCGTCGGACAGAGCGACTCGTTGGCTCAGAGCCTGTGCTTCTGCCACAAGGGTCGCCAGGGCGTCAATGCTCAAGGCGTCCTTCTCTTCGCGCATTTGGTGAATCAGTCGCCTGCAGCGTTTGAGGAGCGCCGAAGAACGGTTGGGCTGCTGCACACCCACCCACGTCTTCATCTCCGCAAGGGTCGCGCGATTCTGGTGCTGAAGTGCGGGTGACAGTTTCCTGTGGAGGGGGTTGGCCATGCGATAGATCTGTTCTGCCCGGTCGACATCCAGAATCCGTTGCGCCTCTCTGAACTGGTCGACGAGTGCGTGGAACTTTTCAGTGGCCGATTCTTCAGGCGATGCGGACTCAGCTTCGTCGGTCTCGGGCCGGGTAAGGGGCGGTTCGGACTTTACTGGAGGGGAGGTCGGCTGGGTCGGCGCGGGTTCCACTGCTGGGACTGGACGAAGGTCGGCATAGGGTTCCGCAGCCTTGGTGGCCCGTGTCAGATCTCGAGCGTGGTGACTTGGTGAGGTGGTCTGGCCTCTGAGCCAGTCAAGATATGCCGTCCCGCGCACTGTCGCGGTCTCGTGAGAGTTTAGACGGGACCGGGCTCGCTTTATTGCCTTGGATAGGTGCGTGTACTGGGATCCATCGGTTCTTGGCAGCAACTCTTCTGCAGCTGCTAGCGCTTGGCGGAGTTGTTCGACTTCTGCCTCCATCCGCCTCCGAGGTGCCGAGTTGTCAGGATTTTGAGGTGCTGGGCGCTTCTTGACCTGTGTGAAGACTGGTGCCTCGTATGCTTTCCCATCGGGGCGTAGTGCCAGCCTTCCTGGGAGCATGTGGATTTGTGATTTGCTCTGAAACTGGTAGGCGCGCTGTGTTTCGCGATCGCACCACAGTCTTAGAGTGACGTCGTCGGCGGGGACCTGTAGACCCAGTTTTCGGATGATGGAAGGCATGTCGGACAATGGGTGTCCGCTGGCTTCTCGTACGAGCGCCGAAAGTACTGGCTTATCCGGAGTGGCGGGACGATCCGCAGCGATAAGGAGATCCCGGCGTTCTGTCGGGGACAGGCGGGCTAGATTGATCTGCGCCGCCGTACCGAGCGTGCTCCATGTGGTAGGGGTGCGGCGCTTTGCGAAATCCTGCAGGGCTTTGCGGACCCGGGTAACCGTCTCCGGATCCACCTTTGCAGAGACGGTGCTTGACGGCACGGTAGCCCCGGGAAGATTGGAGCCGTTCGTAGTAGGCGCTGAGACTGGGCGCTGGGCTGGAATCGGGGTGTCGGACACCTTCCGCACTGGTTTGGGGAGTGCGACACCGGGGCGCCACAGGCCGGTGCGCTCTGCGTCGATGCCGCTGAGCTGAATGACACCGTCGGCTCGGACCGCCCATTGCACGCCGTCCTGCGGGTCAGGATCGGTGAGCAGTAGGCGGGCCGCTCCGTGAAGCCGGTAGACGTACTGCTCGGTGGGCATGGGGATGTGGTCCGGAAGCGACACGTGCGCACGGATGATCCGGCTGCCGGCTGGCTTCACGTCTGCGGTGACGATGTAGCGGCCGGCCGCCGCGAGCGGGGAATGCGTGGGCGCTTGCACGTTGGTGTCGATGGCGAAGACGATCTGATCAGGGCGGAGGGGCAACGTGGCAGGCCGGAGCCAAGCCCCTTTTCCGCGTTGCGTCACGCTGCCGTCGCTGAGCAGTTCTTCGAGCACCGGGGTGACCAGTCCGTCGGGAGTAAGCCGACACTCTTCGAGGGCCGACCAGGCGACCGGCCGCCCGGAATGCTCGACGCCGATGAGGACGCGCCGATCCGAGCGATCCGTCTCGCACTTGACGCGGAGTGCGTATCCCTGACGCTGCACCATGTTGGCAGAGATCGGTCCATCGGCACCGAAGACCCAGTCCATCTGCTCCGAGGAGGTCCCGAGTTCCTGCTCGGCCCGGTACCAGGTCCGATAGTCCTGGTGGCAGAGCTGGAAGCGAAGTCGTTGCTGGGTTGCCGGAAGCCAGAAGTCGACGGCATCGCCTGGGCCTTGTCCGAGATTACGGAGATCGGCCTGGGCGTGGAACCCTTGGGACTCGAGCCAGATGGTCAGGTCCCGCTTGATGAAGAGATGGTCGGCGCTGTCGGCGCCGTTCGCGACGCGATGACACTCGGGGGCGTTGCCCGTCCGGTCCGGGAAGTGCGCGAAGTGGCAGACCTTCGTCTCATACCGCTTGGTCATCAGCTCCTCGCCACAACCGCCGAGCAGTGTCCCGCACCAGAAGCGCTTGCCGTGGAAGTGACGGCGGAACCGGTCGAGGTTGTAAGGCTGCTCGGGGAGGATGACCGGCTGGTCTGAGTTCCTGGTACCGATGACGGCAGTTTGGACGAGCCGGGTGTCGATTACGGACATGACGCGCTCCACAGGGCGGGACTGAGAGGGTCGGGGCGTTGCGCGTGGGGGAGCGGACGGGCCGCCGCCTAATGGCGTGGGGATGGCGGGGCCCGTGGAGCTGAGATCAGAAGATGGTGTCTTCGGGCGGGAAGAGTCCGTCGTCCTGGAATGCGGCTGGGGCCTCCTCGGTGCCGGGGATGCCCTCGGGCTGTGGGGACTTCCTCGGTCCGCCTTGGTCTCGGTTGCCCCCCTTGCCCTTGTGGAGGCCTGCGGCTACTTCGGTCGCGTACCGCTCGTGATTCAACTCGCGGAGGCGGTCCATGATCTCGGTGCGGACGACGAGGCCGATGGTGTAGCGGGTGCCCTGGTCGGTTTCGTGGAAACCATGGTCCAGGCCGGTGGGTGCGATTAGAAGGTCGTCCCAACCGTATGCCCGAGCGGTTGCCTCATCAATGGCACGGTGCATGGCGCGCAGTTCGACGATATCGTCGTCCTGGCAGCTGAGGTTGTGCATCAATCGATAAACGTCAGTAAGGCCAATCTTGCGGTGCTCCATGATTTGGCGTCGAATCTCGTCCACCTGCACACCGGCTTCGCACATTTCTCCGGTGACCTCTGGGCGCGGGAACGTCTCGAAGCAACGTTCCGTCGCATAAGTGGTAGAGCCTGCGCCGCCATGAGTTGTTTTGTGGTGCTCTGTCCACCAGTAATGGAATGAGCTGGACAGTACAGTCAAGAACCCGTGATCCTCGCTAGCGAATACTACGAGCTTCTCGTGGAAGACTTGGCCATTTGGGACTAGCGTCGGCATTAGAGTGTCGCTCACGCGTGCCATTACGGTGACGCGGCTCAGCTCTTTTATTGCCGCCAACATTGCTGGCCTCTTGTCGGCGTACTGCCAGAAGCGTTGAGGTAGGGGACTTCTGAGCAAGTAGCTTCCGTCTGCCTTTCTGCGCTGTCGCTCGGGCTTCACTAGACGAATGACCTGGTCGTAGGCCCTGCTGTATCCCTCCGATTTCTCTTCGCTCCAGTCGTGAAAATTGATCACCCAGCGACTCGCTGATTGGTCGGGGTTTGAATTCAGATCCTTTCCGCTCAAATAGGGGAAAAGTACCTGATTGTATCGTGGATCTTCAGAAATCCAAGCGCGTGCCCGATGTTCAGGTAGGGTGAATCCTAGCCCCAATACGTAAGAGCCGAGGAATGACATGCCGCGATTTTCGGCTAGGGCTTCTGTTCTGCCATCTACTCGTGAAATTGGACTCAATGAGGCGTTGATTCCCAGTGGTGCGACTGCTCCGTCTAGCATTCTATGAGAATCGTGGGTTGCAAGTTCCTTGCTGGTCCAAACTGCGCAGTACTCCAATGCCGCAGATCGCGTTGGCCACTTTTCTTTACTGACTGCCATGCGAATTTCTGTCCCATTGGAGATCACGCGCTCAAGGCCCACTTCCAGACTCTCTCCTTGAGCGAGCGTCCGGGTGGCGATTATTCCCGCCTGGCCGCGAGGACTTGTCAATGAGTGACCGCGAAGTAGGAAATATGCAACCAGGTCAGCTCTTCCGCGTGCGCCGTAAGCTACCGATTGAACCAGGAATTCTCGATAGATTTCACCTACAGCCCCTCGCAGCTTAGTCCCTGCCAAGAATGGCGGGTTGCCGATCACGGCATCGAACCCACCCTGCTCGAATACCTCTGGGAACATCAGCGGCCAATGCACCGGCTCCCGCTCGAACCCACCCTCCGGCAGGTCCGTAGCCAGCCACTCCCGTGCCAGCGCCCGCGCCTCCTCCGTAGCCCCCTCAAGCCCCTTCGCCACGGCGAAGCCCATCCCTGCCGCTGCCATCGGGGCCTCCGAGCGCTTCAGGGACCATGCGCGCCGGGCCATCTCCTTCTTCATCGACTCCCGAGCCGGCAGTGGCCCGCTCCCGTGCGAGGCCAGAGCGGCTCCCGCCGTCAGGTCGGCGAGAAGGTTCACCCGGGTCGCCCGCTCCTGGACGTCCGCCAGTATCGCCCGCTTGTCCGCGATGTTCTCCAGCGTCTCGCCCGGCATGTCACCGATCTTCTTGCGCTGCTCGGCGAGCTCATGGACCAGCTCCCGCACGCCCGCCGTGAAGTCGATGACGCCCCGCTTGTGCCGTTCGCGGCCACGGCGTGCGTCGAGGTCCATGACCTCCAGTTGTTCCAGGGACGTGATGCCCAACAGCGAGTCCCCCGCCACCAACCGGTCGTCCAGGAACGTGAACGGCCGCTCGGGGTCCATCGAGATCAGCCACAGCGACAGCTTGGCCATCTCAACCGCCATCGGGTTGATGTCCACCCCGTACAGGCAGTGCTCGATGATCAGGCGCCGGGCGCGAACCATCACCGGGTCGCTCTCCGCGTCCGCGGCCGTGACCGCTCCCGTCTGGTCGCGGTGGCTGCCGCGGAAGGCGAGGGCTTCCTCGTCCTCCTCCTCGACCCACGCGTCGACCAGTCGTTCGGCGAGGTAGCGGCAGGCGGCGACCAGGAAGGCCGCCGAACCCATCGCGATGTCGGCGACCTTGAGCTTGAGGATCTCCTGCGCCTTGATGAGCTCCCACTGCTTGTCGTCCGCCGTCTGGAGCGGGCCCGGACGGTAGACCAGCGGCTCCAGTGCTCCCTCGGCGACCTGCTGGGCCAGGGCGCGCGGCGTGTAGTGGGTGCCGGTGTTCTTGCGGAGGCGGGACTCGGTGACGTACAGGCCGTCCTCCGGGATCACCACGGGCAGGCCGCGCAGGTCGTCGCGGAGGAGGCCGTGGAAGGGGAGGATACGTTCGGCGAGTTCGCGGTCGTTCTCGGTGACGGCGAGCAGGCGGCGCATCGCCTCGCCCCGCGCCTGGTCGTCACCGGGGGCCAGCAGTTTTTCCAGCTTCGTCGCCGTGGCCGGGGGCTTGGGGTCCTTGAAGTGCTCGTACAGCTTCTTCGACAGGCCCGGCAGGTTCGGCTTCTGGCCGGCCACCGCCCGCGCGCCCACCCCGAACGGGGCGGCCAGCAGCTCCAGTTCGGTCAGGCCGACCTCGTGCTCCAGGCCCGGCTTGCCGACGAAACCGAGCACGGTGTCCCGGGCGCGCTTGCCGTCGTACGAGAGCAGACCCTCGTACACGTAACCGATCTGCTCGACGTCCAGGGCGCGGAAGGTCAGCCGCCGCCGCTCCCTGTTGACGACGACGAACTGCACCGAGTCGAGCACGTGCAGGACGGTCCGGTCGTCGATCGGGAGGAGGGAGGTGTGGCCGTCGGCGGCACCCGCCGAGTCGCCGTCACCTGTACCGTCCGCGCCCGCCGGGACCGCCTCCAGCCACGGGAAGCGCTTCGGGTCGAAGATCGAGCCGTCGTATGCGGGCAGCTTCAGCAGCGGGTGGTCGACTCCGCCGTGCACCGCGTGGAACAGGGCGATCAGCCGGTGCCAGGCGGCCGTGGTGTGGTCCAGGGAGTCCTCGCCGTCCGCGCGGCGGCGCTCGTCCAGTGCCTCGTACAGCCGCCCGGCCGAGTATGCCTCTGCATACAGCTCGTTGTCCGCGGGCAGCAGACCGCGTTCTTCGGCGAAGAGGAGGAAGACGACGCGCATCATGACCGCGACGGCGCCCCGGTAGACCTCGCTCGCCGGTACCCCCGACAGACCCTGGCCGCCGCGCTTGACCATGCGCGCCTCGGCGCGGCCGATGGAGTCCACGAGGAGTTCG
Source organism: Streptomyces sp. NPDC048600 (assembly GCF_055587025.1). Classification (NCBI taxonomy): domain Bacteria; kingdom Bacillati; phylum Actinomycetota; class Actinomycetes; order Kitasatosporales; family Streptomycetaceae; genus Streptomyces; species Streptomyces sp. NPDC048600. The sequence goes on along the minus strand of NZ_JBVJGZ010000003.1, from coordinate 228,600 downwards.
ACGGCCTGGCGGACCTGGATGCCCAGCGCCTCGGTGACGTCCTCCTGGCCCTCCAGGCTCTCGCGCAGGAGCGCGGGCAGGAGTTCGTCCTCGGGGCGGCCGAAGAAGCGGCCCCGCCGCAGCAGGGAGACCCAGGCGCGGACGGCCACCAGGTCGGCGGACTCGTTCCAGGCGATCGTGTCGAAGGTGGCGCTCGTCGTGACGCCGCCGGGCGGTGCCCAGACCAGCGACCACCAGCGGCCGTCGGTGACCAGGCCCAGCTCGACGCCGTGGTGCCGCAGTACATGGGCCAGCCGGTCGACTCCGCTCGCCGACCAGGAGGAGTCGCCGCCGATACGGCGGGTGGGCATGGTGTCGGGCGGCAGGAACAGGCCGAGGACCGGGAGGTGCCGGGCTGCTGCGGCGGTGTCCGGTTCGGCGGTGGGGTCGGTGCCGGGGCGGACGAGGGCGAAGTCGGGGCGGACGGTGGTGTCGGCTCCGGGCGGGCTGACGGTGAACCGGTCCAGCAGGGCGTCGTCCGCCGCCGTACTCTCGCCGCTGTCGCCGTAGAGCCCGGCGCCGTCCCTGAGGTGGAGGGCGTCGTCCCACTCCAGTACGGTCCGCAGCAGGAAGCCGATCCAGTCGAGGCGGCCCGCGCCCTTGCGGTCGTCCTGCCAGATGCCGTGGTTGAGGCGGATGTTGGCGCGGCGCTCCTTGGGGACGCCCTCCAACTGGGGCCAGTTGCGCAGCAGGACCGGCAGCGTGAGGAAGGGGCCGGACACCTCGGTGAGGTTCAGCCAGTTCAGGTGCTGCTGCTTGCCGTCGGCCGCCTTCGCGATGCGGATGGCGGCTGCGGAGGGGCGACGGCCCCCGGAGCGGGGCGCGGGGCTCATCAGGAGACCTCCTTGGCGGGGATGACGAAGACGACGGCGACGGGGAAGAGGTGGTCCTGGGGGTCGCGGTAGCGGGCCGCGATGGCGGCGAGTTCGCGGCTGCGCTCGTCCTCCAGACCGTCGAGGCGGGCCCGCCAGCGTTCGCGGTCCTCGGCCAACTGGCGGCGCTCCGCCGGGTCCTTCAGCTGGTCCATCCCGAACAGCGCGTCCATGCCGCCCGCCGGGGAGCCGGTGTCGGGAGAGGTCTCGCCGAGCTGGGCACGCAGGGTGCGCTGGGAGCGGTCGAGGGTGCCGTTGATGCGTTTCTCCTCGTCGGCCTGGCGCTCGACCAGCCGGTCGGTCAATGAGGCCTTGCGTTCCTTGCCGCGTGCCTCGATGGACTGGGTGAGTCCCTCGTACGTCTTCGACCAGTTCTGCTGGAGCCCGTGCACGATACGGTCCGTTGCGGGACGGCCTTCGGCGAGCGCGCGGTCGAGTATGGAGCCGACCGCCTCCACACCGCGCAGCCGGCGCTGCCAGCCGTTCTCGCCGAGCCAGCCGCCCGCGTGCAGGATCTCCTCGTGAAGGCGCTGCCCGTCCGTGCCGACCAGGACGAAGCGGGCGTACGCGCCGACGAAGGTGGTCTCCAGAGCTGGATCGTTGCTCACGACGGCCGCGATGCGGCGCAGCCCGACGTTGTCCGCGTTCCAGACGGCCGCGCGCAGCAGCCGCGTCGACATGGCGACCAGCGGATGGTTGAGGTGGGCCAGCACGATGTCGGGACGGCCCGATGCGGCACCCGGATCGAAGGTCACCGGGCGCAGGACGTCCGGGCGGAGCTTGTCGGGGAGTCCCCGGGTGGCGCGCTCCCAGGAGCCGGTGAGCGTCGGCACGGTGAACAGGCCCTGCCGGAAGTCGTCTTCGGAGGGCGGGTTCTCGTCGAGGCACGGCGTGAGGGGCTGCTGCTTGGCCAGGTTGAGGGCGGTGTTCACCACCCGGGCGACCCGGTCCGGGGTGATGCCGAGGTCGGTCGTGGTCTGCTTCAGCTGAGCGCTGAGCCGCTGCACCTGCTCCGTGACGTTCTGCTCGGCCTCCACCTTGCCGCCGGAAGGACGGCCCTTGATCTGCTTGGCGCGGGCGTGCTCGATGTCGTAGTCGGTGAGCTGCCCGGTCATCCGCAGCTGCACCTTGTCGGCGAGTACGGCGTTGACCTCGCCGAGGTCCTCCTCCATCTGCGCGACCTTCTTCGCGATGCGCGCGAGGAACTCCAGGTCCGCCTCGTACACATCGGTTTTGGCCTTGTCCCAGGCGGCACCGATGAAGTGCATGATCTGCGGGTTGTGGCGCTGACCGTAGCGGTCGATGCGGCCGATGCGCTGTTCGAGCTTGTTGGGGTTGAACGGGATGTCGTAGTTGATCAGGTAGCGGCAGTGGTCCTGGAGGTCGATGCCCTCGCTGGCGGCGTCGGTGGCGATGAGGATGCGGACCGTGCCCTCCGGGCTGGCGGGCGGTTCCTGGAAGGCGAGCCGGATCTGTTCACGCTCCTCGGCGCTCCTGCCGCCGTGGAGGGTCAGCACGCGGCCCTCCTGAGCGAGGCCTTCCTGCTGGAGGAGGGTGAGCAGCCAGTCCTGGGTGTCGCGGTACTCGGTGAACACCACGACCCGCTCGTTGCCCCAGCTGTTTCCGATGCGGCAGACGGCCTTGAGGGTCTTGACGAGTTCCTTGGCCTTCGCGTCAGGTGACGCTTGGTGGGCCTGGCCCCAGTGGGCCATACGCTCCAGCAGCTCGGCCTCGTCGTCGGTGGCGTCCGGGGTCACCGTGGCGGCGCGGGTGATCGCGTCGTCCTCGGCCTCGGACATCTGCTCGTCGTCGAGTTCACCGGCGTACTCCTCGTACTGCGTGATCCACAGCGGGGTCTCGACCGGTGCCTCCTTGGCGCCGACGGACCTGGCCTTGGCGCGTACCGATTCCAGATGGACGGCGACCGTGTGCGCGAAGGCCGCGGGGGAGGAGAACAGCCGCTTCTTGAGCAGCAGAGTGACCAGGTCGACGGCCCTCCGGCCGCCGCGCCGGTCCGGAGCCACCCGCTTCTTGCGCAGCGCCGCGTACCGGGTGAGGAGAGAGTGGATCTCGCGCTCGGTGTCCGGGTATTCGACGGGCAGCGCCTTCGACTCGCGGGTACGGAAGCGTGGAGTACCGTCCTCGTTCGTCACCGTGCTCTTGAGACGGCGTACGACGGTGTCGTCAAGGGCGGCCTTGTCGGGCTCGACACCACGGAAGAAGCGCTGGTTGTCGATGAGTTCGAGAAGCGCGGTGTAGGACGCCTGGTAGCCGTTGTGCGGGGTGGCGGAGAGGAACAGACGGTGCTCGAAATGGGGGGCGAGCCGCCGGATCAGCTTGGTCTGCTGCGAGTCGACCGCGTAGATCTGCTTGGGCGCGCTCGGGGCGACATGGTGGGCCTCGTCGAGGATCAACAGATCGAAGGTACGGCGTCCGGGACGCCCCGGCAGCTCGGTCGATCCGCCCGGCGGCAGCACCTCGTCGATGAGCCGCTGTGCCTTGGGCGTACGCAGCCAGGGAAGACTGACGATGGTGAGCGGGAACACCCGGAACGGGTTGGCGGCGCTGCCATGCGTACGGCGGAGTTCGGCACAGCGCGCTGAGTCGATCACGGTGAAGTCGAGACCGAACTTCTCCGCCATCTCGTCCCGCCACTTGAGGGTGAGACCGGCCGGGCAGACGACCATGACACGGTGGGCCCGGCCGCGCAGCCGCAGCTCCTCGGCGACCAGGCCGGCCTCCACGGTCTTGCCGAGGCCGACGTCGTCGGCGAGGAGCAGATTGACGCGGGGGGCACCGACGGCGCGGGCGACCGGCTCCAGCTGGTAGGGCTCGATGGCCACACCGGAGCGGAAGGGGGCCTGGAGCGTTCTGACGTCGGCGGAGGCGACGGCGGACCAGCGGACGGCGTCCAGGAAGGCCGCGAGCTGTTCGGGCTGGTCGAACGCGCCTGCGGAGGCATCGGGGAGGGAGCCGGCGGGCAGGACACGGCGCCCGGGCTCGACCTCCCATATCACCGAGAGGGTGTCGCCGTAGCGTCCGTCGGCGACGGACTGCAGATGAACGACGGTGACATCGCCGGCCGGGGCGGATTCGACACCGGACACCACCCAGCTCTGGCCGCGTACCTCGACGAGATCGTTCTCCTTGGGCGGCGCAACGATTGTGGAGGATTCGGAAGTACGGGTAGTGCCGAGCATGCGGACATCCTCCACTATCGGCGAGGCGGCGGTGCCTACGGGAGCTTCTCATAATAGCGAGTGATCTGTTTGTTGACTTAGTTCACGCAGCCTTTCGGTGAGGAGCGGTATCCACCGAGCTTACTGGGGCAGATGGAGGGTGCGGGTCAGTCTGCTCAACCGGCTGACCAGGCGCTTCACCTCGGCGTGGGCGGGATGGTCCGGAGACAGCACGGTCCGCTGATCGTCGGCGAGGGACCGTAGCGCCTCCAGCGCTTCAACGGCCGAGCCCGAGCCCGCCAGGAGGGTGGCTATCTCCCGTCGGGTCTCCAAGACCTCCGGATGCAGTGGGGAGAGCACCTCCTTCTGGAGGGCGAGCGCCTGGCGCAGCTCCTGGAGAGCGGCGGAGTTGTGTCCGAGACGGCCGAGGCAGCGGGCGGCCATCACCCGGCATGTCGCGAGGTCGGCGTCCGGTGCGGAACGGGCCGCCACGAGGGTTTCCGCGAGTTCCAGACAACCGTCGCGCACCGCTTGCACCTCCTGCGCCTCGAACTGCAACCGCAGGATGGCAAGCCGGCGGGACACGACCTCGGGATGGGACGAGCCGAGACGCGGCAGCACCGCGTCGAGATCCCTGCCCAGCAGTTCCAGCGCCTGGGACAGTCGCCCCTCTGCCGCGAGGCGCTGCGCGCGCTCGCGCAGGCCCGCCGGGTCCCGGGGGGTGGGCGAGCCGGTTCCGGCGGGGGATGGCGGGTGCGGCCTCCGGGCGGAGGGCGGGATCGGGGCGTCCTCCGGGACGGGTGCGTGGGCCTCGTCCGGAGGGGGATCGCCCGGCAGGTCGGCGCCGACGAGCGGCGGACGTGCGGTGGCGGAGCCAGGTTCCGGAGCACCTGAGCGGACGGCCTTCGGCACCGCCCGCTCGGCCCACGGAGCGAGGACCTCCCGTACTTCGGCAGCGTCTGCCGGGCGGTCCGCCGGACGCTTCGCGAGCAGGCGGGAGACCAGCTCGCACAGTTCTGCCGGCGCGTCGTCGCGCAGTCGGTCGAGCGGGACCGGGGCATCGGTGATGTGCTGGACCACCAGGGCCAGCGGCTCGTCGGCGGAGAAGGGGGGCCGACCGCCCAGGATCTCGTAGAGGACGCAGCCCAGCGCGTACAGATCACTGAGGGGCGTCGCCACCTGTCCTTTGCCCTGCTCGGGCGAGATGAAGCCCGGGGTTCCGGCCACGATGCCGGCGCCCGTCAACCGTGGCCCGTCCGGCGGCTGCAGCGCGGTGGCGATACCGAAATCGAGGACGCGTACCGTGCCGTCCGCCGTGAGCATCACGTTCCGGGGTGTCAGGTCCCGGTGGACGAACCCGCGTCCATGGGCCTGGACCAGTACGGAACACACCTGGGCACCCACCGCGGCGGCCCACTCGACGGGAAAGGGACCGCGCCGGGCCACCAGCCGATCCAGGGTATGCCCGTACACGCGCTGCATCACCAGATAGAGCCGGCTCGTTCGATGAGTGCCCGCATCATGGATGACGGGCACGTATGGATGCTCCAGCTTGGCCATCAGCCGGGCTTCTCTGGTGAACCGGACAACGGCGGAGTCCTGCGGATCGAGGTGGCGCGGCACCCCGGAGACAGTTGTCTGCGGCGTCAGCAGCTTCACCGCCACCGATCGGTCCAGCCGCTGATCGTACGCCGCCCACACCTCGCCCATGCCGCCTTTGCCAAGCAGCTCAGTCAATTCGTAGCGGCCGTCGATCAGTTCTCCCGTCGCCATCTGCTGGTCCCTCATCCCCAATCCCGCACTCCGTCGTCGACCCGGGCCGCCTGCGGTCGCGGGGAAGCCGGGAGCCGGAACGGCCGCGTGACGTCCATACCCGCGTTCGGGGCTGAATCCCACGATGCGTCAGGCATCGGTGAAGGGATGTGAGCGGCCAGCAGTGAGTACACCGAGGCGGCGTCGGCGGGCCGCTCGTCGGGGTGCTTCGCAAGCAGCCGGACGACCAGATCTTCGAGGTCCGGCGGGACGTCGGGGCGAAGTGACGTGAGGGGCGGGGGCGTCCTGTTGCGGTGCGCCAACATGACGAGCGCCGGTGTCGGGGCGGCGAACGGGGGCTTCTCGGTCAGCATGAAGTGCAGTACGCAGCCCAGAGAGTAGAGATCGGCCCGGTGGTCGACGTGGGCATAGGGCCCGCCCTCCTGCTCCGGGGCACGGTAGTCAGGTGCGCCGATGTCCTCCCCGGCGGCGGTCAACCGTGTGGGTATGGCGCCGGGCACGGCCACCAACCCGAAGTCGATGATCTTCAAGGCGCCGTCGGGCGCAACCATGACGTTCTGCGGTTTGAGATCTCTGTGTACGAGACCCGCCGCGTGAACCGCGGACAGCCCGGCGGCGATCTGAGCGCCCGCGGCGGCGGTTGTCTCCACCGTGAGCGGCCCGTGCTCCGCCACGAGATCCGCCACAGTCGCCACACCCGGCACGAGTTGCATGACGAGATACTGCATGGCCTTCCACTCGCCGGCGTCATGCACGGTCGCAACGTGAGGATGGTCGACCCCGGCGAGAGCAGCGGCCTCACGGCGGAAGCGCCGGATGACACGCTTCCGTTCGTCCTCGGAGTCGAGAAGTTCCGGACGGATGAACTTGAGGGCGACCTGCCGTTTCAGGCGCAGGTCGGTGCACTCCCACACTTCGCCCATCGCTCCGTGGCCGATCGGAGCGCACAACTCGTAGCGATCGGCGATGCGCTCTCCCCGAGACATCCGGGGCCTCCCCAAGCTCGTACGTCCACCTGACATGACAGCGCGTAAGTGATTGCTGACGATCCTAGGGCAGTTGCGCGAGCTGTCCATCGCGAAGGCTGAGAGGCGTCAGCCCGTGGTGGCGATGAGCTCGTCGAGCAACTGCTCCAACAGACTGTTGTCGCCGAGGAAGCTCTTCACCGAGGCGTCCTCGTTGCGCTGGGCGTCCATGCCCGACCAGTTCACTTCGTATCCCGCGTCAGCGCTGAGCTGGGTCAGGAACGCCCGTTGGGCGCGGCCGTTGCCCTCGCGGAACGGGTGGAGGACGTAGATGGCCGGAGGAGACGAGACGGCCGAAGACCTCTCCGGCGTAGGACACCAGGTTTCTCGCGGGGCAGAAGGGTGTGCGCTTGGCGATGTTCACGGTGCGTAACTCGCCTGCCCATGGATAGATGTCCCCGAAGACCGCGGCATGGAACGCCTGGAGATGACCGAGGTCGTACGCGCCGGGCAGTGGGCGTTCGGCGAGCAGGATGAGGCGTGCCCGGGTGATGTCCGCCTCCGCTGCCGCGAGCTGCTGATGGTCGGTGATGCCGAGCTTGTTGCGCAGCACGCCGTTGGGCAGGGTGTACGGATCGTTCACCCTGCCCGCCGCTCCGTGGTCTGCCGGTGGCGGGCGATCGCGCGGGCGACAAGGGTGTCCGCGTCGAGGTCGCCCTTTACGTACGCCTCGGTGTCGCGGTCGGAGGCCTCGGAGGCGTGGAGCCCCTCGGCCTCGATGGAGCCGGTGGCCGAGGTGACGGCCGCACGTCGTGCCGCTCGGCCGCTCAGCGCTTCGAAGGCCTCGACGGACAGGAGGACGCCCTGGGGCTTGCGATGGGCGCCGATCAGAACCGGATCGGCATCCGCGCCGGACTCCGACAGGTCGGTCAGGATCCGCGACAGTCTCGCGCGCGCGTCGCTGACGGTCACGACCTCGGGGATCTCCATGCTGTCACCGTACCCATATAGAGTCTTGATTCTGTACAGATTCTAGTACGGATTCCGCCGAGTGTCCCGCCCTGAGGGCCGGGCAGGTGCCGGACCGAGCCGAGACCGAGAGGTCCCCGCCGATATCGGCGGGGTTGAACCGGACCACCGGCACATCGCGCCGGTTGAGCTCGGTGATCACCATGTCGGCGGTGATGTCGTCCGCCTCGGCGGTCACCAGAACCGGCTCCGACAACGACGAAGCGCCCGTCCGGACCGCTCCGGCGCGTGGCGCCTCCTTGCGTAGCCACCAAGGTAGCCACGGAAACGCCCTCCCTGCACGTTTGTGCAGGTCATAGCGCTGCGGTGACTCTCCCCGGCGTACAGCCCGACTCGTCTGCCGCTGAGCCCTTACCCGGCCCTCCGGGGCGGACACGGCGGCTGCCCGCAGTGGCTGTGTCCGATGACGGCTCGAAGCGGACGCCCGTGCCCGAGTACCGGCGTCGCTGGGCCACCGAGGGATGGGACGCGCTCCGGGAGAAGGCGCCGCGGTCAAGGCTGCTGGACCGGATCGAGAACCGCGATCTCTGGTTCGACGAGAACGGGCAGACCGCCATCCTCACCCTGCCCGGGCTCACCGAGCGCTCTCCCGTGACGAGGACTTTGTCTCCGTCGCCAACCTCTACACGCCCCCAAGGGGCTGGCCGAGGTCGTCTCCGAGCTGATCAGCAACGAGCACGTGCCGTTCCTCCCCGCCCTGCGCTACGAGCCAAGTCCAGGCGCCTCTAGAAGACCGTCAGAAAGGGGCGCTGCCGGGTCTCGTCCCGCTCCTCGGGAAACGGGACGGGAACCTCCATGCCGTCTTCGTCCTGGAGCGCGAACCCGTAGAAGTCCACCATCACTTCGACAGTCTCCCGAGTCACCAAATCCGTCACGGAGCCCCTCCCGTCATGCCTGTTCACCAACCCCGTTCTCGGACGCTGCCGCCGGTGTCCTATCCGTATCGGGCAGAACAACCGCAAGAACCGGCGGAGGACGGCGTCCGGACGTCCGTAGGATCGGCATGTCGTGGGCGTCGCCGCCTACCCGGTGCGAAGGGGGACGAGTCGTCTCCCGCTCAGAGCTTGACGACCAGTACGCGATCGGCGCACAGCCTGCGCATGTCGTCCTCGTCCGACGTGAACACGGTGACCGGGCCGGGCTGCCGCAGGGCGACGGCGGCGAGGGCTGCGTCGATGGCGTATTTGTGGCCGTGCAGGCCCGTTTCCTTCAGGAGACCGGTCGCCTCCTTGGCGATCTCCTCCGTCACGGGCTCGACGCGGATCTTGGAGAGAGCCCAGTGCCACTTGGGGAGGTGGCGTGTGGGGTCGTAAGCCTCGACGAGGGTCATCGAGGTGGTGACGACCGGGATACCCGCATCGTCGGCGTGCTTCAGGTAGGCGCCCATGCGACGCTCTCCGCGCACCCACTGCGAAAGCCCTTCGCTGTCGAGCACGTAGACCCGGTTTCCGGTCACGCGGCATCCCGCTTCCGCCCGTGGGGCTGCTCACCGGTCTCGCCGGCGCCGGTCCGCTCGGCGTGCTGCCGCTCCAGGTCGCGGTGCTCGGCCTCGACCTCGGCCAGTTCCGCCTCGGTGATCTCCCCGTACTCGGACTCCCACCACCCCACCGCTTCGTGCAGACGCTCCCGCTCCCGCTGGCGCTCTATGGCGTGCGTGACGTAACGGCTGAAGCCGCCGGGACCGACTTCGGCCCGGATGGCCTCGGCGAGCTCCTCGGGAAGCGTCACGGTGTACTTCTTGGTTGCCATACCATCGACCATACCGAGGGTCCGATCAGGCAGCCAACCGGCAGCAGGCGTCCCGCACGATCGAGTGCAAACGGCGGCTGAGATCGCTGGTAGGAGAGCGGGACCGGCTGACCCCGCTGGTGGCAAAGCTCCCACGCCGGACCGGTTCAGGGCGGGGTGTCTGCTCACCCGGCAATCAACGCGACCTCCTCTCCTGGATCCTTTCCTGGATCCTTCGCCGGCCGCGAGGTGAGGCAGCGCCGTACGCTCCCGCCCCACCCCTCACCGCCGGATCGACCACCCCCGCTCGCTGAGCGTCGCGCTCAGGGCCGGAGCCGCCGCCGGGGCGACCATGAGCTGTACCAGGCCCGCCTGCTGGCCGGTCGCGTGGTCGATGCGGACGTCCTCGATGTTGACCCCCGCGCGTCCGGCGTCCGCGAAGATCCTTGCCAGTTCGCCCGGTTGGTCGCTGATGAGGACGGCCACCGTCTCGTAGGAGGCCGGCGCCTCGCCGTGCTTGCCGGGCACCCGCACCCGGCCCGCGTTGCCCCGGCGCAGGACGTCCTCGATGCCCGCCGCGCCGCCGCGCCGCTTGGCCTCGTCGGCGGACTGCAGGGCTCGCAGCGACTCGACCGTCTCCTCCAGGTCTGCCGCCACCCCCGCCAGCACCTCGGCGACGGGCGCCGGGTTGGCCGAGAGGATCTCGATCCACATCCGGGGGTCGGAGGCCGCGATCCGGGTGACGTCGCGGATGCCCTGGCCGCACAGGCGCACCACCGTCTCGTCCGCGGCCTCCAGCCGTGCGGCCACCATCGAGGAGATGAGCTGGGGCGTGTGCGAGACCAGGGCGACCGCCCGATCGTGGGCGGCCGCGTCCATGATCACGGGTACGGCGCGGCAGAGCGCGACCAGTTCGAGGGCGAGGTTCAGCACCTCGACGTCGGTGTCCGGCATCGGTGTGAGCACCCAGGGCCGGCCCTCGAAGAGTTCGGCGCTCGCCGCGAGCGGGCCCGAACTCTCCTTGCCCGCCATCGGATGCGTGCCGATGTAGGAGCGGAGGTCGAGGCCCAGGTCCTCCAGCTCGCGCCGGGGCCCGCCCTTGACGCTGGCGACGTCGGCGTACCCGCGTGCCACCCCCGCGCGCATGGCCTCGGCCAGCACGGAGGCGGTGTGCGCGGGTGGGACCGCCACGAGCGCGAGGTCGACGCGGCCGGGCGGCGGTTCGTCGCTGCCGGCGCCGAGGGCCACCGCCGTCCGGGCCCGGTCCGGGTCCCGGTCGGCCAGATACACGGTGACTCCGCTCCCGGCGAGCGTCAGGGCCACGGACGTACCGATCAGCCCCGCTCCCACGACCAGGGCCGTCTTCATCGGACGCCGTCCCCGGGCCGGGCCGCCAGGTCGCACGACACCTCTACGCGTCCTTCGTGCGCGTCCCCGGGCCGGGCTGCCGTGCCGCGTGGGCGGGCTACGAGCCCTTCGTGCGCGTCCCCGGGCCGGGTCGCCCTGTCGCGTAACCGGGCTATGAACCCGTCATGCTGCTGCTCAGTGTTCACGTGCTCCGTCCAGATTCGGAGGGACCTTTCACCAGGACCACGCCGGTCCGGGCGAGGATGCGTCGGCCGTTCGTGCGTACACCGGGGCGCGCGCGGAGCGTCAGTCGTCCCAGTGCTCGAGCACCCGGCGCCGGATGTGCTCCGGATACGCCTGGGCGAAGGAACTGTGCGGGAGCCGGCCCTCGCCCGGGGCGGGCAGCAGGCCGTCGTGGAAGACGATCGGGCCGGACTGGGCGGCGCGCTCGTCGTGCGTGTAGCAGTTGAGCAGCGGGTGGACGAAGCCGTACCACGCCTCCGACCGGTCCAGCGGGTGGATCCGGGTGGCGAGCGCCCAGAGCAGGTCGGTGTCGTCGGCCGGGTCGATGTCGTCGTCCAGGACGAAGGTGGCCGCCGTGGCCCGGCCCGAGTGGGACTCGGAGAGGACCTTGCCGATCCGGTGCGTGAGTTCGGCCGAACTCACGTGGGGCAGTCGCTCCCGCCAGTCCTGCGGGACGGTGACCACCATCCAGTGCGACGCCGCGCGCAGCGGTGACCAGGCGGTGGTGACCGGAATCCCGGCGGCGCGCAGTTCCGCCAGCACCTCGGCCGCCTGGCCGACGCCGGTGACGGTGTGGAACTCGTCCACCGGCCGGCCCTCGGCCACCAGCGGCCAGATCGGGTCGTCGCGATGGGTGATGGCCTCGACCGTGTACACCGGCTGCATCGACGTCTCGGTGGAGCCGTAGCCTGCGAACTCGCCGAACGGCCCCTCCCGCGCGTCGCGGCCCACCGACAGATGCCCCTCGATGACGATCTCCGCGCCCGCGGGCACCTCCAGGTCCACCGTCTCGCACCGCACGACGTCGACCGGCTCGCCGTGCAGCGCCCCGATGTAGCCGGCCTCGTCGACCCCCGGAGGCAGTGGGACGCCCCCGACGAACGGGATGGCCGGGTCGCCGCCCTGCACCAGCGCGTACGGCATCGGCTCGCCGATCTTCACCCACTCCTGCCAGATCATGCCGATGTGCTGCGCCGGTATGACGAGGCCGGTCATGTGCTTGCCGTCGATCAGCATGATCCGGGCGATGGACCAGTTGGTCCACCGGCCGTCCGGTGTCCTCGCGACGATGATCCCCCAGGTGTTGGCGTAGGGGCCGCCGTCGAACTCGTGGACGCGGGGCACCGGGAAGCGGTCGAGGGTGGCGTCGTCGCCCAGCAGCACGTTCTGCTTGCAGGGCGCGTCCTCCCGCGCGACCAGCCGAGGGGGGACGGGCCGCGCGTCGCGCGTGCGGGCCAGGTGGTCGACCAGTTCGGCCGCGGTGGTCCCGGCGGGCAGTCCGACGGACAGGGCGACCCGGGCCAGCGGCTTGCCGGGGGCGGCGCTGAGCGCGGCCGGCGCCCCGAGCAGTCTGAAGCCCGGCGCGACGCCCTCCACGTTCTCGAACAGCGGGGCGGGCGACTGCCGTTCGCAGGAGAGGCGGGTGATCGCGGCGGCCTCCAGGTCGGCGCTCACCGGCCGAGTGACGCGGTGCAGGTCACCGAGGGACTCCAGCGCGTCGAGGTAACCGCGCAGCTCGCCGAACCGGATCACCGGCCCGGCCGTGGGGCCGGTGGTGGGGCTGGTCATGAACGGGTGCTCCTCTGCTTCGTTCCGTTGTGGCGTAACGCGGGGACGTCGGCCGCGAGGCCCGCCCGCTCCTGCGGCGGCCGCGGAAAGCCGTCCCAGCGCCGGGCTTTGGCGGCCTCGAGCCCGAACTGGTCGAGGACGCGGACGACGATGTGGTCGACGATGTCGTCGACCGACTCCGGCCGGTTGTAGAAGGCGGGCATGGGGGGCACGATCGAGACGCCCATGCGGGAGAGCTCCAGCATGTTCGACAGATGGATCTCGTTGAGCGGGGTCTCCCTGGGCACCAGCACCATGCGGCGCCGCTCCTTGAGCGTCACGTCGGCGGCGCGGCCCAGCAGGCCCTCGGCGTACCCGGCCCGGATGCCGGCCAGCGTCTTCATGCTGCAGGGGATGATCACCATGCCGTCGACGGGGAACGAGCCGGAGGAGATCGCCGCCCCCTGATCCTCGGGCGAGTAGGTGACATCGGCCAGCGCGGCCACCTCGCGGGAGCTCAGGCCGGTCTCCAGCTCCACCGTGACCCGCGCCCAGCGGCTGAGCACCAGATGCGTCTCCACCTGCGCGTTCTTGTGCAACTCGGTGAGCAGTCGCACGCCCAGCACCGCTCCGGTGGCGCCGGTCATTCCCACGATCAGCCGCATCTCCTGCCTCCGCCAATCTTCCGTGTACGGAATATCCTTGTACTGAATATACTGCCCGTCATGACGAACACAAGCCCCAGACCCCGGCCGCAACTGGAAGAGGCGCTGCCGCATCAGCTGCGCCGGGCCGGGCAGGCGTGGACGACGCTGTGGCAGCAGCGCCTGCCCGACCTGACAGGTCCTCAGTTCGCGGTGCTGCTCGCCCTGGACGACCACGGCAGCCTGGACCAGTCCGCGCTGGGGGCCCTGGCGGCGGTCGACCGCTCCACGCTCACCGTCCTGCTGGACCGCCTGGAGGCGCGCGGTCTGGTCACCAAGGAGATGGACCCGGCGAACCGCAGGCGACGCATCGTCTCCCTCACCGCCACCGGCCGCCTGCGGCTGGCCGAGGCGGCCGAGGAGGCCGCGCGCCTGCACGCGCGCGTGCAGGACCTGCTGGGCGAGCGGCGGATGGGGCAACTGGTCGAGATGCTCCGCGTCCTGGGTGACATGACGGTGTAGCCCCTTGGCATGACGGTGCAGCCCTCCCGTCGGCGCGCGCGGACCCCGGTGGCCGGAATCCAGGGGTCCACGCCGCTGACCGGCAGCTCCCCTCAATGGAGGGATGGGCCCTCGGAGCCGGCGCTGGAAGTGTGATCAGCGAACCGACTGGCTCCGCCTGGGAGGGCTGACGCATGTACAGACCGGCAACCGTGCAGAGGCTCGCCGGCCGCCTTTCCGGTCCGGTGCTGGGACCGGGCGACGACGGCTACGCCGACGAGGTCGCCGGATCCAACCGGGTCTCGCGGCACCGGCCCGCGATGGTCCTCGGCGCACGGGACGCGACACAGGTGCGCAAGGCCGTCGCCTTCGCCGCCGAGACGGATCTGCCGACGGCCGTCCAGGCGACCGGCCACGGCCCCGCACGTGTCACCGAGGGGACCGGACTGCTCATCAACGTCCGCCGGATGGCCGGAGTGACGATCGACCCCGTCGCCGGGGTCGCCCGGGCCGAGGCGGGCGCGCGCTGGCACCAGGTCGTCGACGCGGCCGCCGCCCACGGACTCGCCCCGCTGAGCGGCTCCTCGCCGCTGGTGGGAGTGGTCGGCTACACCCTCGGCGGCGGACTGGCGCTGCTGTCCCGCGCGTACGGCTTCGCCGCCGACCATGTCACCGCGGTGGACATCGTCACCCCCGACGGACTGCCGCGCACCGCCACCGCGCGGCGGCACCCGGACCTCTTCTGGGCGCTGCGCGGAGGCAAGGGCAACTTCGGCGTGGTGACCGCCGTCGAGTTCGGACTCGTCCCGGTGACCCGGCTCTACGGTGGCGGACTCTACTTCCCCGGCGACAGCGCCGCCGAGGTGCTGCACGCCTGGCGGTCGTGGACCGAGTCCGTGCCGGAGGAGACCGCCTCCTCCCTGGCGCTGCTGCGGATGCCCGACCGCAAGCCCGTCCCGCCCTTCCTGCGCGGCCGGCTCGTGGTGCACGTCCGCGTCGCCCACCTCGGCCCGGGCGACGAGGGGGAGCGGCTGGTCAAGCCCTTACGAGGGATCGCCCCGACGCTCGTGGACACGCTGGGGGAGATGCCCTACACCCGCTTCGCGGACATCCACGACGACCCGGCGCTCCCGGTCCCCTACGACGAACGCTCCGCCATGCTGCGCGAGCTGGGCCCGGGGGCGGCCGACGACCTGCTCCGCCTCGCGGGCCCCGGCAGTGACTGCGCCGACTTCATGGTCGAGCTCCGGCACATGGGCGGCGCCCTCGGCCGGCCGGCCGAGGTGCCGGGCGCGGTCGACCACCGCGACGCCGCGTACTGCCTGACCACGCTCGGGCCGCCGGGGACAGGTACGGGACACGTCGTGGACGGCATGGCGCACCGGGGAACGGGCCGCAGCCATCTCAACTTCCTCACCGGACCGGCGACCGCCCGGCTGGCCGAGCGGGGCTACACGCCCGCCGACTACGCGCGGCTGGGCGAGATCAAGTCCCGGTACGACCCGGAGAACCTCTTCCGGTTCAACCACAACATCCCGCCGCGTGCACAGCGCCTTCGGCCCCCCGAAGCCGCCGGTCCGGCACACCTCACGAACCCTCGAAGGGAAGACTCTCGATGACGACCAACAGCGCGGTGCAGGCCCCGCCGCGAACCGCACAGGGCGCGGCTTCGACCGGACTCAGGCTCGGCGCGCTCTTCGGTCCCGTGATCTTCGGAGTGACGGCCGCGGGCGTGGCCCTGCCCGACGTCGCCATGTCGATGGAGGTCCGCCCGGCCGTCGCCGGCTGGGTGCTGACCGCGCACGCCCTCGCGCTCGGCGTGGGCACCGCGTTCTTCGGACGGCTCTCCGAGAAGTGGGGTGTGCGCAACAGCCTCCTCACGGGAGCCCTGTTCCTGGCCGTCGGCGCGGTGCTGTGCCTGGTCGCCCCGAACTTCGGCACCTTGATCGCCGGCCGGTTCGTGCAGGCGGCGGGCTCCGGCGCCATCACCTCCAGCGCCCTCACGCTCGCGTCGGCGGCGGCGCCCGAACTCCGTACGAAGATCCTGGGGATCTTCGGGGCGTCCATGGCGCTCTTCTCCTCCACCGCCACGCTCATGGGCGGCATGGTGACGGACTGGATGCACTGGCGGCTCACCCTGGTGCTGCCGGCGCTCTCGCTGCTGCTGGTCCCCTTCTGCCTGGAGCTCGCGGCGGCCCGCCCGGGCTACGGCAAGGCCGTCGACGTGCTCGGCGGTGTGCTGCTGGGCACCGGCGCGACCTCGCTGCTGCTGCTCATCCAGGCGTCCTCCCTCGACCTCGACACCCCGCTGGTCGTCGCGCTGGCGGTGCTCCTCGTGCTGTCGGTGGCCGGCCTGGTGATGCACATCGGCAAGCGGCCCGACGGGTTCCTTCCGCGTGACCTGGCCACCGACCGGACCTTCCTGGTCTCCGCGGTCATCGGCGTGGGCGGGTACGCCGGGCTGTTCGCCGCCATGTACGCGGTGCCGCAGATCCTGACGATGCAGTACGGCTGGGGCGTGTTCAAGATCGGCGCCTGGCTGCTGCCGGGCGCGGTCGTCGGCGCGGTGGCCGCCCGCGTGGCCAGCAAGCTCACCGCCAGCAAGGGCGGCAGCCTGCTGCTGGCCGGGGCCGCCGTGAGCTGCGCGGTGTTCCTGGGCACCGTCGGCGTCGTCGACGGCGGCATCGTCGTCATGCTGATCGGCACGTCGATGGGCATGGCGACGTTCGCGGCCACCCAGGTGCTCACCACCGCCGTGCTGTCCAGCCGTCTCGAGCCCGCCCAGCGCGGTGGCGCCATGGGCGTGCTCAACCTGCTGTTCTTCGTCGGCGGCGGCATCGGCTCCGCCGCGGCCGGCACGCTCTCCGAGCACATGGACCTCACCAGCGCGCTCGCCGTCGTCGCGGCGCTGCCGCTGCTCGCGGGTCTGGTCGCCCTGATGCTCCCGCCCGCCCTGGCGCAGCAGGAGGCCTGAGCGCACCGCGCGCGGCCGGGGCCCCTCCCGCGGGAGGGACCCCGGGTCGCGTCGGCGAAGAGCGGGAAGGCCCCGGACCGCGCCGGCGAAGAGCCGGAGGGCGCCCAGGACCGCCCCGGCGAAGAGACGAGAACGCCCCTCCCCTGGTTCGCTCCGACGGGAACCGGGGGAGGGGCGTTGTCGTGCGCCGGGTCAGCAGGCCGGGGCGCCGGGCTCGGAGTTGAGGTCCAGGAACGCGGACAGGATCCGCCGCAGCCCGTCGCGTTCCACGCGGAGCTGGTCGTTCTCCTGGCGCAGCTGCTCCATCCGGTCGGCCGCGACGGTGTTCGGCGAGGTCCGCGAGAGCAGGGTGACACCGGCCGGACAGGCCTGGTTCCCCTGCGGGCGTGCCGGGGGCGCCAGGACGTCCGAGTGACGCGGTCCCACCGGGGAGAGCCGCCCCACCAGGATCGACTCGTGCAGGACGCGCAGATCGCGGGCCGGTTCGATGCCGAGATCCTCGGAGAACCGTGTCCTGACGGTGCGGAAGGTCTCCAGAGCGTCCGCCTGGCGGCCCGAGTGGTAGAGCGCCAGCATCAGCTGGGCGCAGGCGCGCTCCCGGAACGGGTTGTCGGTGACGAAACCGGTGAGTTCGCCGATGATCTGCTGGTGCCGCCCCAGATTCAGGGCCACGTCGAAGTACTCCTCCTGTACCGTCAGCCGCTCCTCGTGGAGCCTGACGACGAGGGCGGCCAGCGCCGGGCTCTCGATGCCCGCCGTGACCGGACCGCGCCACAGCCCGAGAGCGGACCGCAGCAGCCTCTCGGCGCGCTCCAGCTGGTTGTCGCGGATCATGGCCCGCCCCTGGGAGACCAGGCGCTCGAAGGTGAACAGGTCGAGGTTGTCGTCGTGCACCCTGATCCGGTAGCAGGACGGGTGCGTCTCGATCACGCTGTCGCGCTCACTGCCCCCGAGCATCCGGCGCAGGCCGGAGACGCAGATACGGATCTGTCCGTGGGCGGACGCGGGTGGCTGGTCGTCCCACATCGCGTCGACGAGCCGGTCGAGGCTGACCATCTGATTCGGCTGCAGAAGCAGCGCGGCTAATAACTTCTGCCTGCGGGTTCCGCTTATCTCGATTTCTTCCCCGCCGTTCGTCACGAGCAGCGGGCCAAGTATTCGGAACGCATATTCGGCGCACATATCCATACCCCCGTGCAGTGATGTGCGAAAGTTGAAGCGCGGGCGACCGAACGCCCGTGACCGCGCCAACAAAGCTGCCATCGGCATTATGTGAATGTCGATGGCAACTTTGGTAGTCGGCGCGGCGAAGCAGGTGCGAGGTATTTCCTGGTCCCCCCGGGAAATATTACTCGTAGCGGTAGAACTTCGTGTGGTCCAGCAGGTCGGCGGGCGTCATCGTGTACCAGGGCGCGAGCTCGGTGTGCAGCGAGGGGACGTCAGGGTGCTCCTCCACCGGCAGGTACTGCGGAACGTCCGGGTGCTGCTGCTGCCAGATCGACCAGGCCTTGTCGAGGAAGCAGTGGTGCATGAAGAAGATGGGGTCGTTGGGCGACCCGATGTACAGCATGTGGCCACCGACCCAGGTGTGGCCCGCGCCGTGCAGCTTGCCGAGGTTGGCCTCGTAGGGGAACTTCGCGTACCCCTCCAGGTGGTTGCGCAGGGACTGTGTCTCGCTTCCGTAGCCCGAGGTGTAGTTGTAGGGCGGAGTGTCGTACGTCGGGATGGCGAGGGTGTCCTCCAGCTCCTTCGCCGTCCCCAGCTCGGGGTTCGTGGTGCCGAAGTCGCGGACGAGGTAGTCACGGTCGTCCGCGGTGTAGTGGCCGTTGAACGCGGGGTGCTCGTCGCCGACCGGGACCACGCTGACGTTGAGCTTCCAGCCGTTGCAGCGGGCGAACGGGCCGGTCATGACCTTGCGGTCGCCGGGCCGGCCGTTGCCGCCCATGAAATCGTCGGCCCACAGCGGCGAGTCCGGGCTCCGGTCCCTGGTCCAGTCCCAGTAGGGGATGGTGACGCTGGGGTCGAACTGCTGGAGCGCCCGCTCGAGGACCAGCAGGTACTGGCGGTGCCACGGGAACAGGCCCGGGCTCATGTGACCCCAGCGCTTGCCGACGCCGCCGTCCTTGTCCAGGTAGTCGCCCGAGTTGATCTGTATGTGGATCCGGACCAGCTCGTCGTAGACGCCTGTCTCCTTCACCCGCAGCAGCGCGCGGATGAAGCGCCGCTTCTCCCTGGCGGTCATGTCGAGGTGGTTCTTGCGGACGGGAACCATGGGTTTCTTCCTTCTCGGTTCTCTCGCTGCCGGGTCAGGCATGGTGGTGGCCGCCGGACGGCAGCAGGTTCGCGCCGCGCAGTTCGTCGACCGCCTGGCGGCCGGCGGCCAGCGGGGTCGGCTCGAACCGGTAGTGGCACATCGCGCTGAGGTAGGCGCCCTCGCCCAGCTTCATGAGGTGCAGTTCCTTGCCGTCTATGTGCACCTTCTCGGTGCTCTGCGACACGGTGATCGTGCGGCCCTTGTACTGCTCGGTGTAGAGGTCCGCGGACTCCTCGGCCGACCGCGTCCCGGCCGCGTCGTCGTGCGCGGCGGCCCAGGTGTTGCCCGCGTGGATGACGGCCGCGGGCACCGCCGCGACCGCCGCGGCGCCCGCCATGCCCTTCATCACGTCACGTCGTTTCACTCTTGTCCTCCCGATTGACAATTCGCCAAACAGTGGTATGCGACCCGCGCCAGCCTTCCAGGGGGATATATCGATGAGCTATCGCGACGGTGGTGCCGCGGCACGGCGGTGCCGCCTGGCTAGTCCTGGGCCGAACCGGCGGGACGCGGCACGATGTTGTGGTTGAACCGGAAGAGGTTGTCCGGATCGACCTGGGCCTTGATGCCGGCCAGCCGGGCGTAGGTGGCCGGTTCGTAGCCGCTCTCGGCGAGCTGCGCGGTGTCAGGACTGGCCAGGAAGTTGAGATAGCGGCGCCCGGTGCTCCACGCCGCCATGCCGTCCACCACCAGCGGGGGCCGGTTGTCGGGGAGGGAGAGGGTCGACAGCGCGAACGCGGCGTCACGGTGGTCGACGGCGTTCGGCACCTCGGGCGGCCGCCCGACCGCGCCGCCGAGCTGCCGCAGCTCCACGACCAGGTCGATGCAGTCGGCGCCCGGACCGGCCAGCTCCAGCAGCGCGTCGATCGCCGTGCCGTCCAGCTCGCGGAGCATCGACGAGCGCTCGTTGTAGGGGATCGGCTCGGTAGGGTCGTTGTGGATCTCCCCGCACCTCGTGTACGGCATGTCGGCCAGGGTGTCGAAGACCAGCGGGCCCGATGCGCGCAGCGGCGCGACCAGCTTGTCCCCGTCCTCCGCCGAGCCCAGGTAGGCGATCCGGATGTGGACGGTCAGCGTGCCGCGCAGGAAGGGCGGGATCGCCTCGACGTCCGGCAGCCGCAACAGGGCCAGGGAGGACGTGAGTTCGTCCGGTACGGTCGCGGTCCACGCGCTCCAGGCGTGCAGGACGTCCGAGGCCGCCTCGCCGGCGAAGAAGAGTCCGCCGCCGTACAGCCGCGACACCGGTACGAGGTCGAACTCCAGCGCGGTGACGACACCGAAGTTGCCCTTGCCGCCGCGCACGGCCCAGAAGAGGTCGCTGTCCTGGTCGGCGGTGGCCCGGTGCGACCGGGCGTCGGGGGTGACGATCTCCACGGCGGTGACATGGTCGGCGGCGTAGCCGTACCTGCGGGCCATCAGCCCGAGTCCGCCGCCGAGGGTGTAGCCGATCACCCCGGTGAGCGGGGAGGAGCCGTTCAGCGGGGCGAGACCGTGCTCGGCGGCCGCCTCGACCACCTCGAACCACTGGGTGCCGCCCTCGACCCGGGCGGTCCGCGTGACGGGGTCGACGCTCACACCCCGCATCCGGCGGGTGCTGATCAGCAGCCCGCCGTCCGCCGCGACGGACGGGCCGTGGCCGGTGGCCTGGACGGCGACCGGCATCCCGCGGGCGGCGGCGAAGGCCACGGCCTCGCGCACGTCCCCGGCCCCGGCCACGACCGCGATCAGCTCCGGGGAGTGCTCGGTGATCTGGTTGAACCCGTTGAGCTCCTGGGCGAAGCCGTCGTCTCCCGGCAGCAGGACCCGTCCGCGGAGCCGTTCGGACAGTTCCGCCGTGTCCGGCTTCACGATGCTCTTGCCTGTGGTCATCCTCAAGTCCTCCCGGACCCCGTTGTTTGTCGGGACGGGAAAACTCTTCCAACCGGGCGGGCCGCATCCCATCCCCCGTTTGAGGAGGATGTGGGCGACCGGCCTCCGAGGCGGACCCGGCAGCCCTCGCCCGTGCTGCCGACGGACGACGGACAGCACGAGGCCGCGCCCGGCCCGGACGGGACGAGCGCGTCGAACCTCTTCATGCCGCCGGTCCGAGCCGGCTACCCCGGGTCCGCCCGGCCGCCGGCCGGCCGGGCCCGCGCCACGAGCGCGGCGCGGTCCCACGCCGTGGACCGCGCGACGACCACGATCACCCCGTCTCAGCCCCGGACGACGGCCTGCGCCCAGTCCTCGTCGGGCCCGAACAGCTTCCGCGGCTTCATGGCGTCCAGCTGCTCCGCCAGCAGCGCGGTCGGCACCAGCGTGCCCTCGGGCACCGCGCCGGCCACACAGGGCACCCCGAGTTCCGCCTCGACGGACGCGGCGAGCGCCACCGCGGCGTCCGCACCGTGCGGGCCGGGCACCTCGATCTCGACGACCAGACGGTCCTGTTCGGCCCTGGCCCGCCAGAACAGCACGCCGTAGGAGGCCGGGAGCCGGTAGACCAGCTCCTCCACCTGGACCTGCCCGATGCGCCGCCCGGCGACCGTGTGGCCCTGGCCGATCCGGCCCATCACCCGCACGGTCGGGAGCTTCCACTCGCACGGGCAGTCCTCGTACCGCAGCTCCACCAGGTCCTCGAGGTTGTAGCGCACCAGCGGCATCGCCTCGCGGTAGAGCGGGGTGATGACCAGCTGCCCGGTGCCCTCGGCGGTGACCTCGCCGGTCTGCGGGTCGTAGATCTCCGGCAGCACCCGGTCGGCCCAGAAGTGCAGCCGGCCGTACGGGCAGTCGCTGCCGAGCGGTCCGACCTCGGTGCAGCCGTACTCCTCGATGACCGGGGCGCCCCAGATCTCCTCGATCCGGCGGCGGCGCGCGCCGCTCATCGGCTCGCCCGCCACGTACAGCGCCCGCAGCGACTTGAAGGAGTCGGCGGGGTGGCCGGCCGCCTTGGCCGCCGCGACCCACATCAGGGCCTCGCTCGGGGTGGACCAGGTCAGCGTCACCTCCAGGTCGCGCAGCACGCGCACGACCCGGGAGTAGGGCACCGCGAGGGAGCGGCAGTCGCCGGGGACGACGGTCGCGCCGCCGCGCATGGCGGCCCAGTGGGCCATGTGCCCGGCGAGCACCAGCCCGTAGGGGATGCGCACCAGCATGGTGTCCTGCGGACCGAGCGGGACGGTCTTGCGCAGGAACCGGTCGGCCAGATCGGTCCACTCCGCCTCGGTGAAGTAGGCGGGGGTGGGGTTGCCGGTGCTGCCGCTGGACTCGTGGTACGTGGCCACGCGTTCCCTGGGCACGCCGAGCATGCCGAAGGGGTAGCTGTCGCGCAGGTCCGACTTCCCGGTGAGCCCCACCTCGGACAGTTCCTGCCCGGGCCGCAGACGCTTCGCGTAGAACGGCGACCCGAGGGCCTGCCGCAGTATCGGCCCGATCCGCTCCCGCTGCAGTGCCCGCAGTTCGTCGAAGCTCTTCCAGTCGCCGATGGCCGGCAGCGCGCCGGGCGCCGGTCCCGAACCGGCCGCCTCGGCGTTCGGGGCGACGGTCACAGGTCCCCTCCCACCCGCGCGGCCTCGGTGATGGCGCCGGAGGAGATCATCTCCACGACCGCGGCGATGTCGCCGTCCATCTGCCGGTCCTTGGCGGCGAACGGGGCCTCCTTGCGGATGCGCGTGTGCACGGCCCTGGTGCGCGGGCTCATCTCGTCGACGCCGCGCAGCTCGACGGCCTGGCAGGCGGCGAGGAGATGGATGGCCGCGACCTCACGGGTCAGTTCGATCACGTTGCGGGCGTCGCGCGCCGCGATCGGGGCCATGCTGACCTTGTCCTGGTTGTGCGCCTCGGTGGAGCGGGAGAACGTGGAGGCCGGGCCCGCGTGCTTGAGCGCCTCGGCGGTGAGCGACGAGCACGCGATCTGCATGCCCTTGAAGCCGTGCTGGAGCCCGGCCTCGGTGTCGTCGTCGTCCACCCGGGCGATCAGGTTGGGCGTGAGGCCGTTGTTGAACTTCTCGTCGACCAGGAGCGCGAGCTGACGGTCGAGCAGGTCGGCGATCCCGGCGACCGCAGTCTTCAGCGAGTCCATCGCGGTGACGACGTGCCCGCCGTAGAAGTTGCCGCCGCTGTACACGGCGCCCGTGGAGGGGTCGAACAGCGGGTTGTCGCTGGACGAGTTGATCTCCACCGTCATCCAGGTGCGGACCCAGTCCAGCATGTCCCGCAGCACGCCGTTGACGTGCGGGGCGCAGCGCAGCGAGTAGCGGTCCTGGATGCTGCGCGTGAGCTTCTGGTAGTGCCGGCCGTCCAGCGGGTCGTTCAGGTCGACGACCTGGTCGTAGGTCATCGCGAGCTCGGAGCCCTCGAGCAGGTGGTGGATGAGCGCGGCGCTGGCGCCCTGGCCGCTGTGCGGCTTCTCGTTGTGGATGAAGGGCGCGTAGTGGCCCCGGTTGCCGAGCATGCCCTCGCTGGCCAGCGCGGTGCAGATGTCCGCCACGTCGGCGAGCCCGGCCGCCGCCTCGGTGTTCAGGACGGCGAACGCCGAGCTGAAGGAGGTGCCGTTGATCAGCGCGAGACCGTCCTTGGCCTCCAGCGTCACGGGTTCGAGGCCCAGCTCGGCCAGCACATCGGCGGCCCGGCGTATCTCGCCGCGGTGGCGCACCTCGCCCTGGCCCGTCAGCGCGTAGGCGAGATAGCAGAGCGGGACGAGGTCGCCGCTGGCGCCGACGGAGCCGCGCTCGGGGATGGTCGGCAGGATGTCGTGCCGGAGGAAGTCCAGCAGCAGGTCCACGACGGGGAGGCTGACGCCGGAGTTGCCCCGGGCCAGGCAGTTCGCGCGGATCAGCAGGGTGGCGCGCACGACCTCGTCGGAGGCCAGCGGGCCGGTTCCGTTCAAGTGGTAGCGGATCAGCTCGTTCTGCAGCCGTGCGGTCTTCTCCGGCGATATCTGCCGGTTGACGCTGTCACCGAAGCCCGTCGTCACCCCGTAGATGGGCTTGCCGGTCGCGAGGATCTCCAGCTTCAGGTTCCGGGAGGCGTTCATCGCCGTGAGCGCGTCCTCCGAGACCGTGAATTCCGAACCTTCGCGGGAGGCGGCGGCCACGGCCTGACCGATGCTCAGACCGTGCCCGTCAATCTTTATGGTCGTCACTTGTGGACACCTTTCTCGCCGGTTACCCACGAGTCTTGACCGCTGATGTTTCCCGTCGATATCGGAAACGCACGGCCCGCGATATGTGGACGAGATGCCGAAGAAACCCGCCCTCTTCAGGGTTGGTTCATGACCGGCACGGAGAAATGAGGAATCCCATGATCGCCAATGGCGCGTTCGGTAGGCGACTCCGCCTGCGGCGCCTCTTCCGAAACGATTCCGAACGGCTGCTGATCGTGCCGCTGGACCATTCGGTGAGCCAGGGACCGATCACCGGCGGCGAGGGGCTCGACGCGCTGGTGGGCCGGCTGGCCACCAACCGGGTGGACGCGATCGTCCTGCACAAGGGCAGTCTCCGGCACGTCGATCCCGCCTGGTTCGCCGACACCTCGCTCATCGTCCATCTGAGCGCCGGCACCGTGCACGCTCCCGACCCGGACGCCAAGTACCTGGTGGCCGGGGTGGAGGAGAGCCTGCGGCTGGGCGCGGACGCGGTGAGCGTGCACGTCAACCTGGGTTCGGACGGCGAGCAGCGGCAGATATCCGACCTGGCGGCGGTCGCCGACGCCTGCGACCGCTGGAACGTTCCGCTGCTGGCGATGATGTACCCCCGCGGCCCCAGGATCAGCGATCCGCGCGACCCCGCCCTGGTGGCGCACGCGGTGACCCTGGCCGCCGATCTCGGAGCCGACCTGGTGAAGGCCCCGTACGTCGGCTCGGTGACGGAGATGAAGGAGATCACCTCCCGCTCTCCCGTCCCGGTCATCACCGTCGGCGGTCCGCGCAACGAGGACGAGAGCCAGGTCCTGGCCCACGTCAGCGAGGCGCTGAGCGCGGGCGTCGCAGGTGTGGCCATGGGCCGCAACGTTTTCGAGGCGCCCGATCCCGGCGTCATGGCCGCGAAGCTGGCCGACCTCATCCACAGTGAGTGACTTCTAGGAGCCCTACGCATGAAGCTCAGTTGGCTGGACATCCGCAACCTCGACGAGGCCCGTGACGCCATCGTCCAGGAGGCGCTGCATCAGCGGATCGACGGCATCGTCGCGGCGGACCCGGCGGCGCTGGAGGGTCTGCCCCCGACCGTGACCAAGGTGCTGTTCCCCCGTGGCAAGGCCCTCCCGGAGGACTTCGGCGAGGCCACCGTGGTCATCGTGGACCCCGACTTCCACAAGATCACCCCCGCCGAGCTGGCGATCAAGCACCCCGGCCTCGAGTTCGGCCGGTTCGTGGAGATCATCGACGCGAAGACGCTGGAGGACGCCTGCCAGTCGGCGCGCACCGAGCAGTGGAGCCTGCTGCTGTTCCGCGATCCCACCAAGATCCCGCTGGAGATCGTCATCGCGGCGTCCGCCGCCTCCCGGGGCAGCCTGATCACGGTGGCGGCCGACGTCGAGGAGGCCGAGATCATCTTCGGTGTGCTCGAGCACGGCTCCGACGGCGTCATGATGGCGCCCCGCAGGGTCGGCGACGCGACCGCCCTGAAGACCGTGGTGAACGCCGAGACCCCCGACCTGGCCCTGACCGAGCTCGAGGTCGTCAGCACCGAGCACGTCGGTATGGGCGAGCGCGCCTGCGTCGACACCTGCACCTACTTCCGCAAGGACGAGGGCATCCTGGTCGGGTCGCACTCCAAGGGCATGATCCTCTGCGTCAGCGAGACCCACCCGCTGCCGTACATGCCGACCCGCCCGTTCCGGGTGAACGCCGGCGCCATCCACTCGTACACGCTGTCCAAGGACGGCCGCACCAACTACCTCAGCGAGCTGAAGGCGGGCAGCAAGATCGTGGCCGCCGACGTCGAGGGCCGCACCCGGCTCGTCACCGTCGGCCGGGTCAAGATCGAGACCAGGCCGCTGATCTCGGTGAACGCGGTCTCCACCGACGGCCGCGAGGTCAACCTGATCCTCCAGGACGACTGGCACGTGCGGGTGCTCGGCCCCGGTGGCAAGGTCCTCAACAGCACCGAGCTCAAGCCCGGCGACAAGGTGCTCGGCTTCCTGCCGACGGAGGACCGGCACGTCGGCTACCCGCTCGACGAGTTCTGCCTCGAGACGTGACGTAGTGGACGCGCTTCTGTTCGTCCCGGTCCGGGCCCACGACCTCGACGGCGCGCCGGCCGTCGTGCGTACGGCCCGGCCGGGCGCCGGCCAGGAGCGGGTCGGCCTCGCCTTCACCGGCGAGGAACGGCTCCACGCGGCGCTGGGGCCCACCCAGCGGTGGATCCGGCTGTCCCGGCCCGCGCTCCTGGCGCTGCTGAGGCCGCTGGAGATCGAGGAGATCCGTGTCGACCCGCTCTACGTCGGCCCGGAGATGCCGAGGATGCCGGAGGAGGCGGACCTGCCGGCCCCGGACGTCCACGCGGACGGGCCCGTGCTCGCCGGGGTGCCGCGGCACGTCCAGTGGCTGCCGGACGAGGTGTGGTGACGGCCGGCTCCGGCCGCCGTCACCGGCCTCGAACCGCCAAGTAGCGTACGGTGGTAATCAGTTCGAGAAAGGCAGGCCTACCTCAACTTCTCTAGGACCCTTCTGGCGGATCGCCGTGGGAGAGGGACCCTAGGCCACCCCGGAACGGAGTGCCGGAGCATGCCCACCGCCATCGGTCGCGACGAACTCATCTCACGTGCCGGACGTGCCGACAGCCCGCACACGCTGTTCAGCACGCTCGCGACGCAACTGCGCAGGGTGGTCCCGTACGACGCCGCCGTCTGGCGGGCCACGGACCCGGAGACCGGGATGGTCACCTCACCCATCTTCGCGGAGAACGTCGAGGACCACAGCTGCGCCGTGTACTGGCAGTACGAGCTGTTCACGGAGAAGATCAACCTGTTCCGGGACCTCGCGCTGGCGCCGGTGCCGGTGGCGAGCCTGTGGGAGACCACCGGGGGCGAGCCCGAGCGCAGCTCCCTGTACCGGGGCTTCCTGGCGCCGCGCGGGGTGCACGACGAGCTGCGGGCCGTGCTGCGCGTGGACGGCCGGCCGCACGGGTACGTCAGCCTGTTCCGCGAGAAGGGGCGAGCCGAGTTCAAGACCGGGGAGCGCCGTTTCCTGGAGGATCTGGGCACACCGATCGCCCGCCTGCTCAGGGCGTACGCCAAGCAGCGCCCCGAGCCCTCCGGTGACGCTCCGACCGGCACCGGACTGCTCCTGTTCGACGCCAGTGGCGCCCTCGTCTCGGCCAACGACGAGGCGCGGCGCTATCTGGAGGAGATGCCGGAGGGTCCCGCCTCGCTCACCGCGCTCGGCATCCGCGTACCGCTGTGGGCGCACGGCACCGCGATGCGGGCCAGGGCGATCGCGGAGGGGCGCGGCGGCGAGCCCGCGCGGATCAGGATGCGCACCCGCAGCGGCCGCTGGCTGGTGTGCCACGGGTCCTGTCTGCGGGAGGCCGACGGACGGGTGGGCGTCTCCGCGGTGATCATCGAACGCGCCCCGGTCTCCGATGTCACGCCGCTCGTCGTGCAGGCCTACGAGCTGTCGGAGCGCGAGCTCGAGGTCACCCAGCGGGTGGCGCGCGGCCTGTCCACCCGGGGCATCTCCGAGGAGCTCCATCTGTCGCCGCACACCGTGCGCGACCACATCAAGGCGATCTTCGAGAAGCTCGGCGTGACCAGCCGCGGCGAGCTGGTGGGCCAGCTGTTCACCGAGTACTACGAGCCCATGGGCCCGGCCTCGGCAGGTCGGCGGGACTAGGGCCTGTCGTCGAACTCCCGCCTGCCCCGCGACGCCCTGCACGCTCCCCCACTTCGCGGGAGGTGCCCCCACTCGCCGCACCGGGTGCAAGCCCGAGTACGTCCGGTACGAGGGCTTGCACCCGGCACTCCCCCAGCGCACGCACCTGACGCCGCAGGGCCGCCCTCCGGGCGACGACGGGAGTCTGACGACAGGCCCTGGGGAGAGCTGCACGACGGCGAGCAGCCCCGTCCGCCTCGCGGGGCATGGCGGCCGACCACGCCGGTGGGCCGCGGTTCAGCGGCGGGTCGGCTCCGCCGGATCAGGCGGGACGTCCGGCACGGAGCCGTTAGTCCCTTCGCCGGCCGACGGCGTCTCATGGACCGGACGGAGCCATTCGGGCAGAGCGGCTCGGACCGACGGGACCGCCAGGATGCGAGACAGCGCCGCTGACACGGCCAATGCTCCCGCCACCCACGGGACGGTGGTGTGCAGGCCGCTCACCTCCACGACGACGGGGAGTACCAGTACGAGGCCGATGAGGGTGTGCATGACGCCATGCAGGGTCTGCTTCGGGTTCTTCATCGCGGCAGGCCTCTCTCGTGGTGCCCGGGAACGGGGGGGCGTGAACCAGAACCCGCACCGGGACGAGCGGGCGTTTGGAGAAGGCAGCGCCGGGCCGGGCCCGGCGCTGCCGCTGTGACCGGCTGGAGTGTCCGGGAAGGGAAGCTACTTTCCGGGCGGGGGTGTCACAGCACCGGCCGTCGACGGCTGGGCCGGGGACGCGGTGGCGGGCGACGACACCGGAGGAGTCGCGGGAGTCACAGGGGCCGCGGGAGCGGGCGCCGCTCCGGATGTCGGCGCGGAACCCGGTGTCGGCGCAGGGGCAGCAGGGGTGGCCGGGACTGCCGGAGGGGCCGGAGTGGCCGGACCGCCGGTCACGGAGTAGGCGTACAGCGCTCCGTCCTCCGAACCGACGAAGAGCTGCCCCTCGGCGAGGGTCGGCGACGAGGTCACACGGCCGTTCGTGGGATCACCCGTCCACAGCGGAGTCAGGTCGGTCGCGTCGTACGCGGCGGCGTAGTTGCCGGCGCCGACGTAGACGACGTCGTGGGCCACGGCAGGGGAGGAGACGAGTCCGGACGTTCCCGCGGGGCCTACGCGGGTCTGCTGGACCGTGGTCCCGTGGTTCTGGACGGCGTACAGGAACCCGTCGTTGGCGGTCACATAGACGCGGTCCTCGAGCTCGTGGGTCGTGTCGACGGCAGGCGAGGCCGTGACACGCCCACCGGTCGGCACCTGCCACTTGGGGAGGCCCGTGGCGGGATCGAGCGCCGTCAGCGAGTTGCCGATGCCGATGTAGAGCGCTTCGTCGGTCACGGCCGGGGAAGAGAGAATGCCTTCCGCGCCGGGGCTGTCGTATGTCCAGGCCGCGGCACCGGTGTTCACGTCGAGGGCGGCCACGACGCCTTGGTCGTCACCGATGTAGACCCTGCCCCCCTTCACGGCCGGCGATCCCTGATAGCCGTTCCCGGCTCCCGCGTTGGGGTAGGTCCACTTGAGGTTTCCGGTCGCCGCCTCGAAGGCGTAGAGACGCTTGTCTCCGTCCTCGGCGGCGGCGAACACGGTTGTTCCGTCCTCGGAGACGGCCGGGGACGATCGTCCGAATCCGAAGGCTTTCGACCACAATGCCTTTCCCGAGGTGCTGACGGCATAGAGGTTCCCGTCGGCGGAGGTGAAGAAGACCTGTTCGCCCACCACCGCGGGTGAGGACACGACGTCGCCGTTGGTGGGGAAACGCCACAGGAGGCTGCCGTTCATGTCGACCGCGTGGAGGTGCGTGTCGTTGGAACCGACGTAGGCGACCCGGTCGACGACCGCCGGGGAGGAGGCGACGGCGCCCCCCGCGTCGAAGGGCCAGCCCGGCTTCAACCGGAGCTGTGGCACTTCTGACTTCTGCAGCCCGGTGAGGTGCTGATTGAACGTCGTGTGTGCCGAGTCGAAACGGAACATCGGCCACCCTTCGGTGCTCGCCCCGCCGCCCGTGTTCCCGCCACCGCTTCGGTCGAGGCCACCGAACGGCTGTTGAGTCCTGGACTTCTCGGTCCCGGCAAGCGCTACCGAATGGCCGGCCGGCGCGTGGGCCGAGGGAAGTGCCGTGGCGCTCCAGGCCGTCACGGTGAGGAACAGTGTGGTCGCCAGCGCCAGTGGACGGCGCCACAACCGTTCTGACGTCAGGATCGTCATCATCCGATTTCTCCTTCGCGAGCGGAGCGGGGGAGTATTACGCGGCATTCCGGTTCCTTTCCGGGAGCGGCATACGGTCGTCGGGATCGGCCAGGCGAAGCCGAAGTGCCGGGAGATACGGCGTGAGCCTTCCGCGCAGGCCGGCCGGCAGGGAATCGGTGTCCCGCCGGAGCAATTCGGAGAGGCGGGCAGCCAGTTCGGGAGGGAGGTCGTTCTCGAGCCAGTCGCGAAGGGCCTCTCCGTGGAATCTGCGAACGGTCTCGCTCTCGGGATCCTGCGCCGGGTCGGCAAGGGAGAGTTCGACGTCCTCGATGCTCGCGGGGCGCTGGAAGCCGTGAAGAACGAAGAGCTCACCGTTCCTCGGGCCCACCCGGGACGCGAGGCCGGCCTTCTCGCCGGGGGTGAGCATGCGCCCCAGGCCCTGCACGGCCCTCTCCTCCAGCCTGAGGAACTGCCTGCGCGCACGGCGCTGGCCTCGTGAGAGCGGGTCCTCGGCCCGTGCGGCCGCCGTGAACGCGCCCCGGATACGGGCTCTGAGCAGGGCGGGCCACACCTCGTACCTCTTCCAGTCGATCCTGACGATCGCCTGGTACAGCTCCCACATGACCTCGCTGCGCACCGCGTCGCGGTCGGCTTCGGCCGGGAGGCCTGCCGCCAGCCGGTCGGCTGTCCGCTTTCCCCAGGGCCAGAGCCGCTGCAGGAGCTCTTCGTGCAGCGACCGAGGTTTCTCTCCCGCTTCGGCGCGCTCGGCGAATCTCTTCAGTTCTGTCGTGATCCATTCCCTGTCGTAAGGGCTCACGGCGGCATCCTCCGATCAATGAGAACTCCGTCACGTCACCCAGCTTGAAAGGGAGTTGTGCGACCCGCTCGGTGGCTTTCCTGGCTTCTGCCTGAAGTTGCGACCGTCCTCCGGGGGCCGATTCGGCGTATGCCTGGGACCGGCGCGGCGCATTCGCCCGAACGGTGCCACGGGCGCCCCGGAAGGGGAGCGATTTCAGGCTTTTGCCGCCGCCTGTACGACCCACTTGAAGGACAGAACGCCGAGGAGGCTTCCATGGCTTTCCGTGAAACAGGAGCGCACGGCGAAAAAGGAGCGCACGGCGAAACAGGCCGGGAGTATCTCGACCAGAGCGGTCCCGCTCCCGTCGCCCCCTTCCGTAATCCGTTCAAGGACGGCACCGCCGAAGCCTTCGTTCTCACGGAGAACGAGGACGGAAACGAGGACGGATGGGGTCGCGTCCGCCATCTGTCGCGGGATCCGTCCGGGCCCGGCGGTTCCTGGCACCTCCAGGAGCTGCCGGGCCAGCCGTCCACGGCCACCGCGGTCGTGGTGACGGTCCAGGGGCTGACCGTGTGCGCCCACTGGACCGACGCGTCGGGTGACTTGTGGTGGGCCCCGTTGACGCCGGGCGGTCTGGGCAGTCCGGTGCGGTACGGCCTGGGCAAGGGGATCGTGCGGCTCGCCGTGACCTACTACCGGGCAGGGCCGCTCCACTGGACGCCCGTCCTCTACGGGACGGCCAGGCGGGCCGGCTCGCCCGTTCCCCGGCTGTGGCTCAGCAGCCCGGCCCATCCGATGACGTACTACCGGATGCCGGAGGGGTTCGGTACGTCCGCCTTCACCCTTTCCATGACCGGCCCCGACGTGTGGGTGGTGGACGCGGCGCTGGAGGGCAGGCTGCTGCGCTGGCAGGGGCGACAGGGCACGTCCGTGCTGTGGGGCCCGACCGAGTACGGCGGCGGTGGCCTCGGGGCGAGCGGTGTGGTCGGAACGTAAGGGCGGGTCGACCCCCTCACGCCCCGTCCCCTCTTCACCGGCCGGGACGGAGTGCTCTACGCGTGGGCGGGACGCCGTGGTCCGATCGAGGCGGCCGGGCGGTGTCCCGTGCGGGACGTGCGGGTCGCCGGAGGGCCGCAGGGGGAGGCGCTCGTCTATCTGACAGGACGGGACGGCACTCTCCGAGCGATGCGGGCGCAAACGCCGGACGATGTCCTCCCGGTCCTCGGAGCGGTCGGGCGGATGCCTGAAGTGCCCCGCGCGGACGCCGTCTTCCCCACCCTGCATCCGGCCGACCCCCCGACCGTCTGCGCGCTGGAGTCCGCAGGCGGGAGGCTCACCGTCCTCTCGTACGGCGCCGCGGGCTGGGAGTCCCGTGCCGTCGGGGGAGACGCATGCCCGCCGCCATGGCCGACCGGAGGTCAACCCTGAGTTCCGACGTTGGCGGACCCTAGGTGCAACCTGCAAAGATGAAGGCCATGTTGCAGGAGGCAGGCTGACATGTGCCCGGAAGATGCCGTCCCAGCCGTTTGAGTCGCTGTTGGCAGGGGTGCTGACAACGCTGCCGCTGGGGCTGTGGACCACGGATCTCAACCTGACCTTCACCACCATGGTGGCCGGTCCCGGACTGAACCATCAGGTGGCCATGTCCCGGGCCGTCGTCGCGCAGGAGGGGCGGAAGGGGTTCGACCTCCGGTATCCGCAGCACCCCGATGTCGCCGCGCACCTGCGGGCCCGCGCCGGTGAGACCGTCAACTGGCTGATGGGGTGGACCGGGGCGATCCGGGCCTGTGTCGCACCTCTGCGGGGAGCGGACGGCGAGATCGTCGGGGTGATGGGCGCCGCCGTCGACCTGTCGGAGGCGATGGAGGAGCAGCGGCGGCGCGCCAGTTCGGAGCAACTGCTCTACGCCTTCCTGGAACAAGGCCCGTGCGCGGCCTCCATCCTGGACCCGGACGATCGCGTGATCTTCGCCAACCAGCTGTTCCTCGACGCCGTGGGCGCGGCCTGTGCGGAGGAGGCGGTCGGCAATCGGGAGCAGGCGCTCCTACCGGTGGCGTCGGGCGAGCCGCCGCAGAACGGCGAATGGACGAGCAGCAGCGGGGACCGGGTGTTCCGGTCGCGTCGCCTGTCCGTGCCCGGCCCGAGCGGAGCCGAACTCACCCTGCACACCGCGTTGGACGTCAGCGAGGCGATACGGCTGCGTGAGCAGTTGGAGGACGGACAGCAGCGCTACCGCGCGCTCATCGAGAGCGCCCGCCGGCCACTGGCCGTCGTGGACCTCCGGCAGTGCGTGGAGGAGGCCAACGAGGAGTTCGGTGCCATGCTGGGTCTGCCCCCCGGGCAACTGGCGGGACTTGACCTCGGCCGCTGGATCAACCCCTGCTCACGGGAGTCGTACGACGCGCTGCGGCAGGCGCTGGCCGACGGCCAGGACATCACCGCCGAGCAGGACCTGGTCTTCACGCGTCACGGGGGAGAGACGCTGCTCGCCAGAGTGGGCATCCGGACCCTCCGCGACAGCGCCAGCGACCCGATGGCCACGGCCTGGACGGTCGAGTCATGGGGCGAACCGGCCACGCAGATGACCGCCAGAAGCGCCAGCCCCGAACTGTCCGACCTCGACGGGCAGGTGCTGGAGCGGCTGGCCGTGGGCGAGAGCAACGCGGAGATCGCGGACGCCCTGTGCATGAGTCGTCAAGGAATCGACTACCGGCTGAAACAGCTGCGGCAGAGGCTCTCGGCCGGCAGCAGGGGGGCCATCGTGGCACGCGCGTACGCGGAAGGGGTGCTCTCCGCCGCGGACTGGCCGCCCCGCTTCCGGCACCGGGCGGAGATGGACTCGTAGACGGGTCGTAGGCGGAAGAGTCCCCGACAGCAGGGCTGCCGGGGACTCTTCCGTCTGGTCGGGTCGGGGAATCAAGGGGCCAGGTCGTAGATGACGAGGGACAGCAGACCGCTGCCGGTCTCGATGGGCGAGCTGTAGACCGAGAAGGAGGGCTTGGTGGGGGCCGTGGTGGGCGCGGCGAAGGTGAGCCCGAACATCTGACGCCTGTGGGCGTAGGTCTGCCTGTTGGCGTACGTCGGGTTCGAGCCCGTCGCCGTCGCGTCGTCGACGTCGGCGCTGAGGAACCACCGCTCGTCGTCGTCGGCGTTGTAGGTGTACCAGAGACTGAAGAGGATGGGATCGCTGCCGCCGATGCAGAAGTCCAGCCTGACCGTGTCGTTGTCCGCGAAGCTGTCGTCCTTGGTGATCACGGCCACGTCGCTCGACCCGGGAGGAAGCGGGTTGGGCAGGTTGCTGGCCGCGCAGTTCGTCGTCTCGTAGTTGTAGATCGTCACAGGTTGCGAGGATTCGTTGGAGACGGAGATCTCCAGCTGACCCACCGAGTCGTTGGAGGTGACCAGGCCTGCGGTGGCCACGCCCGCGTTGACGCTGCTGGCGAGGAGCAGGCCGACCGAGGCGGCCGCACTGACGCCGGCCGCGAGGAGTTCGCCCGTGACGTCCACCGAATCGTCGCCGCTCTTCGTCAGATTGGCGAGGTCCTTGTTGGCCTGCGTTGCCACCGACTCGGCGATGACGAGGAACTTGGCGGTACCGCGGCAGTCGGTCGTCTGTGTCGTATCGACGGTGATGGTGGTCGTGGAGGTGTTCGGAGTCGCACCCATGTCGGCCTCTCTCAGCTCGAGCAGAGCGCGGGACGGATGGTGATGATCTCCCGGAGGGCTCTTCGGGCCCGCTGCGCTCTGCTGATGTAAGTGGGCAGAGCGCAGCCGCACGGCCGACGCGGGTCGCCATCGGCGCCGGGCGACCGCAAGGGCGCGTCTCCGTGGCAGGCTGCCCCGCATGACACACGAGGTGACACCGGCACCCGGCACCGACCCCTGGGACACCGTCGACGCGCTCTGGGAGTGGCTCGACGGCAATCCTGACTACGGCGGGCGGGAAGGACTGCTGCTGCGGCTGCTGAAGATCCAGGAGGAGGTCGGCGAGGTCGCGAGCGCGGTGATCGGGGCGACCGGGCAGAACCCGCGCAAGGGGGTCACCCACACCTGGGACGACGTCGAGGCGGAGCTGTGCGACGTGGTCATCACCGCGATGGTCGCGCTGCGTTCACTGACGCCCGCCGCCAGGGAGACCTTCGCGCGGCATCTGGCGCGGGTGCGCGACCGGTCCCTCGGCGCGGCCCCGGGCACTCAGGGACGGCCGGGGCCGGGCTGATCCGGGCCGCGGTTGCCGGAGGCCGGGCTGATCGGGGCCGCGGTTGCCGGAAGCTGGGGCTGACTCGGAACGCGGTCGCCAGAGGCCGGGCTGATGCGGAACGCGGTCCTTCCGGGCGTCGGCCCGGTCCGGACAGCGGTGCCGGAGGGGCGGTGCGGGCCCGGCCGATGAGCGGAGGGAGCCGTCCCCCCCAAGTCGGCCCGCCGGAGGGGATGTTCTCCGGCCCGTCGGCCGAAGGAGGGCCGTCCGGGCCGGGCGATCCGGTCGGCGGCGCTACTCCCCGAGCAGGGCCTCGGACTCGTCGAACAGGGCCTGCTGCTCGGCCTGTTCGTCCTTGCGGAGCTGCCTGTTGCGGGTGCCGACCACCACCGCGGTGGCCGCGGCCGTCGCGGCGAGGGCCGTGGGGACCATCCAGCCGCGGTCGAAGACATGGCCGAGGGCGTGGTCGAGGGAGAGACGGCCGGGACCCGTGATCGCGAGACCGGTGGCGGCCAGGCCCAGGGTGGCCGCGTACTCGTAGCCGCCGGACTGGTTGAAGAAGCCGTTGGGTGCGTGCACCGCCGCGGCTCCCGTCATCGCGCCGGCCGCCGCCGCGCCCGCGGCCGGGGTGGCCAGGCCCAGCATCAGCGCCGCGCCGCCGCCCGCCTCGGCGAGTCCGGCCGCCCGCGCGCTGGCCCTGCCCGGCCGGTAGCCGACGGACTCCATGAACTGGCCCGTGCCCTCGATGCCGTGGCCGCCGAACCAGCCGAACAGCTTCTGCGCGCCGTGCGCGGCGAGCACGCCGCCCGTGGCCAGCCGGAGCAGCAGCAGGCCCAGATCACGTCGTTCGTAACAGGTCACGATGACTCCAGAAGAGAGACGTCCCCCGCTGTGCGTGTCGTCCTCCACCGTCGCACCGGGGCCCTTCGGTGGCTGTGCCCGTACGGCCGTTCGGGTGGCCGTCGGCCCGGTGACGGGAGCGGCCGCGTACTCCGGTGGCGGGGCCGTGGGGCCGGTGTGAGGCTGACCGCATGACGATTCAGACCGCCAAGCTCAGCGACCCGGCCGTCCGCGCCTTCGTCACCGCCGTCAACGCGCACGACCGCCGTCGGTTCATGGACCTGATGGCGCCCGACGCGACCATGTCCGACGACGGTTCCGACCGGGACCTCACCGACTGGATCGACCGGGAGATCTTCTCCTCGCACGGCCACATGGACGTGGACCGGGAGATGAACAACGGCCGTGACCTGCTCGCCAGCTACCGCAACGATACCTGGGGCGAGATGCGCACCCGCTGGCACTTCGAGGTGTCCGAGGACGGCAGGATCTCCCGCTTCGAGACCGGCCAGGCCTGATCCGCGAGGATCAGCTGGTCATGCGGCAGCCGTTCCACGTGCCGGTGCGTACCCCGTCGTCCCGGACGGGGTCCACCCCCACCCGGCGCCGTGGAACGGCTGCCGCCTCCCCCCTCGGGTTGGCCGGAACCACAGAGCCTCAAGTGTGAAGCTCTTGTGTAGGAGAGTTGAGCATAAGCCTCCTACCGGCCGCAATAGGGCGGAGTTTCAAAATCCGGTTGTGCAATTGCCCGGGCGGGCAAGAGGCGTGGGCGCCGAACCGCGACCGCGCCCGGCCGGCCGGGCCTGTTGCGAAGGCCCCGGGCGCCCCGCCGGGTGCGCCCC
The DNA here is from genome assembly GCF_055587025.1 of Streptomyces sp. NPDC048600. Taxonomy (NCBI): domain Bacteria; kingdom Bacillati; phylum Actinomycetota; class Actinomycetes; order Kitasatosporales; family Streptomycetaceae; genus Streptomyces; species Streptomyces sp. NPDC048600. The sequence continues at coordinate 191,751 of NZ_JBVJGZ010000003.1, read as the reverse complement.
GGGCCGTCCTCAGCCGCGGCCGACGTACGGCATCGCCGTGGCCAGCACCGTCGCGAACTGCACGTTCGCCGCGAGCGGCAGCTCCGCCATGTGCCGTACCGTGCGCGCCACGTCGGCCACGTCCATCACGGGTTCGGGCGCCACGCGCCCGTCGGCCTGGAGCGCCCCCGTCTGCATGCGGACCGTCATGTCCGTCGCCGCGTTGCCGATGTCGATCTGCCCGACCGCGATGCCGTACGGCCGCCCGTCCAGGGACAGCGACTTGGTGAGCCCGGTCAGCGCGTGCTTGGTGGCCGTGTAGGCGACCGAGTGCGGGCGCGGGGTGTGCGCCGCGATCGACCCGTTGTTGATGATCCGGCCGCCCTGCGGGTCCTGCTCCTTCATCCGCCGGTACGCCGCCTGCGCGCACAGGAACGCCCCGTTGAGGTTGGTGTCCACCACGTGACGCCACGCCTCGTAGGGCAGTTCCTCCACGGGCACGCCGCCGGGCCCGAACGTGCCCGCGTTGTTGAACAGCAGGTCCACGCGGCCGAAGCGGGCGACCGTCGCGGCGAACAGCGCCTCCACGTCCTCGGGCCGTGAGACGTCCGTCCGCACGGCGATCGAGGTGCCCCCGGGTGCCAGCGCCGCCGTCTCCTCCAGCGCCCCGGCCCGGCGGCCCGCCAGCGCCACCGACCAGCCGGCGTTCAGCAGTTCCACGGCGACCGCGCGGCCGATGCCCGAGCCCGCGCCCGTCACCACCGCGATCCCGCGCGCCCCCGAGGTGGGCTCCTCGTCCGTTTTCACAGCGTTCATGGCCCCGCAGGGTACGCGAGGGTCCCGGGCGCCGACGGGTCAGTCCGCCGGGGGCCAGGCATCGCCCCACTCCGCGTCGCGGGCCGCCTTGTAGAGGTCGCCGTGGCGCTTGGTGACCGTCGTACGGCGCAGGTGCTCGTCGGCCTCGCACAGGTCGAGGAGCACCTGCCCCTTGCGGATCTGCGGCCGGCGTACGACCCGGGCGGGCGCGGGGGAGACGGGGGAGCCGTCGGCGGGCAGGCGCGTCGCCGCGACATAGGCGAACTTCTCGTCCTCGTACGGCAGTGAGCCGCCCTTGATCTGCCGGTGCAGGGAGGAGCGGCTGACCCGCGCCGCGAAGTGGCACCAGTCCTCGCCCGGCACGATCGGACAGGCCGCGCTGTGCGGACAGGGCGCGGCGACGCGGAAACCGGCGGCGATCAGCCGGTCCCGGGCCTCGATGATCCGGGCGTAGCCGTCCGGGGTGCCCGGCTCGACGATCACCACGGCCCGCGCGGCGGCCGCGGCCGTGTCCACGAGGGCCCGGCGGTCGGCCTCGGCGAGCTCGTTGAGGACATAGGAGACGGTGACGAGGTCGGTGCTCTCCAGGGTGAGCGCCGCCCCGATCCGCGAGCGCCGCCACCGTACGCCGGCCAGCGCCGGGTTGGCCGCCGCGATCTCCCGGCCCAGGGCCAGCGCGGGCTCCGCCCAGTCCAGCACGGTCACCTCGCGCGGCCCGTCCCAGGTCGCGCTCACCGCCCAGGTCGCGGCGCCCGTCCCGCCGCCGACGTCCACCTGGCTGCCCGGCACCCAGCCGGGCACGGCCCGCGCGAACGCCTCCAGCGCCGCCGACACCGCTTCGAAGGTGGCCGGCATCCGGTACGCGGCGTACGCCGCCACGTCCGCCCGGTCCCGCAGGATCGGGGCGTCGGTGGGGGTGGTCCCCCGGTAGTTGGCGATCAGCCGCTCGACCGCCTGCGCGGCCTGCCGCGGCGGCAGACCGTCGAGCAGCCCGGCGAGAGCGGCGCGCAGAGTTTCGGCGGGGCTTACGGGGGCGTTCACCCCGCGATTCTCTCAGCTCCGGCGGGCCCCTTCGCCGCGGCCACCGTCGCCCCCTCCGCCCCCTCGGCCGTGCCTCCCGACGCCCCGCCGCCTCAGGCCTTCGCGGCCGCCCGCGCCAGCCGGGTCGCCGCCGTCGCCCGCGGGCGACTGTCCGGGGGCCGCCGGCACGGATGCACGGTGTTGGCCAATAGGACGAGGAAGGTGTCCGTCGCCGGGTCCAGGACCAGGGACGTGCCCGTGAAGCCGGTGTGCCCCGCCGCGCCCCGGCCCGCCAGCTCGCCCATGAACCACGGCTGGTCCAGCGCGAACCCCAGCCCCGGCGGCGTCAGCAGCAGCTCCACGAGGTCGGGCCCGAGGATGCGGGCGGGCCCGTGCGAGCCGCCCGCCAGCAGGGCCCGGCAGAACACCGCCAGATCACGGCCCGTGGAGAACAGCCCCGCGTGCCCGGCCACCCCGCCCAGCGCCCAGGCGTTCTCGTCGTGCACCTGACCGCGCAGCATCCCGCGGTCCGCCTTCGCCCACGGCCGCCGCTGGTCCTCCGTGGCCGCCGCCCCCGGGCACGGCCCGAACTCTGTGGCCGTCATGCCCAGCGGCCGGGTGATGCCGTCGTGGATCAGCACGTCCAGCCCGCGCCCGGTGATGCGTTCCAGGACGTGCTGGAGCAGCAGCATGTTCAGATCGGAGTACACGTACTCGCCCGGCACACCCGTCGGCGCCTCGGCCCGCAGCATCGCGAGCCGCTCGGTGGCGTCGGCGCAGTCGTACAGCGGCAGCTCCGGCCGAAGCCCCGAGGTGTGCGTGAGCAGCTGCCGTACGGTGACGCCGTGCCCGGCGGCCGCGTGGAACTCCGGCAGATACGCGCCGACCAGCGCGTCCATGCCCAGCGTGCCCCGCTCGATCTGCTGCACCGCGGCCACCGAGGTGAACAGCTTGGTCAGCGAGGCCAGGTCGAACGGCGTGTCCACGGTCATGGCGACCCGCCGCCCGGCGGGCAGTTCGACCCCGGCGCCGGCCACCGGGTCCCAGCCGGAGTACCGCACGGCCCAGCCCGCCGCCTCGGCCACCGCGAGCACCGGGCCGCGCCCGGCGACCACGACGGCGCCCGCGGCCCAGGGCCGCTCCCCGGACGTCAGCCCGCGCACATGACGGACCAGGGCGTCGATCTCCCCGGGGTCGAGGCCCGCCCGCAGCGGCGTGCCCTCGCGAAGCCTCGGCGCGCTCAGTTCTCCTCCCCGGACCCGGAGCCCTCGGTCCCGGCCGCGCCCTCGCGCCACCGCCGGCCCGCCAGGCAGCCCAGCGCCGCCACGGCCGCCACCAGCTGCACCACGGCCATCGGCACGGCGGTGCCCTCACCGGCGATCCCGACCAGCGGGGAGGCCACGGCACCGACCAGGAACGAGGAGGTGCCGATCAGCGCGGACGCCGACCCGGCCGAGTGCCTGGTGCGCAGCAGCGCCAGCGACTGGGCGTTGGGCAGGATCACGCCCATCGACGTCACCAGCACGAACAGCGCGGCGGCGACCGGCACCAGCCCCGTGGCGCCGAACACGCCCAGCGACATCAGCAGCAGCGCGCCCGCGGCGAGCACCGCCACCGCCAGTCCCGCCACCAGCACCCGTTCCAGCCGGACCCGGCCCACCAGCACCTTGCCGTTGAACTGCCCGGCCGCCACCAGTCCCACCGAGTTCAGGCCGAACAGCAGGCTGAAGGTCTGCGCCGAGGCCCCGTGGATCTCCTGCACGACGAAGGGCGAGGCCGAGATGTACGCGAAGAGCGCGGCGAAGGCGAAGGACCCGACGAGCGTGTACCGGGTGAACGGCCCGTCGGCCAGCAGCCCGCGGATCGAGCGCAGGGTCTCCCCGATGCCGCCGCGATGCCGCTCCTCGGGAGCCAGGGTCTCCGGCAGCCGGGTCCACACCAGCCCCAGCAGCAGCACCCCGATCACCGCCAGGACGACGAACACGCCCCGCCAGTCCGTCACCCGCAGGACCTGACCGCCGATCAGGGGCGCGACGATCGGGGCCGCGCCCGAGATCAGCATCAGCGTGGAGAAGAACCGGGCCATCGCCACGCCGTCGTACAGATCGCGGACCACCGCCCGCGCCACGACGATCCCGGCCGCGCCCGCGAGCCCCTGCGCGAGCCGGCACGCGACCAGCGCCTCGACGGTGGGCGCCACGGCGCACAGCACGGTGGCGACGACATAGACCGCCAGTCCGGCCAGCAGCGGGCGGCGGCGGCCCCAGCGGTCGCTCATCGGACCGACCACGAGCTGGCCGAGCGCCATGCCGGCCAGACAGGCGGTGAGCGTGAGCTGCACGGTCGCGGCGGGCGCGTGCAGCACGCGGGCGACCTCCGGCAGCGCGGGGAGGTACATGTCCATCGCCAGCGGCGGAGTCGCCGTCAGACCGCCGAGGACGAAGGTGACGAGCAGGCCGGTCCGGCGTGCCGCAGGGACGGGCGGCCGCTTCGTCGGTGCGGCCGCCCGTGACAGATCAGGCGTCGAGGCCCCGCCCTCGCCCATGCGCTCCTCGCTCTCCATCCATCTTCGAGCCGTGCTCCACCGGCCTATGCTCTCAGCTCGAACACAGTGCTGATTGATTGTGGCCGACCGAGGATGGGGCGGGAATGGCTGACAGCGTGCGGTGGGGGATTCTGGCGACCGGCGGGATCGCGGCGACCTTCACGGCGGATCTGGTGGATCTGCCGGACGCGGAGGTGGTGGCGGTGGCCTCGCGCACCGAGGCCTCGGCGAAGGCGTTCGCCGAACGCTTCGGGATACCCAGGGCCTACGGCGACTGGGCGTCGCTGGCCATGGACGAGGACATCGATGTCGTGTACGTCGCCACCCCGCACGCCTCGCACCGGGCGGCCGCGGGGCTGTGCCTGGAGTCCGGCCGGAACGTGCTGTGCGAGAAGACGTTCACGCTGAACGCCCGCGAGGCCGACGAACTGGTCGGGCTCGCCCGGGAGCACGGACGCTTCCTCATGGAGGCCATGTGGACCTACTGCAACCCGCTGGTGCGACGCCTGAAGGCCATGGTCGAGGACGGGGCGATCGGCGAAGTGCGCACGGTCCAGGCGGACTTCGGGCTCTCCGGCCCCTTCCCGCCGGACCACCGGCTGCGTGACCCGCGCCAGGGCGGGGGCGCGCTGCTGGACCTGGGCGTCTACCCGGTGTCGTTCGCGCAGCTCCTGCTCGGCGAGCCCTCGGACGTCGTGGCGCGAGCGGTGCTCTCGAAGGAGGGCGTCGATCTCCAGACGGGCGCCTTGCTGTCCTGGGAGAGCGGCGCCATCGCCTCGCTGCACTGCTCCATCGTCGGCGGTACGCCCGTACGGGCCTCGGTCACCGGCTCGCGGGGCCGCATCGACATCCCGGACGGCTTCTTCCACCCGGACCGGTTCGTGCTGCACCGGGACGGCCGTGAGCCGGAGGAGTTCGCCGCCGATCCCGCGCACGGGCCGCGCACCACCCTCAAGCACGAGGCCCGCGAGGTGATGCGCGCGCTGCGGGCCGGGGAGACCGAGTCGCCGCTCGTGCCGCTGGACGGCAGCCTCGCCGTGATGCGCACGCTGGACGCGATCCGCGAGCGGATCGGGGTGCGCTACCCGGCGGAGGGCTGAGTCGGCCTTGGGGATGCCCGAGCTTCGTCCCGGGGGATGCCTGGGCGTCTTCCCGGGCGATGACGGTGGAGGCCGAGGCGAGACGCTCCGTCTCGCCTCCTGATATCGTCGGGGGCATGGTCGACAAGCCCGCCCCCGACGCCAGCCGCCGCAGCGAGAAGTCCCGCCGCGCGATCTACGACGCCGCCCTCGCCCTCGTCGGCGAGGTCGGCTACCCCAAGACCACCGTCGAGGGCATCGCCGCCCGCGCCGGGGTCGGCAAGCAGACGATCTACCGCTGGTGGTCCTCGAAGGCCGACGTCCTGCTGGAGGCCTTCCTGGACCTCGGCGAGCAGGCGGCGCAGGCGGCCCACGGGGCCGGACAGGCCGCGCCGGAGACCTACGCCCTCCCGGACACCGGCGACCTCGCCGCCGACCTCAAGTTCGTCCTGCGGGCCACCGTCGACGAACTCCTCGACCCCCGCTTCGAGGTCCCCAGCCGCGCCCTGGCCGCCGAGGGCGTGGTCAACGAGCAGCTCGGCCGCGAGTTCGTCGCCAAGCTCCTCGAGCCCCAGCTCCAGCTCTACGTCGACCGGCTGCGCGCCGCCCAGGACGCCGGGCACGTCCGCCCCGAGGTGGACCCGCGCATCGCCCTGGAGCTGTTCGTCTCCCCGCTCGCCCAGCGCTGGCTCCAGCGCACCGCGCCGATCTCCCACGAGTACACCGACACCCTCGTCGACTACGCCCTCCACGGCCTCGCCCCGCGCGCCTAGGGTCCTTCCGGCGACTGTCGGCTGCGTCACCCCGGCCCCGCAGTGCCTGGCACTCAGTGCCATTGAGGGTGCCGTAAGGCCGGGGGCAAGTCATGGAAATCCCGGCAAAGCACGCCATCGGCGCTGATCCCGGTGTGGGGTACGTCTCGTCCCACCCTTCCCGGTTGTCGGCTCCGGCCCCCCGAAGCGCAGGATGGTGGGACGATGAGGCATGCTGTCCGCACCACAGCGAGGCGAGGGGACAGATGAGCGCGGAGTTCGCCGGCCCGACCGGCCTGCGGGGCAGAATCTCCCAGTGGCTGCGCCGAAGCGGCCCGGAACCGGCCGCCACCGACGACGGCCGTGAGGCCCTGCTGCTCGCCACCGCCGAGGCCGGTCTGCCGCTCGCGCCCGCCGCCCACCCGGCCCCGGGCTACGGCTGCTCCTGCGACCGGGTCGGCTGTCCCACGCCCGCGCGGCACCCGGTGTCGTTCGCCTGGCAGACGCAGTCCACCACCGACCGCGCGCAGGTCGAGCGCTGGGTCCGGCATCAGCCCGAGGCGAACTTCATCACCGCCACCGGCATGACCCACGACGTCCTCGACGTGCCCCTCGAGGCCGGCCGTGAGGCGCTGGAGCGGCTGCTCGCCGACGGGGTCGAGGTCGGGCCGGTCGCCGAGAGCGACGACGGGCGCATGTACTTCTTCACTCTCACGCGGGGTACGCCCGAGGACGAGGACGAGTGGTGGCCGTGCGAGCTGGACTGCCATCCCGAGACGATGGACGAGCATCCCGGGCTGCGGTGGCACTGCCGGGGGTCGTACGTTCTTGTGCCGCCCGCGCGGTTGCCCGGGGGCGAGGGGGAGGGCGTGCACTGGGTGCGGGGGCCTGAGTTCGCGTTGCCGGAGCCGTTGATGTTGTTGGAGCGGCTCACTGACGCGTGTGCGCGGCATGTGGGTGGGCAGGGGTCGGCGACCTGGCCGTCGCGGCGCTAGGGGTTTTGGCGGGGGGTGGCTCTCCTGCGGGGTGGGTGGGGCTGGTCGCGCAGTTCCCCGCGCCCCTCAAGGATTGCGCAGTTCCCCGCGCCCCTCGAGGATTGCGCAGTTCCTCGTGCCCCTGAAAAGACTGCGCCGTTCCCCGCGCCCCTTAAAGCGCTGGGGTCAGTCGCCCTTGGCTGCTGTTAGGCCCTGGATTCTGCCCAGCATTCTCAGTTGGGGGGCGGCTGTGCCCTGTCTGGGGTTGAGGACTGCCTGGTTGGAGACGAACTCCATCGTCAGGGACTGTTTGATCTCGCCGGTGGTGAGGGCGAGCACGTCGTCGTTGGGGGCGGGGACGGTCGCGCCGGCCGCGGCCGTCTGCTTCTCGTAGTGGTGGGTGCTGAAGAAGACCAGGGCGCCGCCGTCGGCGGTCCGCAGGGCCAGCGGGGCGTAGTCGCCCCGGGAGAGCGGCTCGTCGATGTACTGGCGTACGAGACCGGGCCGCTTGGCGTTCTGCTCGCGCAGGTCGCGCCAGGCCGAGGTGTGCGTGCCGTCGGCGAAGGCGTTGCCGCCCACCTTCAGGTACGTCACATAGCCCTGGCTCAAGTCCTCGGGCGCAACGGCCAGTTCGGGGGAGTCGGCCGGGACGGCCTCGACATGGCCGTCCTCGTCCTTCTTGAACTCCGGTACCTCGTCGGGCGCGACGAGCGTCAGATACGCGACCTCCCAGGGCGCCTCCTGGCGGTCGCGGGTGAACACCAGCAGCCAGCGGGCGTCGCCGCCCTTGTTGCCCCGGGCGTCGGCGAGGAACCAGCGCGGCCAGCCCGGCTTCTCCACGACCGTGAACTTCGCGTCCGTCAGCTCCAGCGGGGTGTGCGCCGGGTTCCCGTCGGGGTGGTTGACGCGGCCCGCCTTCAGCCGGGCCGCGTCTATGTCGGCGAGCGCGCCGGTGACATGCCCGGCGTCCAGGGAACTGTCGTAGGCCTTGTCGGCGGCGTTGTACGCGGTCGTGAACTCGCGCAAGGCCTCCGCGGCCTCGGACGCGGTGGCGGCGGGGAGCACCTCGCGCTCCCCGTGCACCACCACGCATCCGCTCGCGGTGAACGACAGGACGGCCGCAACGGCCGCCGCTGTCAGGACGTTACGGTCACGCCTGCGAAGTCTCAGACGGCTGCGATCCCTGGTCATCGGGCTGCTTCACCTTCCCCTTCCCGAAGGGGAACCCTACCGGGGCGAGGAACAGCGCGAGCGTCGGGATCAGGTACAGCAGCCACACCGTGACCTGGAGGACGGTCGGATCGGGCTGGAAGTTGAACACGCCCTTGAGCAGCGTGCCGTACCAGCTGTCCGGCGGGATCGTGCCGCTGACGTCGAAGGCCTTGCTGGTCAGACCCGGTACGAAGTCGGCCTCCTGGAGGTCGTGGACGCCGTACGCCAGCACGCCCGCCGCGACCACCACGAGCATGCCGCCGGTCCAGGTGAAGAACTTCGCCAGGTTGATCCGCAGGGCGCCCCGGTAGAACAGCCAGCCCAGCAACACCGCGGTGGCCAGGCCCAGTCCGGCGCCGATCAGCGGGCGCGGGGAGCCGTCACCGGCCGCGCGCACGGACGTCCACACGAACAGTGCGGTCTCCAGGCCCTCCCGGCCGACGGCGAGGAAGGCGGTGGCGACCAGGGCCCCCGTGCCCATCTGGAGCGCGGAGTCCAGCTTGCCGTGCAGTTCGGCCTTCAGATGCCGGGCGGTGCGCCGCATCCAGAAGACCATCCAGGTCACCAGGCCGACGGCGACGATCGACAGCGAGCCGCCGAGCAGCTCCTGCGCCTCGAACGTCAGCTCCTGGGAGCCGAATTCGAGGGCGCAGCCGAAGCCGAGGGCCACCGCGACCGCGACGCCGATGCCGGTCCAGATCGGCCTGAGCGCGTCGCGGCGGCCGGTCTTGACCAGATAGGCGATCAGGATGCAGACCACGAGGCTGGCCTCCAGGCCCTCCCGCAGTCCGATCAGGTAGTTGGAGAACACCGCTCAGGCCTCCTTCGCGAAGAGCGTGCGGCCCCACCAGTCGTCCTTGTCGCGGACGCCGGGCGGGACGGCGAAGACCGCCGAACCCACGTGCTGGATGTACTCGTTGAGGGCGTCCGTGGCGAGGTTGCGCTGGACGGGGATGAAGCCCTTGCGCACGTCGCGCTGGTAGGCGAGGAAGAACAGGCCTGCGTCCAGGCGGCCGAGGCCGTCGGTGCCGTCGGTGAAGGAGTAGCCGCGGCGCAGCAGCGTCGCCCCGCCGTTGGCGTCGGGGTGGGCGAGCCGTACGTGCGCGTCGGGCTTCATCGCCTTCAGGAACGGCTCGTCGCGCTCCTTGGCCTTGCCGACCGGGGCGCCCTCGCCCTTGTCGCGGCCGAAGATGTCCTCCTGCTCCTGGAGGGAGGTGCGGTCCCAGGTCTCGATGTGCATCCGGATGCGCCGGGCGACGAGGTAGGAGCCGCCGGTCATCCAGTCGCTGCCGTCCTTGGGACCGACCCAGACGAGCTTCTCCAGGCGGTCGGTCTCGGTGCCCGCGATGTTGCGGGTGCCGTCCTTGAAGCCCATCAGGTTGCGCGGGGTCTGCGCCTCGGGCGTGGTCGAGGAGGTCTTGCCGAAGCCGAGCTGGGACCATCTGACGACGACCTTGCCGAAGCCGATGCGGGCCAGGTTGCGCACCGCGTGCACGGCGACCTGGGGGTCGTCCGCGCAGGCCTGGATGCACAGGTCGCCGCCGCTGCGGTTGCGGTCGAGGTTGTCGCCCGCGAACTTCGGCAGGTCGACCAGGGCCTCGGGGCGCCGGGCCGCCAGGCCGAACCTCTCGAACAGCGACGGGCCGAAGCCGATGGTCAGGGTGAGCCGGGAGGGCTTGAGGCCGAGGGCCTCGCCGGTGTCGTCCGGCGGTGCCTCGGGCAGCCCGCCGAAGCCGCCCTCGCCGACCGCCTGCCCGGCGGTCATCCGGCGGGCGGCCTCGGTCCAGTCCTTGAGCAGCTGGACGAACTCCGCGCGGTCCTCGGTGGTGACGTCGAAGGACGCGAAGTGCAGCCGGTCCTGGACCGGGGTGGAGATGCCGGCCTGATGGGCGCCGTGGAAGGCGATCGCGGCGCCCGCCTCGGCGGCCGGCCGCGCGTCGTCGCCCGCGTCGCCGTCGCGGGTCAGGGCGACCGCGCCGCCCGCCGCGGCGGCGCCGAGCGCGAGGCCCGCACCGCCCCAGCCGAGCAGCGCGCGACGGGAGGGCGTGGCCCGGGTCCCGTCGGCCGCGGGGGTGTCGTCCGGGCCGGCGGCGGTCGCCGGGGTGTCGTCCGTGCCGGCGGTCGCCGCCGGGCTGTCCTTGTCGGTCATGTCCGGTTGCCTCTCGCTCACTTGGCGACGACGGCGGCGGCGAGCCGGGAGAGCGGCTCGGCGAGCGCGTTCACCGCGTCCGACAGCTCCTTGCGGTCGGCCTTGCCGACCTTGTCGTACGAGGTGAACTCGTACGACGCCTTGTCCGCACGGTACTTGTCGAGCAGGGCGTCCAACGCGGCGAACTGCTTGTCCAGTTCGGCGGTGAGCTCGGCGTCGTTCTCCTGGGCGACCGGCTTCAGCAGCGCGTAGGACTTCTCGGCGCCCTCGACGTTGGCCTTGAAGTCGACCAGGTCGGTGTGCGAGTAGCGCTCCTCCTCGCCGGTGACCTTGCCGGTGGCGACCTCGTCGAGCAGCTCCTTGGCGCCGTTGGCCATGGAGGTCGGGGTGATCTCGGCCTTGCCGACCCGGTTCTGCCAGTCCTTCAGGTCCTTGATCAGCAGGTCGGCGAGCTCCTTCTCACGGTCGCCGATCTTCTTGTCCTGCCACAGGGCCTTCTCCAGGCGGTGCCAGCCGGTCCAGTCGGTGGCCGGGTCCTGGCCGTCCTCCAGGCCGTCCTCGCGCACGTCGACCTTGGGGTCGATGTCGCCGAAGGACTCGGCGACCGGCTCGGTGCGCTCCCAGCCGATGCGGGAGCCGGCGTAGGCGGCCTGCGCGGCCTTCAGGTCACCGGACTTGACGGCCTGGGCGAACTTCTCGGCGAGCGGCAGCGTCTCGTCGGCCTGGGCCTGCACGTAGGCGCGGTACTCGGCGACGGCCTTGTCCAGGCGCGGGTCACGCTTCGCGGCGGTGTTCTTGCCGGTGGCCTTGATGGCCTGGCGGATGCCGTCGCCCTTCATGCCGGGCTTGCACGCGATCTGGTAGTCGCCGGCCTTCACCTCGGCGGTGACCCGCTGCTTGGTGCCGGGGCCTATGTTCTCGCGCTCGGTCACCACGCGGTCGTCCGGGAAGAGGACGTAGACCTCGGTGACCTTCGAGCCCTTGTTCTCGATGGCGAGTTCGAGGTGCCCGGCGGGCACCTCCTTCTTCGACACCTCACACTTGTCGTCGGTGGCGGTCACGTTGATGACGTGGTCCGAGCCCTCGCCGGCCTTGCTCTTCTCGGTGCATCCCGTAACGGCGGTCAGGGCTGCCGCGGTGGCGGCGGCGGTCACGACGGTGAGGCGGGCGGCACGCATACGGACTCCAGACAAGCGGCGGAAAAGCGACGTGACCCACGCCACATGGTGTGGGTAGGCTCACCTAACTTATCTGAGGCTTACCTGTGTGATACCCGTGCGTGTGGTGATTCAGCTCTCATAGAAGCGGTATGGGCACGGGCCGATCACGGTGGCTCAAAACGGGTGTCATGGAAGAGTCAAGGGAGCGTCAAGGTCCCGGACCGGCACGACCATCGGCGCCCCGGACCGCGGGTGCGGCAGCACCTCGACCGGCTGGTCGTACACCTCCGACAGCAGCGGCCCGGTGAGCACGTCGGCAGGCGCACCGGCCGCCGCGACCCGCCCGGCCCGCAGCACCGCCACCCGGTCCGCGTACGCCGCCGCGAGCCCCAGGTCGTGCAGCACCGCCACCACCGCCTCCCCGGCCCGCGCCCGCTCCCGGCACAGCCGCAGCACCGACTCCTGGTGCCTGAGGTCCAGAGCGGCGGTCGGCTCGTCGAGCAGCAGCAGCGGGGCGCGCTGGGCGAGCACCCGGGCGAACGCCACCCGGGCCCGCTCGCCGCCGCTGAGCGCGGAGAACGGCCGTCCGGCGAACCCCGTCACCTCCGCCGCCGCCATCGCCCCGGCCACGGCGGCGTCGTCCGCGCCTGGGTCCACGGCCGCCCAGGGCGCGCGGCCCATCCGGACGACCTCCTCGACCGTGAACGGGAAGGACAGCTCCGCCGACTGCGGCAGAACCGCACGGCGCAGGGCGAGTTCGGGCGCGCTCCACCCCGACACCGGCCGCCCGAGCAGCCGTACGGTCCCGGCGGCGGGCGTGACATCCCCGGCGAGGGCCGCCAGCAGAGTCGATTTGCCCGCCCCGTTGGGCCCGGCCAGCGCGAGGACCTCGCCCGCCCGGACGGCAAGCGACACCCCGTGCAGCACCGCACGGGACCCGAGCCGCACCTGGAGTCCGCGGGTCTCGGCGAGCACCTCGCCCGCACGGGGCGCGGGCGGCGGTACGGGACGGGTACGCAGCCGGATCACGCCCGGCCTCCTTGTCCACGACGGGTACGCGGCCGGATCACGCCCAGCCTCCTTGCCTACGACGGGTGCGGCGCAGCAGCCAGAAGAAGAACGGACTCCCCACCAGCGCGGTCAGCACGCCCAGCGGCAGTTCGGCGGGAGCGGCGACCGTACGGGCCGCGAGGTCGGCGGCCAGCAGCACCAGCGCACCGCCCAGCGCGCTGCCCGGCACCAGGAAGCGGTGCCCGGGGCCGGCGAGCATCCGCAGCAGATGCGGGACGACCAGACCGACGAACCCGATGACCCCGGCGACACTCACCGCGGCGGCCGTCAGCAGCGCCACCACCAGGATCAGCACGATCCGCAGCCGCTCCACCTCCACCCCGAGATGCCGTGCGGGCCGGTCGCCGAGCGCGAGCAGGTCCAGCCGGCGCGCGTACAGCGGAGCCAGCGTCAGCCCGGCCGCCGCGCACGGCAGTACGGCCAGTACCTTCGGCCAGGTCGCCTGGGCCAGCGAACCGAGCTGCCAGAAGGTGATCTGGTTGACCGCGGCGGTGTCGGCGAAGAACAGGAACAGCCCGATCAGCGCGCCCGCGAAGGCGTTCACCGCGATCCCGGTGAGGATCAGCGTCACGACCTCCGTACGGCCGCCCGAACGGGAGCCCGCGTACACCAGCAGCGCGGTGAGCAGCCCGCCCGCGAAGGCGAGCACGGGCACGGTCCAGGTGCCGAGGGTGTCCAGGCCCAGCGAGATCGCGCCGACCGCGCCGACCGCCGCGCCGGAGGACACCCCGATGGTGCCCGGCTCGGCGAGCGGGTTGCCGAACACGCCCTGCATCAGCGCGCCCGCGCAGCCCAGCGAGGCACCGACCAGCAGCGCGAGCACGATCCTCGGGAACCGGACGTTCCACAGCACGGACTCGGCGACCCGGTCCAGCTCCGCGCCCCCGAGCCCGGCCCGGTGCCGGGCGGAGGCCAGCACGTCCCCGACCGGCACCGGGAAGGCCCCGGTCGCCGCCGCGACGGGCACCAGGACGAGCAGTCCGGCGACCAGCGCGCCCGTCAGCCACCACACGGCACGCCGTCCGGCGCCGCGGGCGAGGGGCTTCTCCAGTACGGCGGTCACCCGGCGGCGTCCCCGTAGAGCTGTGCGACGACGGACCGCAGCACCTGGTCGGTGCGCGGGCCGTAGCTCAGCAGCACGCCGTCCTCCACGGACACCACGCGCCGCGCGGCCCCGGCCGGGGTCTGGGCGACGCCCGGGATACGCACCAGTCCGTCGACGCCGCCGACGGACTGAAGTCCCTTGCTCATCACCAGGATCGCGTCGGGCGCGGCCTGCGCCAGCGCCTCGCTGGTCAGCGGGGTGAAGTCCTTCTCCAGCCCTGCCTCGGCCCCGGCGTCGACCGCCCCGGCCGCCTCGATGAGCGAGGTCGCCCCGGAGTCCCTGCCGCCGAGCAGGTAGACGGAGGCGGAGCCGCGCAGATACAGGAACGCCACCCGCGGCGCGGGGCGTCCGTCCGGAACTCCCGCGCGCACGGCGGCGATCCGCCGCTCGGACCGCTCGGTGAGCCGGTCGCCCGCGCCGGGCACGCCGAGCGCGCCGGCGACGGCCCGGATCCGCGGCCCGACGTCGTCGAGGCCGCGCGCGGGGGCGACGACGAGGACGGGGACCCCGGCGTCCCGGATCTGCCGCACGGCCTCCGCCGGCCCGGTCGTCTCCTCGGCGAGGACGAGGTCGGGCCGCAGCGAGAGCACCCCCTCCGCGGAGACGTCGTGCCCCCGGGTGACCAGGGGCAGCCGTCTCGCCTGGTCGAAGGTCGCGGAGACGTCCCGGGCGACGACCCGGTCGCCCAGGCCCAGGCCGAAGACGATCTCGCTGAGGCTGCCCGACAGCGGCACGATCCGGCCGGCGGCCGCGACGGTGACCTCGCGGCCGTCGGCCGAGGCGACGGTGACGGGCAGCCGGGGAGCGGGCGCGCCGCCGAGCGGCTCGACGCGGTTCGCGGGTTCCCGGCCGCCCGTGCTCGCCCCGGTGCCCGGTGAGCCGCCCGTCCCGGCGCAGCCGGCCGCCGTCAGGGCGAGCAGCGCCAGCAGGACGCCCGCCGCTCGTGTGCGTATCGGTCGCACCGTCCGCCGTTCCTCTCCGCGCCCGCGGGGAGCGCCACTTGGCCTTCGTGCCGGGTCCGGCCTTCCGAACCCGACCCGGTGTAGCTTAGGTTAGCCTTACCTTACTCACCAGTCCTCGTTCCGTTTCGGAGGTCGGCCATGCCCGAATTCCCGCGTCCGCGGCGGTACGCCGCTGCGAACGCGCTGCGAGCGGCCGTGCTCGGAGCCGTGCTCGCCGCCCTGCTCCCGGCCGCCGGCGCGCATGCCGCGGACTCCGCGGTGCAGGGCGGACGGCTCGACTGGGGCATCAAGTCCTCGTTCCAGAGCTATGTCACCGGCCCCGTGGCGCAAGGCGGTTACTCGCTCACCGGCGGCGCGGCCACGGTCGGCGACAGCGGGTTCCGCTTCCACTCCGCGCGCGGCACCCACGACGGAGCCGACGGCTCCTTCACGGCCGCGTTCTCCGGCGGCGTCCGCTTTCTCGGCCACCCCGACGGCAAGGGCGGCCACCAGCTCGACCTGACCATCGCCAACCCCGCCGTCCGCATCTCCGGCGGGACCGGCACGCTCTACGCCGACATCACCGGCAAGGACCGCGGCACCGGCCGGGTCACCAGCTCCACTCAGGTGCCCTTCGCCACGCTCGCCCTCGGCGGCACCGACCTGCGCGGCGAGGGCACCGCCGTCGTGCTGAGCGACATCCCCGCCACCCTCACCGCCCAGGGGGCCCGGTCCTTCGCCGGGTACTACACCGCGGGCACCGCCCTGGACCCGGTGAGCCTGTCGGCGGACATCGTCCGGCCGGCCACGCCCACACCCACCCCGAAGCCGAGTACGCCCAAGTCGCCCTCCGCCGAACCGGCTTCGGGCCGCGCCCTGCGGGACGGCGCCGTCGACTGGGGCGTACGCCGCACCTTCCGCGAGTACGTCACCGGCGACATCGCCCGGGGCGAATGGAAGCTGTCCGGCGGCGCCCAGGACGGCGGCGCCCTCTTCCGCTTCCCCGAGGGCCGCGGCACCTACGACTCCGGCCGGATCACGGCCCGGTTCGCGGGTGCCGTGCGCTTCACCGGCGCTCACGGCCTCGACCTGAGCCTCGGCGACGTCCGCGTCACCGTGAAGGACGGCGGAGGAACACTCTTCGCGGACGTCCGCACAGCCGGCCGCAGTGAGGAGAACGTCCCGCTGGTCACCTTCACCGCCGGGCGGCTGACGGCGGACCACGGCCTGGCCGTGCTCACCGAGGCGCCCGCGCGACTCACCGCCCGGGGCGCCCGCGCCTTCGGCGGCATGTACAGGGCCGGCACCGGGATGGACCCCGTCTCGCTCGCCGTCGCCCTCACCGACGAGGCCGGACTGCCCGCCCTGCCCGACCTCGGCGGCACTCCGACGCCCGCCCCCGAACCGGCCGGGTCCGCCCCGGCCGCCCGGCCCGTCGCGGCCGGCTCCGCCGCCGACGGCACCCCCGCACTGCCCATCGCCCTCACGGGCGGCGCGTTCCTGCTCGCCGCGCTCGCGGTGACGTACGGCCTGCGCAGGCGCCGTACCCGCCAGGACCCTGCCACCGGACAGCCGCGGGACTGACCCCTCCCTCCCCGCCCCCGCCAGGGCGGCACCACACCCAGAGGAGACCCACCGACATGCCCAGCAGACCCCGCCGGACCACCGCCCTCGCCGCCGCCGTGGCGACCGCCGCCGCACTCGGCGCCACCGCGCTCGCCACCGCCGGCGCGACCACCGCCTCGGCGGCCGAGGTCCCGCTCAGCGGCTACGAACTGACCTGGGGCATCAAGCAGTCGTACCGCACGTACGTGACCGGCTTCGCGCACGGCACGTTCACCCCGGCGGAGGGTGCCTCGCAGGCCGCGGGCAACGGCGCGTTCACCTTCCCCGACGGCGCCGGGACCTACGACTCCACCGCCCACACCGTGGACCTCGCCTTCAAGGGCCGCCTGGCGATCGTCTCCGAGCTGCACGGCTTCTCGATCACGCTGTCCGACGTACGGTTCGACAGCGCGGCCGCCGAGATCACCGCCGATGTGACCAAGGGCGGCACCACCAGCCAGGACGTACCGCTCGCCGACGTCACCGTCACCCGCGCGATGACGGACATGGCGACCACGCTGACCGAGGAGGCCGCCGAGGTCTTCGGCAGCGCGAGCTACAAGGGCGCGGCCGGAGACCCGCTGACGGTGGTGCAGAAGACGCCCCCGCCCCCCACGGGCACCCCCACTCCCACTGCCACCACCAGCCCCACCTCCACAGCCACCACCAGCCCCTCCGCCACCACCAGCCCGAGCCCCACCGCGACCGCGACGTCCACGGACCCCTCTCCCACGGCCTCCGGGACCCCGAGCGGCTCCGCCTCCGCCACCACACAGGCGCCCGCCGACCGCGGGGACATCGCCGACGGCACGCTGACCTGGGGCGTGAAGGAGTCCTTCCGGACGTACGTCGTGGACGGCGCGGCCAAGGGCCGGATCACCGTCTC
The DNA here is from genome assembly GCF_055587025.1 of Streptomyces sp. NPDC048600. Classification (NCBI taxonomy): domain Bacteria; kingdom Bacillati; phylum Actinomycetota; class Actinomycetes; order Kitasatosporales; family Streptomycetaceae; genus Streptomyces; species Streptomyces sp. NPDC048600. The sequence goes on along the minus strand of NZ_JBVJGZ010000003.1, from coordinate 174,457 downwards.
CGGCGGAGCCGTACAGGCCGCGGGCAACGGTGTGTTCACCTTCCCCGACGCGACCGGACGCCACGACACCGAGGCGGGCACCCTCGAAGCCGCGTTCGCGGGCGCGGTGAACTTCAAGGGTCACGAGGAGAACGGCACCTACGGCCTCGACCTCACCCTCACCGGCCTGGAGGCCACCCTCGACAACGGCACCGGCGAGCTCACCGCCGATGTCACCAGCCTCGGCACGACCACGCGCGACGTGGTCCTCGCCGACCTGACCGCGAGGTCCGCCGAACTGTCCGCCGAGGACGACGTCATCGCCGTCGACGGCGTGACGGCGAAGCTCACCGCCGCGGGCTCCCGGGCCTTCGGCGGCTTCTACCCGGCCGGCACCGCCCTGGACCCGGTCGACCTCGCCGTCGCCGTGAACGACGGCGCCGAACTCCCGTCGGGCAGCCCCTCCCCGACCGCCGGAAGCGGCGCGGGAGGCAGCGGCGGTAGCGGAGGCACCACCGGCGGCACGACGGGCGGCACGACCGGCATGGTCACCGGCGGCGGCCTGGCCGCCACGGGCGCCGGCGCCCCCGTCGCCGCACTGGGCACGGCCGCCGCGGTCACCGTCGCCGCCGGGGCGGGTGTGGTCCTCGCGATGCGCCGCCGCCGCCCGCAGGCGTGACACCCGCCCCGTGAGAACGGGGTCCGTGCGGGAGGGGCGGCCACCAGGTCACCTCTCCCGCACGGACCGGCGCCGACCGGTGGTTCAATTCCCCGGTGACTGACTACGACGTGCTGCGCGTCTTCTGTGCGCCGAACGGCGGATACGGCAACGAACTGGGCGTCGTCCGCGAAGGCTCCACCATGCCCGAGCGCGAGGAACGCCAGATGTTCGCCGCCAAACTCGGCTTCAGCGAGACGGTGTTCGTCGACGACCCCGAGCGCGGTGTCGTCGACATCTACACGCCCACCCTGCGGCTGCCGTTCGCGGGCTACCCCTGCGTCGGTGCCGCCTGGCTGCTGGACGTGCCCGAACTGATCACCCCCGCCGGGCAGGTGGGCGCCCGCCAGGACGGCGAGTTCAGCTGGATAGAGGCCCGCGCGGACTGGGCCCCGCCGCGCACCCTGCGCCAGTACGGCTCGGCCGCCGAGGTGGACGCCCTCCCGATACCGCCCAAGGGCGAGTGGATCTACGCCTGGGCCTGGGAGGACGAAGCCGCCGGCCGCGTCCGAGCCCGGGGCTTCCCCGGCCGCGACGACGGCATCGACGAGGACGAGGCCACCGGCGCCGCCGCCATGCTCCTCACCGCCCAACTGGGCCGAGCCCTCAACATCACCCAGGGCACCGGCTCCCAGATCCTCACCGCTCCTCAGCCCTACGACTGGGTCGAAATCGGTGGTCGGGTGTTCCTGGAGCGCTAGCCACCGCGGACGCCACCCTTTGTGAATCGGCTGGGCATCGTCGTGTTTTTGCGCAGTTCCCCGCGCCCCTGGGTGGGTGGGGGTGGCGCGGGCCTTTGAGGGGCGCGGGGAACTGCGCGACAAGCCCCGACGGTGCCGCACACCATCACGAAACGCCCAGCCCAGCGGCAGCACTCACGCAGTGAGGGGATACTCGGCCCCCAGCGCCCTGAACACCGCCGTATTCAGAGCGAAAGCGTCCCGGCACTCGACCACGATCCGCTGCCGCTCCAATTCGTCCGCAGCGAGACCGTCCAGCCGCTCCCGGTAACCACGCTTGAAGGCGGCGGGGTTGTCGATCTCCTCGAACACATAGAACCGCACCCCGTCCCCCTTACGCGCGAACCCCCACGTCCGCTCCGCCCGGTCCCGAATGATCTGCCCGCCCGACAGATCACCGAGATACCGCGTGTAGTGGTGTGCGACATACCCCCCGGGCCACTCCTCGGCACACGCCCGCACCCGGTCCGCGTACACCCGCGTCGCCGGCAACGCACTCAGCGTCGACCGCCACCCGGGCCCCCGCAGATGCTCGAGATCCCGCTCCAGCGCCCCCAGCCGGAACAGCTCCGGCCGGACGAAGGGCCCCGCGACCGGATCGGCGGCCAGCCGCCCCGCCCCGGCCTCCAGCGCCTCGTACACGAACCACAACTGCTCGGTGTAGCGCGCGTACGCGTCCACGCCGAGCCGGCCACCGAGCAGATCGCTCATGAACGTCGAGGTCTCCGCCTCCGTGTGCTGCTCGTGGGATGCGGTCCTGATCACGGTCGAGAAGGAGTCCATGCGTCCATCCTTCTAGGTTAGGGTTACCTAAGTCAATAGGTTTGCCGACGTCCTGTCGGTAAGACGCTACAAGAGAAAACCCGCCCTCACCAGGGGAAACAGATGAGAGCGGGTTGACGGGCAGGTCACGGCAGGGTGAGGATCTCCGCCCCCGACTCGGTGACCACCAGCGTGTGCTCGAACTGCGCGGTGCGCCTGCGGTCCTTGGTCACGACCGTCCAGCCGTCGTCCCACATGTCGTACTCGTGGGTGCCCAGCGTCAGCATCGGCTCGATCGTGAACGTCATCCCCGGCTGGATCACGGTCGTCGCGTGCGGGCTGTCGTAGTGCGGGACGATCAGGCCCGAGTGGAACGACGAGTTGATCCCGTGCCCGGTGAAGTCACGGACCACGCCGTAGCCGAAGCGCTTGGCGTACGACTCGATGACCCGGCCGATGACGTTGATCTGGCGCCCCGGCTTGACCGCCTTGATCGCGCGGGTGAGGGACTCGCGGGTGCGCTCCACCAGCAGCCGGCTCTCCTCGTCGACGTCACCCACCAGGTAGGTCGCGTTGTTGTCGCCGTGCACCCCGCCGATGTACGCCGTGACGTCCAGGTTGACGATGTCGCCGTCGCGCAGGACGGTCGAGTCCGGGATGCCGTGGCAGATGACCTCGTTGACGCTGGTGCACAGCGACTTGGGGAAGCCGCGGTAGCCCAGCGTGGACGGGTAGGCGCCGTGGTCGCACAGATAGTCGTGCGCCACCTTGTCCAGCTCGTCCGTGGTGACGCCCGGCGCGATGATCTTCGCCGCCTCCGCCATCGCCCGCGCGGCGATCCGGCCCGCGCGGCGCATCGCCTCGATCGTCTCGGGCGTCTGCACCTCCGGACCGGTGTACGGCGTGGGCGCCGGCTTGCCGACGTACTCGGGACGGCGGATGTTTCCGGGTACGGAACGGGTGGGAGAGAGCTCCCCTGGTACGAGCAGCGACTGGCCAGACATGCCAGCGAGTCTAAGACAGCGGTCATGGGGGACCATGTCCGTGGCGAAAGGAGCCGGTCATGGCCGTGTTCAAGAAGCGCACCGTCGGCAAACCGGGCGAGTGGTACTACTGCCTGGAGCACAAGAAGGTCGAGGAGGGGCCCGAGTGCCCCGCCAAGGACCGCTTCGGCCCGTACGCCAGCCGCGCGGAGGCCGAGCACGCGATGGCGACCGCCCGTGAACGCAACCTGGAGTGGGAGAACGACCCGCGCTGGCACGACGCGCCGACGGGGGGCCAGAGCACGGACGAGGACTGACGGCCCGGCCGGGCCCGGGGCCGCGTCGCGCGCCACGCCTTCGCGGACCCGCCCGCCCACCCACCCGTCAGGCCCGCGCCTGTGCCTCCGCCTCGCGTACCGCCTTCACGGCCGCGGCGGCCGCCTCCCGCTGCTCACGCACCCGGGCCGCATGCTCGTCCGTGCGGGCGTCGTACGTCATCAGCTTCGGCAGGCACAGCGCCAGCAGACCCACCCCGCCCGCGCACAGCAGCCCGCCGGACCAGACCGACGCCCGCACGCCCCACCACGCGGCGAACCCGCCCGACCTGACCTGACCGAGCGTCGGCCCGACCGAGTACGACAGCAGCTCGATCCCGGCGAGCCGGCCGCGCAGCTCGTCGGGGATCGTCTGGTTCCACATCACCCCGCGGAAGATCCCGCTGACCATGTCGCAGCCCCCGGCGACGGTCAGGAACAGCAGCACCAGCCACACGTTCCCGCAGACGCCCGCCGCCGCGATCGCGAGACCCCACAGCGCGGCCGCGAGCACCACCATCCGCCCGTGCCGGTGGATCCGCGCGGTCCAGCCGCTGGTCACGCTCACCAGCAGCGAACCGAGAGGCACCGCCGCGTACATCAGTCCCAGCGCCCACTCCGCGCCCAGGTCGTCCGCGAGGAACGGCAGCACGGCCAGCGGCATCGCCAGGAACATCGCCGCGAGGTCCACGGCGTAGGTGCCCAGCAGCTCCTTTCGGCTCCAGGCGTACCGGGCGCCCTCGGCGATGGCCTTCAGGGAGGGCCTGGCCGCCTCGTGGGCGGCGGGGGAGGAGGCGAGGGGCACGATCAGTACGACCGACACGGCGAAGGTGAGCAGGTCCGCCGCGTACGCCCAACCCAGCCCCGCGTACGCCACGACCACGCCCGCCAGGGCCGGGCCCGCGACCCCGCCGACGGTCCAGCGCAGCGAGTTCAGCGAGGCGGCGGCGGGCAGATGCTCGTGCGCCACGATCCGCGGCCACAGCGAGTCGAGCGCGGGCCGCTGCACGGAGACCAGCGCGGAGGACAGCGCGGCCACCAGATACAGCGGCCACACAGCGGGCTCCGGCAGCAGTGCGTTCACCAGCAGGATCACGCTCAGCAGCCCCTGCCCGACCTCCGACCACAGGATCAGCCCCCGCTTGTCGAGCGCGTCGGCCAGCGCCCCACCGTAGAGCCCGAACACGATCAGCGGGATCAGCTCCACGGCCCCGATCGCCCCGACCGCCGCCGCGGATCCCGTCAGCTCCTTGATCTGCACGGGCAGCGCGACGAACGTCAGAAAGCTCCCGAAGTTGGAGACCGCCCCCGCCATCCACAGCAGCCGGAAGTCCCGCGAAGCCCGCCACGGAGCCAGATCGGGAAGCAGCCCGCGCGAGCGGGAGGGGGATTCGGGGGAGTCAGCCACGACGGGCCATGCTCGACGCCCCACCCCACCACCGCAACCGAGTTTCGCGGGGAGCCGCGCCCCCGCACAGTCACGCCCCACCCCTCAGGGGGCGCGGGGAACTGCGCGAACACCCCCCACAACCCGCAGAGTCACGACCCACCCTTCAGGGGGCGCGGGGAACTGCGCGAACACCCCCCACAACCCGCAGAGTCACGACCCACCCCTCAAGGGGCGCGGGGAACTGCGCGAACCCCCCCCCACAACCCGCACCCACCCCCCGGAGCCAAGCCGCACCCCGCCCCGACACCGCACCCCCCGCACGCCACGCCCCCGCACGTAGAGTCGCCCCATGACCTCTACCGACAGTGCTGCACAGAAGGCCCCCGCCAAGGACCCCTGGGACCTGCCCGACGTCTCCGGGCTCGTGGTCGGCGTGCTCGGCGGGACCGGCCCGCAGGGCAAGGGCCTCGCCTACCGCCTCGCGCAGGCCGGCCAGAAGGTGATCATCGGCTCCCGCGCCGCCGAGCGCGCCGAGGCGGCCGCGGACGAACTCGGCCTCAGCATCGAGGGCGCCGACAACGCCGAGACCGCCCGCCGCAGCGACATCGTCATCGTCGCCGTGCCCTGGGACGGCCACGGCGCCACCCTGACCGCCCTGCGCGAGGAACTCGCCGGGAAGCTCGTCGTCGACTGCGTCAACCCGCTCGGCTTCGACAAGAAGGGCGCCTACGCCCTCAAGCCCGAGGAGGGCAGCGCCGCCGAGCAGGCCGCCGCCCTGCTGCCGGACTCCCGGGTCACCGCCGCCTTCCACCATCTGTCGGCCGTCCTGCTCCAGGACCCGGAGATCGAGCGCATCGACACCGACGTGATGGTGCTCGGCGAGGAGCGCGCCGACGTCGAGATCGTCCAGGCCCTGGCCGGCCGCATCCCCGGCATGCGGGGCGTCTTCTCCGGCCGGCTGCGCAACGCCCACCAGGTCGAGTCCCTGGTCGCCAACCTGATCTCCGTCAACCGCCGCTACAAGGCCCACGCGGGACTCCGCGTCACGGACGTATGAGCCGATGGGGGACACTGATGGACATCAGCAGTGTCCCCCGACAGGAGCCGATCCCCATGCCTCCCGTGCCCCCGCCCCGCCAGGCCCGGCGTCTCGCCCTCTACGCCCTGGCTGTCTGCCTCCTCGCCGTGGCCGCCGCCGTCGTCTCCTTCGCGCAGGGCAGCTGGCTCGGGGTCGTCTGGGTGCTGCTCGCCGGTCTGTCCTCCAACATGACCTGGTACTACTTCAAGCGCGAGCGGGCCGGCCGGTCCGTCACGGGCTGACCGAGCACACATCGGCCGTACCGCGCCAGAAGCGGTACAGGTCGTAGCCGCAGTACGTGTCGAAGTCGCTGATCCCGAGCCCTCGCAGGATCGCGTCGACCATGTCGAAGAACACGCTGTTCACCGAGGGGATCCACAGCAGCGCGAACACGATCAGCAGCCCGAACGGCGCCAGCGGCTCCACCTGGCGCCGCACGTTGTACGACAGCCAGGGCTCGATCACGCCGTAGCCGTCCAGGCCCGGCACCGGCAGGAAGTTCAGGATCGCCGCGGTCACCTGGAGCAGCGCCAGGAACGCCAGCGCGAACCGGAAGTCCCGGGGCACGCCGTCCAGCGCGTCCAGCCAGAACGGAGCCGTGCACACCAGCGCGAACAGCACGTTCGTCAGGGGACCCGCCGCCGAGATCAGGCTGTGCCGCCAGCGGCCCCTGATCCGGCCGCGCTCGATGAACACCGCGCCGCCGGGCAGACCGATCCCGCCCATGATCACGAACAGCACGGGCAGCACGACGCTCAGCAGCGCGTGGGTGTACTTCAGCGGGTTCAGGGTCAGATAGCCCTTGGCGCCCACCGAGATGTCCCCGCTGTGCAGCGCGGTGCGCGCGTGCGCGTACTCGTGCAGGCACAGCGACACGATCCACGCCGCCGTCACGAACAGGAACACGGCCAGCCCCGGCTGCTCCGCGAACCCGGTCCAGGTGGCCCAGCCGGTCACCGCCGTCACGGCAGCGATCCCGACGAAGACGGGACTGATCCTCCGGTCGCTGTGCCGGTTCGTGGCGGTCGTCATGGCGCGGGACACCTCCGTACTCGGTCGACTGGCCGACCGTACCTGTCATGACGGGACAACGTAACGGGAACCGGGGAGGGTTCCTGAGAAGGGGGACCCCGTCCGGCGGCACCCGCCGGAAAACCCCGTGCCGAGCCCCCCGCCCCACCGGAGAGAATGGACCCCGTGCGCTACCGCATCCTCGGCACCACCCAGGCGCTCCGCCCCGACGGCACACCCGTCCCGGTCGGCGGGGCGCGGCTGCGCGCCCTGCTGACCGTGTTCGCCCTGCGCCCGGACCGCGTCGTACCGGCCGGACTGCTGGTGGAGGAGGTGTGGGAGGGCGACCCGCCCGCGGACGCCGCCGGCGCGCTCCAGGCGCTGGTGGGCCGGTTGCGCCGGGCCCTCGGCGCCGACGCGGTCGTCTCGGCCGACGGCGGCTACCGGCTCGCCGCCGCCCCCGACGACATCGACCTGCACCGCTTCGAGCGGCTCACCGGCGACGGACTGCGCGCCCTCGCCGACAGCGACCCCGCCAAGGCCGCCGCCGTCCTCGACGACGCCCTCGCCCTGTGGCGCGACCCGGCCCTCGCCGACCTGCCCGACCGCACCGCGGAGGCGGCCCGCTGCGAGCAGCTGCACCTCGACGCCCGGCGCGCCCGGCTCACCGCCGCCCTCCGCCTCGGCCACGCCGACCGGGCGCTGCCCGAGCTGACCGCCCTGTGCGACACCCACCCCCTCGACGAGCCGCTCCAGGCGCTGCGCCTGGCCGCCCTGCGCGACACCGGCCGCGCCGCCGAGGCCCTGGCCGCCTACGACACCGTGCGCAGGCTGCTCGCCGACTCCCTCGGCTCCGATCCGGGGGCGGAACTGCGCGCCCTGCACGCCGAGTTGCTGGCGGCCGGGGAACCCGTGCCGACGGCCCGGCCGCCGCGCGGCAACCTGAGGGCCCGGCTGACCTCCTTCGTCGGCCGCGAGGACGACATCGCCGCCCTGCGCGAGGACCTCGCCGCCGCCCGGCTCGTCACCCTCCTCGGGCCCGGCGGGGCCGGCAAGACCCGGCTGTCGCAGGAGGCGGCCGAGGGCGTCACCGAGCTCGCCCCGCACGGGGTGTGGCTGGCGGAGCTGGCCCCGGTCGACGACCCGGCCGCCGTGCCCGAGGCCGTGCTCACCGCGATCGGCGCCCGCGAGACCGTCCTGTACGGCGCCGGCGCCGAGAGCATGCGGGCGGCCGTCGCCGACCACCACCACGACGACGCCGTCAGCCGGCTCGCCGAGCACTGCGGCCGGCGCCGCATGCTGATCGTCCTCGACAACTGCGAGCACGTCATCGACGCCGCCGCCCGGCTGGTGGCCGAGCTGCTGGCCCGCTGCCCCGGCCTGACCGTGCTGGCCACCAGCCGCGAGCCGCTCGGCGTACCCGGGGAGCTGGTGCGCCCGGTCGAGCCGCTGCCCGAGCCGTACGCGCTGCGGCTGCTCGCCGACCGCGGCGCGGCCGCCCGGCCCGGCTTCCGCCCCGACGAGGACCCCGAGGCCGCCGCGGAGATCTGCCGCCGCCTGGACGGACTGCCGCTCGCCATCGAACTGGCCGCCGCCCGGCTGCGGATGCTCACCCTGCGCCAGATCGCCGACCGCCTCGACGACCGCTTCCGGCTGCTGACCACCGGCAGCCGCACCGTCCTTCCCCGCCAGCAGACCCTGCGGGCCGTCGTCGACTGGTCCTGGGACCTGCTGGACGCCGACGAACGCGAGGTCCTCGGACGGCTGTCGGTGTTCGCGGGCGGCTGCGACCTCACCGCCGCCGAGGCCGTGTGCGGGCCCGCCGCACTCGACGTGCTCGGCCAGCTCGTCGACAAGTCCCTGGTGGTGGCGGCCCCTTCGGGCACCGGCGGGATGCGCTACCGGCTCCTGGAGACCGTCGCCGAGTACGCCCGCGAACGCCTGGAGCAGGCCGGGCGACGCGCCGCCGCCGAGCGCGCCCACCTCACCCACTACCGCGAACTCGCCCGCACCACCGACCCGTTGCTGCGCGGCCCCGGCCAGCGCGCCGCCATCGACCTGCTGGAGCTGGAGTACGAGAACCTGCGCACCGCCCTGCGGCACGCCGTCGCCGAACGCGACGAGCAGGAGGCGCTCAGCCTGGTGCTGTCGCTGGTCATGTACTGGCAGATGCGCGACCTGCGCCACGAGAGCCGCAACTGGTGCGCCGAGGTGATGACCCTCGGCCCCGACCCCTTCGCCGAGCCCCTCCGGCGCGCCGCCCCCGTGTGGGAACGCCTGACCTCCGCGCCGCCGCCGCTCTCCGGCGAGGCCCTCACCGAGGCCCGGCGCGGAGTGCATCTGGCCCACCTGGCCTGCATGGAGACCGAGCTGGACGCCTGGCAGACCCCCGAGGCCCAGGCCAAGATGCGGCTCATCGCCGACACCTACGAACCCGGTCAGCCGCAGACCTGCCGCATCCCCGGCATGCTCTGGTTCTACGCGGTGATGCTGACCGGCGACATCGACCGCGTGTACGAGATCATCGAGGCCTGCGTACGCACCTGCCGCGACACGCCCGGCTTCGACTGGGAACTGGCCGTGAGCCTCCAGATGCGGGCCAACTTCCGCGCCAACCACAGCGCGTGGGCCACCGACGCCGAGCGCGACGCCGAGGAGGCCCTGGCGATCTTCCGCCGGATCGGGGACGACTGGGGCTACGCCGAGGCCCTCTCCGCGCGTGGCGAGGCCCGCGAACGGCACGGCCGGTTCACCCTCGCCGCCGCCGACTACCAGGAGGCCCGCGACTACGCCGAGCAGCTCGGCGCCCGCTCCCACACCGCCGTGCTCGCCTCGCGGCTCGGTGCCGCGCTGCTGGAGGCGGGGGAGGCCGAACGCGGCGAGCGCATCCTGCGCGAGGTGATCGCCGAGCACGAGGGCACGCTCAGCGAGGGCATGCCCGCCGCCCGGCTGTTCCTGGCCGGCTGGCTCGGCGTGACCGGCCGCACCGCCGAGGCGGGCGAGCAGCTGCGGCTGCTGCGCGGGGAGTTCCAGCTCGCCCACTTCGTCGTCTTCGACGCGTTCATCCTGGGCGCCGAGGCCTGGCTGGACGTGTGCGAGAAGCGGTACGAACAGGGCCTGGACAAGCTCCGCGAGGCACTGCGGATGGCCGAGGACCCGCTGTCCCGGGCCATGCAGCCGAGCATGCGCTCCGCGTATCTGTGGGTCGCCGCGCTCGCCCTGGCCGAGCACCAGGAGGGCCGCCGGGCCGCCGACGCCGCCCGCTGTCTGGGCGCGGCCGACGCCGCGCTGCCGCCCGCCCATGTGCCGTCCCTGCTGGAGCGCACGGTCCGCGAGCGCGCCGAGGCCGCGATCCGGGCCGTACTCGACCCCGGCGCCCACGACACGGCGTACGCCGAGGGCGGCGGCCTCTCACCCGCGGAGGCCGCCGCCCTGCTGTGAGCGCACGCGCTCAGGTCTTGGTGCGGAACTTGTGGATGGCGACCGGCGCCATCACCGCGGTGATCGCCACCGACCAGCCCACCGTGATCCACAGGTCGTGGGCGACCGGTCCGCCGATCATCAGGCCGCGGGCCGCGTCGGCGAGCGTGGACAGCGGGTTGTAGTCGGTGAAGGCCTGGAGCCAGCCCGGCATCGACTGGGTCGGCGCGAAGATCGACGAGCCGAACTGGAGCGGGAACAGCACCAGGAAGCCCATCGCCTGCACCGACTGCGCGTTCTTCAGCACGACGCCCAGGGTGAGGAACACCCACATGATCGAGGAGGCGAACAGCGAGGCAAGGCCCACCGCCGCGAACACGCCCGGCCAGCTGGTGATCTCGAAACCGACCAGCACGGAGACGCCCATCAGGATCGCCGTCGCGAACAGCATCCGCGCCAGCTCCACCGTGATCTTCGCGAACAGCACCGAGCCGCGCCCGATCGGCAGGGACCGGAAGCGGTCCATGACACCGCTGTTGAAGTCCTGGCTGAAGCCGGTGCCGACGCCCTGGGACAGGGTCATGCTCATCATCGCGACCATGCCGGGGATGACGTACTGCACGTACTGGTCCTGGCCGCCGCCCAGCGCCTGGCCGATCGAGCCGCCGAAGACGTAGACGAACAGCAGGGTGAACACGATCGGCATCAGCAGGGCGTCGAACATCGACTCCGGGTCCTGCCGGATCCACAGCAGGTTGCGCCGGACCAGCGCGCCGGTGTGCCGCAGATGCGCGCGCAGCGTGATGCGGGAGTCGACGGGGACGGCGGCCGGGACGGCTGCGGTGGCGGCGCTCATACGGCGACCTCCTGGAGGGCGTCGGGGGACTCGGTGGACTGCGGGACGCTCGCCCGCTGGCCGGTGAGGCTCAGGAAGACCTCGTCCAGGCTGGGAAGTTCGGTGGTGACGGAGGCGAGGGTGATGCCGAGCGCGACGGCGGCGCCGATCGCGGCGGTCAGCTGCTCGTCGCTGAGGACGGGCACCAGCACCGAGCCGTTGTGCGTGTCGACCTCGGTGGTGGCGAGGCCGGTGATGCCCAGCTCGTCCAGCGCGGAGGCGAGCTGGCGCGCCCGCAGCGGGTCGGCCGGCCTGATCCGCAGCCGGCGCCCGCCGACCCTGGACTTCAGCTCGTCGATCGCGCCGCCGGCGATGACCCGGCCCCGGTCGACGACCGTCAGCTCGGAGGCGAGCTGCTCGGCCTCCTCCATGTACTGGGTGGTGAGCAGCACGGTCACGCCGTCGCCGACCATCGCCTTGACCTCGTCCCACACCTCGTTGCGGGTGCGGGGGTCCAGGCCGGTGGTGGGCTCGTCCAGGTAGAGCACGGACGGGCGGCCGATCATCGACGCGGCCAGGTCCAGCCGCCGCCGCATACCGCCGGAGTAGGTCGACGCCGGGCGCCGGGCGGCCTCCGTCAGCGAGAAGCGCTCCAGCAGCTCGTCGGCGCGGGTGCGGGCGTCCTTGCGGGACAGGTCCAGCAGCCGGCCGATCATGTAGAGGTTCTCCCAGCCGGGCAGCTTCTCGTCCACCGAGGCGTACTGCCCGGTCAGCCCGATCACCCGGCGCAGCTGCCGGGGCTGGCGCACCACGTCGTACCCGGCGACGGTCGCCTGTCCGGCGTCCGGCGCGAGCAGCGTCGACAGAATCCGGACCAGCGTGGTCTTCCCGGCGCCGTTCGGCCCGAGCACCCCCATCACGGTCCCCTCGCGCACGTCCAGGTCGACCCCGTCCAGCGCCTTCGTCTCGCCGTAGTGCTTCACCAGCCCCCGCACGGTCACGGCGACGCCCGTTCCCCCGGGCCTGTTCTCGATTCGCGTCATGACCACGAAGGTGCCAGCCCCGACCGACAGATCCCCGACATCCGACCGACAGCCCACCTACACCCGCCCCCCAGCCCGCCCGGCGCTTGTGGACGACCCCACCCCCCAGCCCGCCCGGCGCTTGAGGACAAGGCCGTTCAGGCCCCCCCCGCCCGCGACCCTGCCCCCCACCCACCCCTCAGCCCGTCCGGCGCTTGAGGACAAGGCCGCTAAGGCCGCCCCCCCGCCCGCGACCCCCGCACCCCCCACCCACCCCTCAGCCCGTCCGGCGCTTGAGGACAAGGCCGCTGAGGCCGGCCGGGGGTCAAAGGGGCGCAGCCCCTGGAGATGGGAACGGGTAGGGGCGGCGGGGGCGAAGAAGAAAAGGGGACAGCCCGTCGACGGGGGATGATCGACGGGCTGTCCGTGGTGCCGCGTTGGCTCAGCGCAGCGCTTCACAGCGCTTCACAGCGGTCAGTGGACGGAATGCGCCTCCGACGGGAACGCCCCACCGACGACATCCTCGGCGAACGCCTTCGCCGCGTCACCCATGACCGCCCGCAGATCGGCGTACTGCTTGACGAACTTCGGCACCCGCCCCCCGGTCAGCCCGAGCATGTCGGTCCACACCAGCACCTGCGCGTCCGTCCCGGCCCCCGCCCCGATCCCGACGGTCGGGATGTGCAGGGTGCGCGTCACATCGGCGGCCAGCTCGGCCGGCACCAGCTCCAGCACGACCGCGAACGCGCCCGCGTCCTGCACGGCCTTGGCGTCGCGCAGCAGTTTGTGGGCCGCCTCCTCGCCACGCCCCTGCACGCGGTAGCCCATGGCGTTGACGGACTGCGGGGTCAGACCGATGTGGGCCATCACCGGGATGCCGGACTCCACCAGCAGCCGGATCTGCTCGTAGGACCGCTCGCCGCCCTCCAGCTTCACGGCGCCGACCCCGGCCTCCTTCACCATCCGGGTCGCCGAGCGCAGTGCCTGCACGGGACCCTCCTGGTAGGACCCGAAGGGCAGGTCGCCGACGATCAGCGAGCGCGTGGTGCCGCGGACCACGGCCGCGGACAGCATGGTCATCTCGTCGAGGGTGACGGGCACGGTGGTGTCGTAGCCCAGATGACAGTTGCCCGCCGAGTCGCCGACCAGGATCACCGGGATCCCGGCCTCGTCGAACACGGACGCGGTCATCGCGTCGTAGGCGGTGAGCATGGGCCACTTCTCGCCCCGCTCCTTGGCGAGGGCGATGTCACGGACGGTGATGCGGCGGGTGCCCTTGCCCCCGTACAGCGCCTTGCTGCCGTCGGAGGGTGTCTGCTGCGCAGTCTGGGCAGCCGAAAGCTGCGTCATTGCAACGGCTCCTTACGTCATCTCGAGGCGCCCTGACGGCGTCCCCGGACCACGTCCATGGTGGCACTTCGCCCCACGGAGAGCCAGGGCGCTACGACGAGACACTGCGCACGCACCGCTCCCGCCGAATGTGCGCGTTTCGTTACAAGGGGAACTGGACCTGGAAGGAAGGCCGTCCTGCGGGACAGGAACGGAGCCGATCATCCCCTAGGGTCTTAGGCGCGGGGGACGACGGTGTGTGCACGGCGGGTAGCGAGGCGACGGTATGGCGCAACAGGCGTACGCAACGGAGACGGACAACGGCGGACCGAGGTCCGACCGTCCCGGCCCAATGCTCCGGCGCCTGGCCCACAGACTGATCGACAACTGGCGCGGCGACCCCCGCGTCTGGCGCCGGGGCATCGTCCTCGCCGTCCTCGCGCTGCTGCTCGCCCTGGTGATGCTGCTGCACGCGCAGATCCCGAACGCGGTCGGCAACCTGGGCAGTCTGAGCGAGACGTTCCTGCCCTGGTTCGGGCTGCTCGTCCCCGTGCTGCTGGTCCTGGCGTTCGTGCGCAGGTCGGCCACCGCGCTGATCGCGCTGCTGCTGCCGACGGTGGTCTGGCTGAACCTCTTCGGCGGGCTGCTCACCGACAAGCCCGCCACCGGCGGCGACCTGACCGTCGCCACGCACAACGTCAACGCCGGCAACGCCGACCCCGAGGGCACCGCCGGGAAGGTGGCCGCCTCCGGCGCGGACGTCGTCGCCCTGGAGGAGCTGACCGCGGCGGCGGTGCCGGTGTACGAGAAGGCGCTCGCGTCGACGTACAAGTACCACTCGGTGCAGGGCACGGTCGGACTGTGGAGCAAGTACCCGCTGAGCGGGGTCCGGCCGGTCGACATCAAGCTGGGCTGGACCCGGGCGATGCGGGCCGCGGTGTCCGCGCCCGGCGGACAGGCCGCGGTGTACGTCGCCCATCTGCCCTCGGTCCGGGTGAAGCTGGAGGCCGGGTTCACCGCCCGCCAGCGCGACAAGAGCGCCGACGCGCTCGGCGAGGCGATCGCCGGCGAGCCGCTGGAGCAGGTGGTCCTGCTCGGCGACCTCAACGGCACCATGAACGACCGCGCCCTCAACGCCGTCACCGCGCAGCTGCGCTCCACCCAGGGCGCGGCGGGCAGCGGCTTCGGCTTCAGCTGGCCCGCGTCCTTCCCGATGGCCCGCATCGACCAGATCCTGGTCCGTGACATCGAGCCGGTGAGCTCCTGGACCCTGCCGCAGACCGGCAGCGACCACCTTCCGCTGGCGGCCAGGCTCCGGCTCGCCTCCTCCGACTGACGTCCTGGTACCCACCCGGTACAGGACCTGGTACCCACCCGGTACAGGATCGGAATACTTGGCCTGAGAGACTTTGTTCCGTAGAGAAACATAAGGCGCTCGCGGCGCGCGGTCCCGCGGCGTCCCGACTCGACGGAACCGCTCCTGAAAGGCTCGGGCCCTCATGCCCCTCGCCCTGCTCGCCCTGGCCGTGGGCGCATTCGGCATCGGCACGACCGAATTCGTCATGATGGGCCTGCTGCCCGAAGTGGCCGCGGACCTGGACATCTCCATCCCCGCCGCCGGCCACCTGGTCTCGGCCTACGCCCTCGGCGTCGTCATCGGCGCCCCGCTGCTGGCGGCGCTGACGGCCCGGATGTCCCGCCGCACCGTCCTCGTCGCCCTGATGGTCCTGTTCGTGGCGGGCAACGCCCTGTCCGCCCTGGCCCCCGGCAACGACTCCCTGCTCGCCGCCCGCTTCCTCAGCGGTCTGCCGCACGGCGCCTTCTTCGGCGTCGGCGCGGTGGTCGCGACGAGCATGGTCGCCCCCGAGCGCCGGGCCCGCTCGGTCTCCCTGATGTTCCTCGGGCTCACGGTCGCCAACATCGTCGGTGTCCCCGCCGCCACGCTGATGGGCCAGCACCTGGGCTGGCGGGCGACGTTCCTGGGCGTGAGCGCGATCGGCCTGGCGGCCATCCTGTCCCTGATGCTGCTGATCCCGCACGACCGCTCCGCCGCCCCGGCGGCCGGGCTGCGCGGCGAACTGGGCGCGCTGCGTTCCCTGCCGGTCTGGCTGGCCCTCGGCACCACGGTCGCGGGCTTCGGCGCGCTCTTCGCGGCCTACAGCTACATCGCCCCCATGCTGACGGAGGCGGCCGGCTACGCCGACGCCAGCGTGACCCTGCTGCTGGCCCTGTTCGGCGTCGGCGCGACCGCGGGCAACCTGCTGGGCGGCCGGCTGGCCGACCACGCCATGCGTGCCACCCTCTTCGGCGGCCTGGCGTCGCTGGTGGCGGTGCTGGCGGCGTTCCCGCTGCTGATGCGCACGGAGTGGACGGCGGCCCTGGCCGTGGTCCTGCTGGGCACGGCCGCGTTCGTCACCGGCTCTCCGCTCCAGCTGATGGTCATGGAGAAGGCCTCCGCCGCCCCCTCGCTGGCGTCCTCCGCCAACCAGGCCGCCTTCAACCTCGCCAACGCGGGCGGCGCCTGGATCGGCGGCCTGGCCCTCGCCGCCGGCTTCGGGGTGACCTCCCCGGCCCTGGCGGGCGCCGCGCTGGCGGTGCTGGGCATCGGGGTGGCGGCCGTGGCCTACGCGGTGGACCGGCGCGAGGGCGCGGTCGCGGGCGGCCGGGGGCTGCTGGTGGCCGGCTCCGCGCGGCAGGAGCCGGAGCGGGTGGCGGGCTGAGGCCCCCGTCCACGGGAACGGCGACGCCGGGTGCCCCCGTGGCACCCGGCGTCGCCGTTCTCCCGCGTCACCCGGCCGTCAGACCGACTCCCGCCAGCCGTTGGTGATCGGCAGCCGGCGGTCCTTGCCGAAGCCCTTCGGGGAGATCTTCGTGCCCGGCGGGTACTGGCGGCGCTTGTACTCGGCCGTGTCGACCATGCGCAGCGTCTTCGTCACCAGCGCGGCGTCGAAGCCCGCGGCGACGATCTGGTCGGCGCCCTCGTCCCGGTCGACGTACCGCGCGAGGATCGCGTCGAGCACCGGGTAGTCGGGCAGCGAGTCCGTGTCGACCTGGCCGGGGCGCAGCTCGGCGCTCGGCGGCTTGGAGATGGAGTTCTCGGGGATCGGCGGGGTCTGGCCGCGCTCCGCCGCCGCCCGGTTGCGCCACTCGGCGAGACGGAAGATCGACGTCTTGTAGACGTCCTTGATGGGGCCGTACGCGCCCACCGAGTCGCCGTACAGCGTCGAGTACCCCACCGCCAGCTCGGACTTGTTGCCGGGCGCGAGGACGATGTGGCCCTCCTGGTTGGAGATCGCCATCAGCAGCGTGCCGCGCAGCCTGGACTGGAGGTTCTCCTCCGCGAGACCGGTGAGCCCGAGCGACCCCATGTAGGCGTCGAACATCGGCTCGATCGCTACGGTGCGGAAGTTGAGGCCGGTGCGCTCGGCGAGCTCGGCCGCGTCGCCCTTGGAGTGCTCGGAGGAGTACTTCGACGGCATCGAGACGCCGTACACGTTCTCCGGGCCGACCGCGTCGCAGGCGATGGCCGCGACCAGCGCCGAGTCGATACCGCCGGACAGACCGATCAGGACCGACCGGAAGCCGTTCTTCCTGACGTACGCCCGCAGGCCCACGACCAGCGCCGAGTAGACCTCCTCGTCGTCGTCGAGGCGCTCGGCGTACGCGCCGGTGTGCTCCGGCTCGTAGGCCGGGACCGGGTCCTCGGACAGCACCAGGCGGTCGATGCGCAGACCGTCGTCGACCATGCCCTCGGGGGCGTCGTCGGCGGCCGCGGGCAGGTCGAGGTCCAGCACCACGCATTCCTCGGAGAACTGCGGCGCCCGCGCGATCACCTCGCCGGAGCCGTCCACGACGATCGAGTCGCCGTCGAAGACCAGCTCGTCCTGGCCGCCGACCATGGCCAGATAGGCCGTGGTGCAGCCGGCCTCCTGGGCGCGCTTGCGCACCAGGTCCAGCCGGGTGTCGTCCTTGTCGCGCTCGTACGGCGAGGCGTTGATCGACAGCAGCAGCCCGGCCCCGGCGGAGCGGGCGGCGGGCACCCGGCCGCCGTCCTGCCACAGGTCCTCGCAGATCGCGAGCGCCACGTCGACGCCGCGCACCCGCAGCACCGGCATGGTGTCGCCGGGCACGAAGTAGCGGAACTCGTCGAAGACGCCGTAGTTCGGCAGGTGGTGCTTGGCGTAGTTCAGCACCACCTCGCCGCGGTGCAGCACCGCGGCGGCGTTCTGCGGGGCGCCCGCCGGCTGGCCGAACCGCGGCTGGGCCCGCTCGCTGCGGTCGAGGTACCCGACGACCACGGGCAGCTCCCCGAAGCCCTCCTCGGCGAGCCGCGCCGCGAGCGCCCCGAGGGCCGTGCGGGAGGCTTCGACGAAGGAGGAGCGCAGGGCCAGGTCCTCGACGGGATACCCGGTCAGCATCATCTCCGGGAACGCCACCAGGTGGGCTCCCTGCTCGGCGGAGTGCCGGGTCCAGCGGATGATCGTCTCGGTGTTCCCGGCGAGGTCACCGACGCGCGAGTCGATCTGATTCAGGGCGAGGCGAAGTTGAGGCACGCGCCCAGTGTAATCGTCAGACCGACGCGATGGGGTGGGTGAGGGGTGTGGTCCGGCCCACGGGCGCCTCCGGCGGCTGGGCGCTACGGCGGGGGTGTGGCCCACGGGGCCGGCGACGGGGCGGCCGGGGCCGGCCCTGTCCGGTCCGGGCGGCCGGGCGGCCCGCGTATGCGGGCAGGGGCGCGGCCTGACGGCCTGGGGCCCTTCTGATGGCCGTGCCCCTTGCGGGTGCATGCCGCGACCCGGCCCTGCCCGAGCGGGGTGCGCGGGGTCGGCCGTGGGGTGTCGCGGGTGCGGGCCGGTCGTGGCTGGTCGCGCAGTTCCCCGCGCCCCTTGGGGCGTTGGGCCTCGGGGTGGTTCTCGGGTGGTGGCCTGGCAGGCGGGGCGTCGTCGCGGGCTCGCGACGACGGCCGACCACCAGCCCACGAGGCGGGGCGGCGGCCCCCGGCCGACGCCTGGTGCGGTGCGGCCGGACCCTGGACGGGCGGGGGAGCCGCGGGTTCACGTGGCGGGGTGCGACCCCGTGCCCGCACGGGCGGAGCGCGGCCGGGAATCTGCACCCCGAGCCGGAGCCGGGCGGCAGGCCCTACGCCTCCGGCGTCGCGCCGCGTTCCTTCAGCATCCCCGTCATCAGGTCGATCTCCGACTGCTGGCCCTCGACCATGCCCTGCGCGAGCTGCTTCTCCACCTCGACCCCGCAGCGCTCCACACAGCCCTCGGCCATGTGGATGCCGCCGCGGTGGTGCTTGGTCATCAGCTGGAGGTAGTACACCTCGGCCTTGCGTCCGGAGAGCGTCTGGAGCTTCTCCATCTGCGCGTCCGTGGCCATGCCGGGCATCAGCGCACCCTCGCCCTCGGAGGGCATGTCGCCCATGCCCATCCAGGCCATCGGCGGCTTCGCCGACACCTTCGGCAGCTCCCACAGGTCCAGCCAGCCCAGCAGCATGCCGCGCTGGTTGGCCTGCGTCTGCGCGACGTCGTAGGCGAGGCGGCGCACCTCCTCGTCGTCGGTGCGGTCGCGCACGATGTACGACATCTCCACCGCCTGCTGGTGGTGGATCGCCATGTCCCGGGCGAACCCGGCGTCGGCGGAGTCCGCCGACGGCGTCCGGTCCGCGCCGTCGTCCTCGGTGACCGCGTACGTGAGCGCGCCGACCGCGACCAGGGCCGCTGCCGCGGCCCCGGCGATCCACCCGGCCTGCGCGCGCCTCACTCCGCCAGCCCGCCCTGGCAGGCGGCGCCCTTCTCGGGCGTCTGGTCACCCTGGACGTACTTCTCGAAGAACTTGTCCACGTTCGGGTCCTTCGCGCTCGTCACCGTGCGCTGGTGGCCCCACGCGGACAGCATGATCGGGTCCGTCTGCTTCTCGTCCGGGCTCATCAGGGTGTACGGCGTCTTCTTCACCTTGGCAGCGAGCGCGTCCACGTCCGCCTTGGCCGCCTTGGAGGTGTACGTCACCCAGACCGCGCCGTGCTCCAGCGAGTGCACGGCGTGCTCGTTCTTGAGCTCCTTGGCGTAGACGTCGCCGTTGCAGTTCATCCACACCTGGTTGTGGTCGCCGCCGACCGGGGGCTCGGCGGGGTACTTCACGTCGGTGCCGACGTGGTTGCGGGACAGCGTGCCCTTCCAGGTCTTCACCCCGTCCTCGCCGGTGACGAACTTCCCGGTGGTCTTCTTGCCGTCGCTCGCGGTGTCGTCCTTGTCGTCGCCCTGGGTCTGCACGAGGACGACGCAGCCTATGACGAGACCGGCGACGACCACGGCGCTGGCGGCGATCGTGAGGATCCTGCCGCGGCGCTCGCGGGCACGCTCGGCCCGGCGCATCTCCTCTATACGGGCCTTGCGCTCGGCGCTGTTCTTGTTCTTCGCGGAACCCATGGGGGAGCCCCTTCTGGGGAAAGGAGGACGGTCGGGTCGCCTGATCGTAATGGGATACGACAGTCTGTTCGTAGTGAGGGCTCCGGATCGACCGGTCCGGCGGACCGCGGAGCTGTGCGGTCACCCATTACGCCAGAGCCTCCCAGCAGGCAAGATGGGCTGCGGAGTGTCCATCCGGCGGCCTCCGGGCGTTCAGCAGGGAGTCGGCCGGACGATCAAGGCCCGCAACGCGCATGAAACGCTGTTGTGGTGGGATGCTCAGGTGCCCGACCGCCGCTCTTGGCGCGGGAGCAGGCGGCCTGACCAGCAAGGATGGGGAAGCGGAAGATGGACAAGCAGCAGGAGTTCGTGCTCCGGACGTTGGAGGAGCGCGACATCCGGTTCGTACGCCTGTGGTTCACGGACGTGCTGGGCTTCCTCAAGTCCGTCGCCGTGGCCCCGGCCGAGCTCGAGCAGGCCTTCGACGAGGGCATCGGCTTCGACGGCTCCGCGATCGAGGGCTTCGCCCGGGTCTACGAGTCCGACATGATCGCCAAGCCGGACCCGTCGACCTTCCAGGTGCTGCCGTGGCGCGCGGAGACCCCGGGCACGGCCCGGATGTTCTGCGACATCCTGATGCCCGACGGCTCCCCGTCCTTCGCGGACCCCCGCTACGTCCTCAAGCGCGCGCTGGCCCGCACCTCCGACCTGGGCTTCACCTTCTACACGCACCCGGAGATCGAGTTCTTCCTGCTGAAGGACCGCCCGCTGGACGGCTCCCGGCCCACCCCGGCCGACAACTCCGGCTACTTCGACCACACCCCGACCAACGTCGGCATGGACTTCCGCCGCCAGGCGATCACCATGCTGGAGTCGATGGGCATCTCGGTGGAGTTCTCCCACCACGAGGGCGCGCCGGGCCAGCAGGAGATCGACCTGCGCTACGCCGACGCGCTGTCCACGGCCGACAACATCATGACCTTCCGGCTGGTCATGAAGCAGGTCGCGCTGGAGCAGGGCGTGCACGCGACCTTCATGCCGAAGCCGTTCTCCGAGCACCCCGGCTCCGGGATGCACACCCACCTGTCCCTCTTCGAGGGCGACCGCAACGCGTTCTACGAGTCCGGTGCCGAGTACCAGCTCTCCAAGGTCGGCCGTTCCTTCATCGCGGGCCTGCTGCGGCACGCGGCGGAGATCTCCGCGGTGACCAACCAGTGGGTCAACTCCTACAAGCGCATCTGGGGCGGCTCGGAGCGCACCGCGGGCGCCGGCGGCGAGGCCCCCTCCTACATCTGCTGGGGCCACAACAACCGTTCCGCCCTGGTCCGGGTCCCCATGTACAAGCCGGGCAAGACGGGTTCCGCCCGCGTGGAGGTCCGCTCCCTGGACTCCGGCGCCAACCCCTACCTCGCCTACGCCGTCCTGCTGGCCGCCGGCCTCAAGGGCATCGAGGAGGGCTACGAGCTGCCCCCGGGCGCCGAGGACGACGTCTGGGCCCTCTCCAACGCCGAACGCCGCGCCCTGGGCATCGAGCCCCTCCCGCAGAACCTCGGCGAGGCCCTGACCCTCATGGAGGGCAGCGACCTCCTCGCCGAGACCCTCGGCGAGCACGTCTTCGACTTCTTCCTGCGCAACAAGAAGTCGGAGTGGGAGGAGTACCGCTCCGAGGTCACCGCGTTCGAGCTCCGCAAGAACCTGCCGGTGCTGTAGGCGCAGGTCAGAGCTACTTCGTGTTCGCGTCCGTCCAGGGGGCCGTCAGCCATCGACTGACGGCCCCCTGGCGTCTTACTGCCCCTGGGCCGTCTGTGGGCCGTCAGAGCGAAGGTCGACGCCCGTACTCGGGTTGGGCGTGCCCACCTTCTGAGTCCCGAGATGCGTCGGCTGGGCGTCTGGCCGACCCTGGGGGTATGGGCGTCGAGGTGCGAGTAGCCCGCTGAACTCCTCGAATCTCGGCGGCGGGTTGGACTCGCCCCGGACGACCTCGACCCGAGGCCCGCACTTGATCGAGTGGTGCGGCGGCCGGGCCGCGTGGCGCCCACGCGGTCCAGAGGAAGCGTGAACCGCCATGGATCAATCCTTACTGAGCCTCTTTCATCCTGTGCTGGAGGGTGAAATGGGCTGATCAGCGGGTGTGGTGACGAGGCAGGGCCCCTCGTCGTTGGCGTGGTGATTCCACTCATCACACCGGCGACCGAAGGGGCCCTGTTGGTTCCGTATCCTTCCATGCTCGACGTCCCGCATGAGCTCGTCGAGCATGTCGCCTGGCTGCTGCATGAGCATCGCCAGGTCCGCAACACCCGCTGGCGTAAGCTCGGCTGCTTCCAGCAGGCGCTGCTGACCCTCGTCCATCTACGCAAGGACGAGACGTTCTCGCAGCTCGGAGCGGGTTTCGGGATATCCCAGGCCACCGCCTGGCGGTACGTCGACGAGACCTTGGAGGTCCTGCCCGGCTGGGCGCCCGGCCTCCACGAAGCCCTCGCCGGCCTCGGTGAAGGCGACCACGTCATCGTTGACGGCACCCTGATCCCCATCGACCGGATCCGTGCGGACGAGCCGTACTACTCGATGAAGCACTGCAGGCACGGCATGAACGTGCAGGTCATCGCCCGCCCCGACGGCACACCACTGTGGTTCTCCCGCGCGACACCGGGCCGCACCCACGATCTGACCGCGGCCCGCTCCCACGGCATCGTCCAGGCGTGCCTGACCCGTCAGATCCTCGTCCTGGCCGACCGCGCCTACCAGGGCGCCGACGCCACCGTCCGCACCCCGTACTACCACCACCGCGAACAGCCTCCGCATTACCAGGAGTTCAATCGCGACCACGCACGGCTGAGAGCGCCCGGCGAACGCGCCTTCGCTCAACTCAAGTCCTGGCGACTGCTCCGGCGGGCCCGATGCTCCACCCGCCGTATCAGCACCATCATCCAGGCCGTCCACACGTTGCTGACCTGCAGCTATTCAGGATGAAAGAGGCTCACTGACGACCGTCGCGGCCAGCGACACGACGTCGATTGTCCTGGCGCTGTCCGTGCCCGTCGTCACTGGCATCGTCGGCGCAATCGGCCTGATGTTGAGGGACTGGCGAGAAAATCGAAACATCGATCATCGACGTACGCAGAAACTGGAACACGCTCAACTGAAGATTCAGGTACTTACAGCCTGGACGGACGCTTCCCGCAAGATCGGAGCTCCACCGCGTGCCGGGCGGCCCATTGAAGATCTTCTAGAGGAGTGCCTCGATGAGGTCGAGGCGGCCGCGCGGATGGAGATCGTGCAGCCGGAGGCCCCGTTCGTGAGGCGAATCTTCCTCTTCATTCACCTTAGGGGGAATCGGGCCAAGTCCTTCCGTGCCTTCTATCTCGTCACGCTTATAGCCGTCACCGTGCTGGGAGTGTGGGCTGTCCCCTGGCTGAGTGAGAAGCCCGAGACCGGTGAACTGGACATTCCGTCATTCATTGGGACGCTGATATTCTTCGCCGTTCTCGTTGTCATCTCTGGGGCCCTTCTCCGGCGAGCGGCTCTCGCTGCCGACGAGCGGGAAAGGCGAGGGCGTCTCTCGCGGTCGGCCTGGTCGTCTCGCCCTGCAGAAGCCGGGTGGCGGTTGCAGAGCGACGCCCCGCCACGCGGTGACGAATGAGGTTCGAAACGGCGCGTGGAGACGCGAGTCGGCATCCGGCCTCGGGGCGGAGAGCTGTGTGCGACGCCCTTCCTTATGGCCAGCCCATCAGACCGAAATGACCATCCTGCCCACAGTCCGCATCCGGCCCCAGAAGCAGCCGTCGGCCGCCGAGCGATGGCTGCTTCTGGCGAGTTCGAGGCGTCAGGTAGTGCCTGGCACCGAATCGACACCGTCGTAGAGGGCGTCCACGGCCTTCCGGGCCCGTGCGTCACTGCTCGGCATGAGGTGCGTGTAGACCCGGAGCGTGAAGCCTGGGTCGTTGTGCCCGAGATAGGTGCTCAGCGCCTTGACGTTCTCACCGGCGTCGAGCAGCACGGACGCGTAGAAGTGCCGGAGGGCATGCACGGCCAGGCCGTCCAGGGTGAGCGGGTCTCGGCACTCACGCGCCCACCCCCGTGACCACGGCCGACCGGCGGGCCAGCTCCAGCCGCGCGCCCAGCGCCCGGCGACGCGCCCGACGCAGCCGACGCGCGTCCAACTCCGACGGGGTGCGGTCGAGGGTGACGATGTAGGCGTCCATCACCTCGATGTCCGCGACGATGACCGGCATCTCGGCCTCGATCGCGTCCAGCTCGGCGTTCGTCGGCTCCATGAAGTCGGCGAACGCGGTAACAGCTTCCTGAACAGTGACGATGGGTTTCATTGGGTCGTGTTCCTCTCAGCGGTGGAACGGCCCGAACAGCACTCCTCGGAGTTGCCCCTCCGAGGGGTGCGCGCCGTTGTTGGAGAAAGCCGCGTGTCACACGCGGCGCGGCCGCTGAGCAGCGGCCGAAGTGCCCCGGACCGGACTCGAACCGATCGGGTTGCCGTACGAGGCAGCCGGTCTTCTCTGCCTTGTTTTCGACCCCTTCGGGCAGGCGGACCACGGGTTACCGGCAGTTCCCTGTGTGAAGTTCTCAAGGCGCTTGCGCTTCCTTCGAGCCCGTTCACGGAGCCCTCCGGGCGACATGAGAGCAGCCCAATAGAGATGCTCCGGGCTCGCTGTCCTAGGACTGCGAGCCGTTCAATAAGACCATGACGAACAGTCCCAGGACTGTGTTTCACTGGTCGATGTCGAGAGGAGTGCTGCATGGCGCCCAAGTGGCGGGAGCTTGCGGACCGACTGGCCGAACAGATCAGGAACGGCGAGTACGCGCCCAGTGCCCAGTTGCCGCAGATCAGGGACTTGGTGGAAGCGGGCGAAGGCTCGAAGTCCACGGTCCATGCGGCCTACAAGGCGTTGGAGGCCGAAGGGCTGGTCACGTCTTCGCGCGGACATGGCACGGTCGTCCGTGAGCGGGCACCGCTCAAGCGGCTCGGCATTGCGCGATACGACAAGGCCAAGTGGCGGGACGGCGATGAAGTGGCGTTCATCGCGGACCGCGTGGCGTCCGGGCGTACGTACAAGCGGAACGAACAGACCCAGACCGTCAGCCGTGTGCCGGCGTCGGCCGTCGTCGCTCAGGCGCACCGTCTGCCGGAAGGCGCGGAGGTCTACGCACGTGCGCGCGTGGTCAAGGAAGGCTCACAGCCGACGCACACGCTGACCAGCTACTACCGTCCTGAGCACGTGGAGGGGACGCGCATCGTCGATCCGACGCCGGGGCCCGCCGGCCGGGGTGGTGGCTTCCGTGTCCTGTATGACGCCGGGTACGAGATCGACCACATGCAGGAGACGCTGTTCGCGCGCATCCCCACAGCGGACGAAGTCCAGCTCCTCCAACTTGCGCCGGGCGAATGGGTGGTGGAGCTGCACCGGACGACCTACACGGCCGACGGCACCGTGGTGGAGTTCGCCATCGGCGTTCACGCGGCGACGCGCTTCGCCTGGACGTACGACTTCAAGGTCCCCGACTCAGCGAAAGCGGAGAGCGAGAGCAAGTGATCTCAGCAGAGGCATGGGCCGACGCTCAACGGCTCTGGGACTTCCAGCAGATGGGTCACGAGCTGCGCCCATGCTCTGTCGCGATCGGACTCGGCAGTCATGACCTCGGAGTCGCGGACACAACCGCTGATCTCTACCACCGGGGCATGATGCCGCTGATCGTCTTCACCGGGGCGACCAGCCGCACTACACGCGACCGCATGCCGCGAGGGGAGGCTGAGCACTACCGTGAGCGGGCGATGGAACTGGAGGTGCCGGCTGATGCCATCCTCGTTGAGCCGCGGGCCCGGAACACGGGAGAGAACATCCGCTTCTCTCGCGCACTGCTCGAAGAGCACCGGGCCGCTGTGTCGTCCGTCCTGCTGGTCAGCAAGCCGTACGAGGAACGACGGGCCTACGCGACCGCACGCAAACTGTGGCCCGAAGTCGAGTGGGTCAGCGCGTCCACACCTATGACCCTGGCTGACTACGTCGACTCGATCGGAGACGCACGCCTGGTCATCGACATGTTGGCCGGCGCGCAGCAGCGGCTCATGATCTACCCGCAGCAAGGATTCATGATCGAGCAGCGCGTACCCGATGACGTGGCAGCAGCGTACGAGCGCCTCCGTGACGCCGGGTTCACAAGTCGGCTTGTGGCGGATACCGCAGAGCGGAAGTGAGGACGCCACGGGAGCTCTGTGAGGCCTGCTGTGGCCGACCTGGAGCGTCGCGCATGCTAGCGGAGTGATAGACACAGGTCACGCGAGATGGATCCGCGGGAAACTGGCTGGCTCTGAGAACTGTCGTACTCCCAGCGCGGTAACTTTCTCTACTCCATCGAGGCTCGCTGCGCTCGCTCGTCCGGCGGCCTACAGCACTCATCGATCACGCCAACCCGACCGCCGCACAATCCGCCCAAGCGCATCAGCGGCCGCGTACGGCCCACATGCCACCGCCACCCCGATCCGGCCTCAGTAGGGGAAACCACAACCGCGGCAGGACCTCCGACCCGCTGATCCCGCACCAGGCCGCCGGCCAGACGGCAACTGCGGCCATGAGGGGGAGAACCCACTGGGGCTGGGGCGGTCAGCTCCGCGACTTTAGCCAGCCACTTTGGCGCGAGCCTCGAAGATCATGGCCCCAACGTCGTGCTTTAACGGGCAGGTCCACAGTCTGCCCGACTTGCCGGAAGCTTAAGGAGCCATGATCACTCGCGCCAAAGCAGCACCCGGCCAAAGTCGCTGCGCCGCCCTCGCGAACATCAAACGGCGGTGTACGGCTGCCCTTCGATGCTTTCAAATTAAAACATCAACTACAGCTCGAGGTCGATCACGCTCTCTGCGACTTCGCCCTTTGTGTACTCACGAGCGGATCTATTCAATGAAGTCAAAGAGCGCTTGACCGGGAAGCGTTCCATGCCATTCACTTTCCACCCTCGCAAACTCAAGGCTTCAGCACACATGTCGGCAAGTCGAACATGCAGGTCCTTATAATAGGAATCCTGCACAACAAGCGACATTTTAGCGCCATTTTTTGCCACGCGAGTCAACTCATCGAAGCCGACGCTCAAATCATTGAGATACTGCACAGCCTGCTTTAGATAGTATCCGCCGGAGGCTTTACTGGCATGGCTGGAAATTCCTTCCAAAAGGCTTACCGATAGCTTACCAAGCCGCCGCTCAGTCGACCGATCCGACTTCCGGATCAATGTCGTTCCCATGAGGGCAGAACGGAGATGCCTGTCGGAAAATGTGTCGGTTCCTAGGACGGCGAGCTCGCGGCTGTAAGCCACTCCATAATCAATGCGAGTCAAATATGGCGGAGAGGTGACAATCACGTCGACCGAATTTTCCGAAAGTGGTAGCGCCGATGAAGAGGACGTGAGCAATACCGCAGGACTACCCTGCAGCGGAAAACTGCGCAGCCGTTCGAGCAGGAACTCTTCCTCTGCCCTGATAGCCGTATCCACACTCTCCAGGGGCACGTCAATCAACTGCTCGGGAGTCTTAGCTGTCTTTACCCAAGTCGGGTTGCTTCCTTCGAAATTCTTAGTCATTTTCCGAAGAGCACGAAAAATTGACACATAGGTGAGAGCAGCCATCTCTGGCGGGCTCCCCTGCAACTGACTGGTCCAGTCGCGAAATCTCCCAACTACCAGAGGGGAAAGCCAACGGGAAAGCGGGTCCTGGTTCTCGTCGCCACTGCGATCTACCGCGCTGCGCTCAGGGGTTGGACAGGAGCGCGCTCGATCACCTACTTGGCAGCGAAGTTGAGCGATCAGGTTAGCGGCGGGGCTGAGATCCACACCGATCGCTGTATGCCCAGAATGCATCGCCGCCAGCGAAGTCGTTCCGCTGCCATTCCAAGGGTCAAGAACAACAGCGCTTTCAAGCTCTTTAGCATGCGCCTTGATGTGTTCACAGGCGAACGTGAAGGAGAAACCCGCATAATACGGAAGGATGTCCGCAAGTCCGGCAGTGTCTACAGATGGGCGCTTCGGGGAGATCACACGTCGAGCATCCAACCCCGCGAGCGACATGGGCAGGGCGTCTTGCCCACCCGCGCGGCTGGCGCCAGACTGCGAGCTCTTCACCTGCGGCTTCTCTCGTGAGGTTTCCTGGGAGGAAGCACGATCATAGCTGATAAGCACGACAGTTCCGCAGTGGGGGCCGGGACGGAGGAGCGTCGACCCTACGTCCCAGCAATCGCAGCAGACGCTTTCACTGCGGCTGCCCTCTCATCAATCCAGTACCACACCGCCAGATGGAAATGCTGCACCAAGTCAATAAGGCTCTTAACCATCTTGCGCAGGTCACTAGGACGTTTACTACGCCCTACTGTTACTGGATCCTCAAGCCAGTGGGCCACATCGTTTCGCTTGCCTCGGATTTCCTTGAGAAGCAGCGTGTCGTTTGGATCACATCGCCAATCACCAGTCAACCCGAGGAGCGTCCATAGCGCCGCGAAATGCTTTTCATTGATGGTGGAGCCGTCGGCAAGTTTGAAGACCTCACCAAAGTCAACGACGGGGCGGGCATCCGATTGATGAAATGACACGGCTTGAACTATGTTGGCCCTAGCGATAAGCGAGGCAACGGTATCGCTCCCGCACTGTCGAAAAACTGCTGAGTCGATCGCGGCGATCAACGATACAGGGAGGTGCCTCCGCTCCACCCCTTGGGCCACAACGTCGGACGCCAAAGCCGCTGGAAAGTCACGCATCAACTCCTCCAGCACGCCACCCATTACCACGTACGACAGCGCTCGGTTCATCGCGATGAAACCTTCGCGATCAAACCCTGCAGACGAGCCAGCCCTATCCATAGAGGCCAGTCTTCGTTCTTCCCGGTCAAGCTGCTCCACCGCCTTCTCGAAGACGGAATCCACGGCCCGCTTCATTCAGGAGAACAGTTCCTGGGAACGCAGGACACGACGCTTGAGCATTGGGCGACTATTTGTTCCGAGACGGCTTGCGTTGACAAGTTGCTCGTCCTGTTCCCAACCGGGGGATGGAGCCTTTGGCTCCTTACCTTCGCGGTAAATACGGCCGATTCCAACCAAAACAGCTTCAAACTGATTGAGGGGGGTCGTATGTACGCCGGGGCGCCGAAACGCGCCGCCTGTCACGGAGAGAAGGAATGAAACAGCACGCAGGAACAGTCGGCGGTCTTCCTCCAGATCTGTTTCTTCACCGCGCTTCTGCATGTAGTCATTAAGGAAGCCGGTCACCCTACCCGAAAATTCATCCATCCCGTCGAGGTAGGCAAAGAACTTGAGGACGATCTCCTCAGCGGTACCGTCGTTTAGGTTCCTTGAACCAAGCTTCAACAAGGAGCGATAGTCAGCCGTTTCGGCAAGTTCCTCGATGAGGTTATTGAACGGACCCCGATAGACGCACTGCCGCACCTCTTGTGCGGTCAGCTCAACAGCGCCGGCATTCAAACGTCGGAAAAGCTCGAAGCGGACTTCGTGATCAGATTTGTCGCTAAGAACCTGTACTCGCAAGTATCGCTTTCCCAACATCAAGCGAATCGGTACTGGCAAATCTTCATACGCAAGCTTGGAGAACCCTGACAGTTGCGTCATATCCCCTAGACGCAGCGGGTCGTTCGAGAAGCTGAGTGCCGGACTACCCGGAACGTCAATCGCAAAGAAGCGCAAAATGGTGCAAACGCGCTGAAGTCCGTCAACAACATCCCACGTGCCATCTTTGTTGGTCGCCACAAAGATGGCAGGAATTGGGAGACCGAGCAACAAAGATTCGATCAGGGCGGACTGAACGGGTTCTTTCCATCTAAACTGCCGTTGATAAGATGGAGCCACTTGGATCTCGTCGGTCTCCACCATGCGCACGATTTCGCGGATCGACAAGTCGAAGTAATCGGTGTCGACGGCGCGTCGATGACGGTCGAGTTCGGCTTGCAGATCTACGACATCGTTGGCCACTTCAGTCTCATCCCGTTAAAGAGCATGCACCTTGAGTGATCGTAGCAGCGCCGACACTGCCGCAGCAGCCCCTCGCACGATCAAGGTGTAAGCGGGTGATAATCACAGCGCATGGTCCGACTTTCCCGATACGCCCCTTTTGTACATACCGCTGCGGCGGTGCTCCTGGCTGGCGAGAGCCGACCTCTATTGTGGCTTCCGGCGAAGCTCGACTACCTGGCTCGTAGAGCAATGATCAACGCATCGTGGACCACATGTGGACAGGTCCCGGGCCTCGAAGCCTCTCCAAAGCACTGACCAGCGTCATTGCTCAGGATCCAAAGGCCCTCCGGAGCCGTTGCAGTACAGCAGGTAAGTGCAGCAACTCCGCCGGCCGGTGCCAACCGTCCGTGCTCCCACAGTCTCTCTAAACAGAGCGACAGACCTCAGCAGCCAACTCCGCTCGTAGTTCGGGACGAAGAGGTCGTCGGGCCGTCTGTGGGCCGTCAAAGGGGGGCCCATAGCGGCCAACGACGACCAGCAATGACTGCTTAGACCCTGGCTGTTGCTGCATGGACGTCTGCCAGTCGAGGTCGCTCTCACGCGGCGTCACTTCCTGCGCAACAAGAAGTCGGAGTGGGAGGAGTACCGCTCCGAGGTCACCGCGTTCGAGCTGCGCAAGAACCTGCCGGTGCTGTAGTCGCAGGCCGGGGCGGGTTCCCCACTCGCTGCCGCCCTGGGGGCCGTCAGTCGCCGACCGACGGCCCCCAGGCGTTCACCGTGCCCGGGCCGGCGCGGTGGGCGGGGACGACGAAGGGGGCCGACGGAATCCGTCGGCCCCCTTCGGTGTGTGCGGCTAGCGGTTCTTGTTCAGGTCGGCGCCGAACAGGCGCAGCAGTTCCTTCTCCACGACCGGGGTGAGCGCCTCGACGTAGGGGTCGGCGAGGTGGCCGTAGTCGCGGTAGACCATGGTGTTGCCGACGACGACGGGGCAGTTGCCCGAGGGGGCGCAGACCCAGTCGTAGGGGTTGAGGGTCGCGACCTTCTCCGCCTCGGCCGCCGCGAGGATCGCCTTGGTGACGGCGGGGTTGCGGTCGGCCTCGGAGCGGTCGTGGGCGCAGGCGGCGAGGTCGTCCGGGTTGGCCACCGCGCAGTCCACCGAGTTGTTCTTGGGCCAGGGGGTGTCCAGCAGCGTCAGCACACGGGTGCGGCCCTGCTGGAGCATCCGGTAGGTCTCGGCCTGGCCCTTGCCCCAGACCTCGGCGATGTCGCCCTCGCCCCACAGCTTCGCGGACTGGGAGCTGGAGGTGATGACCAGCTCGGGCTGCAGCTTGCGGATCTTGTCGATGGTGACCTGCCGCCAGGCGTCGCAGGTGGCGTAGGGGCCGTTGTTGTAGGCGATGGTGATCTGGGAGACCTTGCAGGCGTTCTTGGTGAACGAGTACAGCCGCCAGTGGTGCTTGCGGGCGAGCGCGTCGAACGCCGGGAACCACTGGGCGACGTGAGAGTCGCCGAAGAGGACCACACTGCGCTCGGCGGTCTTGTCGCCGTAGAGGCAGGGTTCCTTCTGCGTCTTGTCGTTCATGGTCAGTGCGCAGCCGTCGTTGTAGACGGCGGTCCGCTTGTACGCCACGTCCCGCATGCTCGGTTCGAGGTTGGAGGGGAGCTTGTCGATGCGCTCCTCCAGCAGCCGGTTCAGCGTGGCCTGCGGGTCGGAGGCCTGGGCGAGGGCCTCGCGGGTGTCCTGGCGGGCGGAACCCGAGGCGAGGCCCGGCGGGAACTGCGCGGCGACGACCGCGGCCAGCGCGGCGACGGCCGACAGGCCGAGGCCGAGGCCCAGACCCCGCATCGTGCGGGCCTTGAACGCGCGGTGGAAGCGCATCGGGTTCTCGACCAGGTGCAGGGTCAGCCAGGCCAGCGGGATGCCGCACAGCGCGGCGATCAGCCGCAGCGGGCCGTCGTGCTCACCGAACCCGAGGGCGGCCGGGACGATGAGGATCAGCGGCCAGTGCCACAGGTACCAGGCGTAGGAGATGCCGCCGATCCAGACGGCCGGGCGCAGCGAGAGCAGCGCGCCGGCGCCGTAGCGGCCGCCCGCCGCGCCGCAGGCCAGGACGGCGGCGGCGCCGACGACCGGGACGACGGCGTTGTAGCCGGGGAAGCGGGTGCTCTCGTCGAAGGCCACGGCGCCGTAGGCGATGGCCGCCAGGCCCGCCCAGCTCAGCACCGCCGCGATCGGCTGCGGGATCTCGTGCAGCCGGTGCGCCGCCAGGGCCAGCAGGGCGCCGACCGCCAGCTCCCAGATACGCCCCTGGGAGGCGAAGTAGGCCCAGGACGGGGACGTCGCGGTGAGGTCGAGGTTCACCGCGAAGGAGGCCGCGGCGAGCGCCAGCAGCGGGATCGCCAGCAGGGCCCGGCGCCGGAACAGCTTCAGCGCGACGATCAGCACGATCGGCCAGATCAGATAGAACTGCTCCTCGACCGCCAGCGACCAGAAGTGCTGGAACGGCGAGGGCGGCACGTCCGTGTTGAAGTAGTCGGTGCCCGCGTCGGCCAGCCGGAAGTTGACGACGTACCAGGCGGAGGCGATGGCGTCCTTGGCGTAGTCCGCGAAGCGCAGGGGGCCGAGGAACAGCCAGGAGCCCGCGAGCGTCGCCAGCACCACGAGGGTGGAGGCGGGCAGCAGACGCAGCGCGCGGCGGGCGTAGAACTTGCCGAGGGCGATCTTGCCGGAGCGCTGGTGCTCGCGGAGCATCAGCGAGGTGATCAGGAAGCCGGAGATGACGAAGAAGACGTCCACTCCGATGTAGCCGCCCGCGATCTGGGTCACCCCGGCGTGGGAGAGCGCCACGAGGGAGACGGCCACCGCGCGCAGGCCCTGGATGTCGAGCCGCATCCCCGCGTTGCCCGTCGGGGCGGCCCCCGGCCGGTCGCCGGTACCGCCCTCTCTCGCTTCCGGAATCGGCGGGGCTTCGTCGGCTGCGGACCGAGGCTGGCGCGCGATGCGGAGGACGGGCACCGTGTGGTTCTCCTTGCTCGTGGGCGTCGCCGAGACACGCGCTTGCGCTCACGCCCGCCCCGGCACGGTCCGGGGCTCGTCATCGGCGGGCAGTGCGTCACGGCCGGAACCGGCGAGAGGCCGACGCCGGTGATCGCCCCGGAGGCAGACGTACGAACCTACCGTCCGGCGGGTCCGCGGGTGAACGCATGGCAGTCACATGGCCATAACAAAGGGTGCTCCTGGGTTTGAATTCAGGTGAACTCGGACTATCGGAGGCCCGCGGAGTGTCGAAACTCACGCCGCTCTCAAGCCGAATGGAGCACTCCGCACGGCCCGGCCGCGACGCGGTCGCCGGAGGCGGTCCGACCGCCTCCGGCGACCGCGTCACGGCCGGACGAAGAACCGGGGACCGGCTACTCGCCCCGCTCGGCCCGCTCCGCCTGCTCGGCCAGCAGCTTGTGCAGCGGCTCCGTCAGCCGGCGCCGGTACTCCTGGATCGACCAGCCGTTGCCGTCCGGGTCCTTGAAGTACATGAAGGTGGCCCCGTCCTCCGGTGTCCACTGCTGGGGCTCGGTGACGTCCAGGCCCCGGCCGGTGAGCTCCTCGTGGGCGGCCTTGGCGTCGGTGACGACCAGCTGGAGACCGTGGTACGTGCCGGGCTCCGGCATGCCCGTGGGCACCTGGAGGCCGTCCACCAGGGCGATCGAACAGCCCGAGCCGGGCGGCGTGAGCTGGACGATCCGCACCCCCGGCATGACCTCGCCGTCCAGGTCGACATGGAAGCCGACCTTGTCCCGGTAGAACTCCTTCGCCCGGTCCACGTCGGTGACCGGAAGAAGGACGACTTCGAGGCTCATCTGCATGGCGTGACTCCCTTGTCGCGTCATCCGAAGGTCAGCCGAACCGCCACCGCGTCTGGCTGAACGGCTCACCCTTACCGAACCCGAAAACCGTGTCCGGCGCCACCGAGTAGACGACGGCGCGCCCGGCGCCGTGGTGGAAATGGCCCTCCCGGACCTCGAAGTGCCAGAAACTGCCGTACTTCGCCTCCCACGCCCCGGCCAGTTCGCGCAGACGTCCCTCGTCCGTCACCCGGACCGCCTCGCCCTCGACCACCACGTCGTAACCCCGGTCCCAGGTGTTGGTGCCGGTGGTCAGGACGACCCGGGGGTTCGCCGCCAGGTTGCGCGCCTTGCGTTCCTCCGGGCCCGTGCAGAAGTGCAGCGCTCCCCGCGACCAGACCGCGGGAAGCGGAGTGACGTGCGGCCGCCCGTCCGGCCGTACGGTCGAGATCCAGAACAGCTCGGCTGCGGCCAGCAGGCTCTCGGCCTCCGCCCAGTCGGTCGCGGTGGCCGCGGGATCGCTGTACCGGGCGTCCAGGCTGGTCCTCGGGGTCGTGTCGGGCATCGCCTCTCCTTTCGTGCGCCTTCCGGTGTGGACCCGTCTCACGGACGGAACTCATCGGCGCCCGTGAGGCGGACTGGGGCTAGTCTCGAACGGACGACCTTGATCGGACGGGAGGCGGGGCATGACGGCGCCGGGGCGCAGGAGCAGTACCTTCACCCGACTGCTGCGGCACGGCTTCACCGATCCGTCCGCCGCCGAGCGGCTGCTGGACAGCCCGGAGCTGACCGCCGTACGCAGTGACCCGGTGCTGCTGGAGGCCCTCGGCGGCACCGCCGACCCCGACCTCGCGCTGCAGGGCCTGGTCCGGCTGCTGGAGGCGCAGCCCGCGCCCACCGACCGCCGTGAGCTGGTGGACACGCTGATAGCGGCCAAGCCGCTGCGCGACCGCCTGCTGGGCGTGCTCGGCGCCTCCGCGGCCCTCGCCGACCACCTCGCCCGGCACCCAGGGGACTGGCGGGCGCTGGTCACCTACGAGCCGCGCGACCTGCACCCGGGCGTGGAGGAGTTCGAGCGCGGCCTCGCCGAGGCCGGCGACCCCGTCGCGCTGCGCGTCGCCTACCGGCGGTGTCTGCTGTCCATCGCGGCCCGAGACGTGTGCGGCACCACCGACCTCGCCCAGACCGCCGCCGAGCTCGCCGACCTCGCCACCGCCACCCTGCGCGCAGCCCTCGCCCAGGCCGGCGCGGCCGCGCCCGGCGACGCGGCGCAGTGCAGGCTCGCGGTGATCGCGATGGGCAAGTGCGGCGGCCACGAGCTGAACTACGTCTCCGACGTCGACGTCATCTTCGTCGCGGAGGCCGCCGAGGGCGCCGAGGAGGACAAGGCGCTGCGCGCGGCCGGCAAGCTGGCCTCGCACATGATGCGGATCTGCTCCGAGACCACCGTCGAGGGCTCCATCTGGCCGGTCGACGCCAACCTGCGCCCCGAGGGGCGCAACGGCCCCCTCGTGCGCACCCTCAGCAGCCACCTCGCCTACTACCAGCGCTGGGCCAAGACCTGGGAGTTCCAGGCCCTGCTCAAGGCCCGCCCGGTGGCCGGCGACCTGGAGCTGGGCGAGGAGTACGTGGCCGCCGTGTCGCCCCTGGTCTGGCAGGCGGCCGAGCGGGAGAACTTCGTCGCCGACGTGCAGAAGATGCGCCGCCGGGTGGTGGAGAACATCCCCGTCGCCGAGCTCGACCGCGAGCTCAAGCTCGGTCCCGGCGGACTCAGGGACGTCGAGTTCGCCGTGCAGCTGCTGCAGCTCGTGCACGGCCGCGCCGACGCCTCCCTGCGCAGCGGCACCACCCTCGACGCCCTCCAGGCCCTCGCCACCGGTGGCTACGTGGGCCGCGCCGACGCCGTGCAGCTCGACGAGGCCTACCGCTTCCTGCGCTCTCTGGAACACCGCATCCAGCTCTACCAGCTGCGCCGCACCCACCTCGTCCCCGAGGGCGAGGCCGACCAGCGGCGCCTCGGCCGCTCACTGGGCCTGCGCACCGAACCGGTCGTCGCGCTGAACCGCGAGTGGCGCCGCCACAGCGGTGTGGTGCGCCGGCTGCACGAGAAGCTGTTCTACCGCCCGCTGCTGGACGCCGTCGCCCAGCTCGCCCCCGGCGAGGCCCGGCTCAGCGCCGAGGCGGCCCGCGAGCGCCTCATCGCCCTCGGCTACGCCGACCCCGCGGCCGCCCTGCGCCACCTGGAGGCCCTCGCCTCCGGCGTCACCCGCAAGGCCGCCATCCAGCGCACCCTGCTGCCGGTGCTGCTCGGCTGGTTCGCCGACTCCGCCGACCCGGACGCGGGTCTGCTGAACTTCCGCAAGGTCTCCGACGCGCTGGGCAAGACGCCCTGGTACCTGCGGCTGCTGCGGGACGAGGGCGCCGCCGCGCAGAACCTCGCCCGGGTGCTGTCCGCCGGGCGGCTCGCCCCCGACCTGCTGATGCGCGCCCCGGAGGCGGTCGCGCTGCTCGGCGACGGGGACGGCGCGGGCCTCGCCCCGCGCACCCATGCCCATCTGGAGCAGGAGAC
This sequence comes from Streptomyces sp. NPDC048600, assembly GCF_055587025.1. Taxonomy (NCBI): domain Bacteria; kingdom Bacillati; phylum Actinomycetota; class Actinomycetes; order Kitasatosporales; family Streptomycetaceae; genus Streptomyces; species Streptomyces sp. NPDC048600. The sequence goes on along the minus strand of NZ_JBVJGZ010000003.1, from coordinate 138,101 downwards.
CCTCGCCGCGGTGGGTCGCGCGGACGGCGCCGAGCACGGGGTCAGAGCCGCGCGCGGAGTGCGCCGCCGCGAGCTCTTCCGCACCTGCGCCGCCGACATCGTCAGCTCCTACGGCACCGAGGCCCAGCCCGCCGAGCCCGACCAGGGGGCGCTGGTGGACCGGGTCGGAGGAGCGGTCTCCGACCTCACCGCCGCCACCCTCGCGGGCACCCTGCGCGCGGTCGTCCGGGCCGGCTGGGGCGACACCCTGCCCACCCGCTTCACGATCATCGGCATGGGCCGCTTCGGCGGCCACGAGCTGGGCTACGGCTCCGACGCCGATGTCGTCTTCGTGCACGAGCCGCGCGAGGGCGTCCCCGAGCAGGAGGCGGCGAACGCGGCCAACAAGGTCGTCTCCGAGATGCGCCGTCTGCTCCAGATCCCCAGCGCCGACCCGCCCCTGCTGATCGACGCCGACCTGCGCCCCGAGGGCAAGTCGGGGCCGCTGGTGCGCACCCTGAAGTCGTACGAGGCGTACTACCGCCGCTGGTCCCTGGTCTGGGAGTCGCAGGCGCTGCTGCGGGCCGAGCCGGTGGCCGGGGACGAGGACCTCGGGCGGCGCTTCGTCGAGCTCATCGACCCCCTGCGCTACCCCTCCGGCGGCCTGGACGAGGACGCCGTACGGGAGATCCGGCGGCTGAAGGCGCGGATGGAGTCCGAGCGGATGCCGCGCGGCGCCGACCCCAAGCTGCACACCAAGCTGGGGCCCGGCGGCCTGTCCGACGTGGAGTGGACCGTGCAGCTGCTCCAGATGCGGCACGGGGCACGGCAGCCCGGGCTGCGGACCACCCGCACCCGTGAGGCGCTGGCCGCGGCACGGGAGGCGGGGCTGCTGTCCGAGGACGACGCGAGCACCCTGGACGAGGCGTGGGTGCTGGCCACGCGGGTGCGCAACGCCGTGATGCTGGTGCGCGGGCGGGCCGGGGACACCTTCCCCTCCGACGCGCGCGAGCTGGCCGCGGTGGGCCGCTACCTCGGGTACGGACCCGGGCACGTGGGGGACATGCTGGACGGCTACCGGCGGACCATGCGCTTGGCACGCACGGTGGTGGACGAGCTGTTCTACGCGGACCGGTAGGGCCCGTCGGGACGAGGTCCCGGGGGCCTCAGGGTGTGGCCGGGGGCCCCGGAACGAGGTCCCGGGGCTCTCAGGGTTTGGCCGGAATCCGCTGTTCGCCCTTGGGCGGCACCAGCCGCGGCAGGGAGTGCGGCAGCGCCCCGTACCACAGGCGCGCCACCAGGTAGCCGAACGCCAGGCACAGGATGCCGCCCACCGCGTCCAGCCAGAAGTGGTTGGCCGTGGCGACGATGACGACCAGGGTGAGCGCCGGGTAGAGCAGGCCGAGCACCTTGGCCCAGGGGACCGTGGCCAGCGCGAAGATGGTCAGTCCGCACCACAGCGACCAGCCGATGTGCATCGACGGCATCGCGGCGTACTGGTTGGACATGTTCTTCAGGTCGCCGGAGGCCATCGAGCCCCAGGTCTGGTGCACCAGCACGGTGTCGACGAAGCCGCCGCCGGTCATCAGCCGGGGCGGGGCGAGTGGATACAGGTAGTAACCGACCAGTGCCACACCGGTGGTGGCGAACAGCGCCGTCCGGGTCGCCGCGTAACGCCCCGGGTGACTACGGTAGAGCCACACGAGAACACCCAGCGTGATCACGAAGTGCAGGGTGGCGTAGTAGTAGTTCATGCCAACGATGAGCCAAGTCACGCCGTTCACCGCGTGGTTCACGGAGTGCTCGAAGGCCAGGCCCAGCTGGTGCTCGAACCGCCAGATCCAGTCGGCGTTGCGCAGCGCCTCGGCCTTCTGCTCCGGGACCGCGTTGCGGATCAGCGAGTACGTCCAGTAACTCACCGCGATCAGCAGGATCTCGAACCACAGGCGGGGCCTTCGCGGGGCGCGCACCCGGCGCAGCAGCCGCTGCCCGGGCGTGTCCGCGACAGGCTGCGGAACGGCCTCTTCCAGGCGTTCCTGCTGCGTCGTCACGGTCGTCTCACCCATGGGCACAGAGTCTGCCAGACAATAGTTACCCCACCGATCATCCCGTGGGCCGGTCCGGAGCGCACCTCAAAGGCGCACCAGATAGGACCGTCTCCATCTTACGGACGATTGCGGTCCCCGGGGGCGGAAGCGGTCGAACCGCGCACCACCAGCTCGGGCATGAACACGAACTCGCTGTGCGGAGCGGGCGTTCCGCCGATCTCCTCCAGCAGCGTGCGCACGGCGGCCTGGCCCATCGCCGGCACCGGCTTGCGCACGGTGGTCAGCGGCGGGTCGGTGAACGCGATCAGCGGGGAGTCGTCGAAGCCGACCACCGAGATGTCGTGCGGCACGGACAGGCCCCGCTGCCGGGCGGCCCTTATGGCACCGAGCGCCATCATGTCGCTGGCGCACACCACCGCCGTGCAGTCGCGGTCGATGAGCGCGGTCGCGGCCGCCTGGCCGCCCTCCAGCGTGTACAGAGAGTGCTGGACCAGCTCCGTCTCGATCGTCTCGGCCGGCAGTCCCAGCTGCTCCTGCATGGTCCGCACGAACCCGTCGATCTTGCGCTGCACCGGCACGAACCGCTTCGGTCCGAGGGCCAGGCCGATCCGGGTGTGGCCCAGCGAGGCCAGGTGCGTGACCGCCAGCTGCATCGCCGCACGGTCGTCGGGGGAGATGAACGGCGCCTGCACCTTCGGCGAGAAGCCGTCCACGAGCACGAAGGGCACGCCCTGCGCCCGCAGCTGCTCGTAGCGCTGCATGTCGGCGGTGGTGTCGGCGTGCAGCCCGGAGACGTAGATGATCCCGGCGACCCCGCGGTCCACCAGCATCTCGGTGAGCTCGTCCTCGGTGGAGCCGCCCGGCGTCTGCGTGGCGAGCACCGGGGTGTAGCCCTGGCGGGTCAGTGCCTGGCCGATGACCTGAGCCAGGGCCGGGAATATCGGGTTCTCCAGCTCGGGCGTGATCAGTCCGACCAGGCCCGCGCTGCGCTGGCGCAGCCGGACGGGGCGCTCGTAGCCGAGCACGTCGAGGGCGGCCAGCACGGACTGGCGGGTGGTGGCGGCGACGCCTGGCTTCCCGTTGAGGACGCGGCTGACGGTCGCTTCGCTCACCCCCGCCTGCGCAGCGATGTCAGCAAGCCGTGTGGTCACGGCAGTGGACTGTACCGGTCGTATGTCGCCTTGCACACCAACCGGACGCCGGGTGCGTGCGATCGACCGGCGCACCGGTGGTTGCTGTGACATGGCGTCCCCTCGTGAAACGTACGGCAAGAGCTTGCAGAGTCTTGCACAAGTGTTCCTCGTCGCGCTGATCACCTGCAATACCGGGTCTCGCGACAGTGGAGAACAGGTCACGCCGACGTAACGCCTGAGATCCCTTGCACTTTTTTTCTGCAAGGTCTTTCGCGCCGCTTACATGGCTGTTACGTTCCAGTCGCCCGGCGGCCGCAAAGGCGCAGTCGGCAAGACGCAGGGAGACGGGCGGGACCGTCACCCCTGGCAACACGGGCTTTCACCCTCAAGGAGAACTCATGCGGCGTGGCATAGCGGCCAGCGCGCTGGTGGCGTCCCTCGCCCTCGCGGCGACGGCCTGCGGCGGCGGCAGTGACAGCGGCGACAAGGCCGACGGCCCGGTCACCATCACCTGGTGGGACACCTCCAACGCGACCAACGAGGCGCCGACGTACCAGGCCCTGGTCAAGGAGTTCGAGGCGGCCAACAAGGACGTCAAGGTCAAGTACGTCAACGTCCCCTTCGACCAGGCGCAGAACAAGTTCGACACCGCCGCCGGTTCCAAGGGCGCCCCGGACATCCTGCGCTCCGAGGTCGGCTGGACCCCCGCCTTCGCCAAGAAGGGCTACTTCCTGCCGCTGGACGGCACCGAGGCCCTCGCGGACCAGGCCAAGTTCAAGACCAACCTGATCGAGCAGGCCAAGTACGAGGGCAAGACCTACGGTGTTCCGTTCGTCACGGACACCCTGGCCCTGGTCTACAACAAGGCTCTGTTCGAGAAGGCCGGCGTCGAGGCGCCGCAGACCTGGGACGAGCTGAAGAAGGCCGCCGCCACGATCAAGACGAAGACCGGCGTCGACGGCTACTGGGGCTCCACCCAGGCCTACTACGCCCAGTCCTTCCTGCACGGCGAGGGCACCGACACCGTCGACGCCGCCGCCAAGAAGATCACGGTCAACTCGCCCGAGGCGAAGAAGGCCTACGGCACCTGGCTGGACCTCTTCGACGGCAAGGGCCTGCACAAGGCCGACACCACCGCCGACGCGTACGCCCACATCCAGGACGCGTTCGTCAACGGCAAGGTCGCCGCGATCATCCAGGGTCCGTGGGAGATCACCAACTTCTACAAGGGCTCGGCGTTCAAGGACAAGGCCAACCTGGGCATCACCACCGTCCCGGCGGGCTCCAGCGGCAAGGCGGGCGCCCCGACCGGCGGCCACAACCTCTCCGTGTACGCCGGCTCCGACGAGGCCCACCAGAAGGCCGCGCTGAAGTTCGTGAACTTCATGACCTCGGCCAAGGCCCAGGAGACCATCGCGCTGAAGAACTCCACGCTTCCCACGCGCGACGACGCCTACACGGCGCAGGTCAAGGCCGACCCGGGCATCGCCGGCTACGGGGCCGTCCTGGCCGCCGCCCAGCCGCGCCCGGCCCTGCCCGAGTACAGCTCCCTGTGGGGTCCGCTGGACACCGAGCTGCCCGCCATCGCCGGTGGCAAGAAGTCCCTGGACGAGGGCCTGAGCAGCGCTGAGACCTCCATCGCCAAGCTGGTGCCGGACTTCAGCAAGTGACCGCCCGTGGCCGCCGGGACGCCCCGATCATGGTGGGGGGAGCGTCCCGGCGGCCGCCGGCCTGTGCGCCGTACTCCCCTTGATCTTTTTGATCTTTCAGAAGGTGTCGAACCATGACAGTCGCCATCGATCGAGCGACCGGCAAGCGCCGCGGTGACCGCGCGCCCCGGCCCGGCCTCGGGCAGCGCTTGAAGCACGCCTACGAGAAGCACTGGTACGCCTACGCCATGATCACCCCAGTGGCGATCGTGCTCGGCATCCTCGTGCTGTATCCGCTGGCGTACGGCTTCTATCTGACGCTCACCGACGCCAACAGCCTCAACACGGGGCGCACCATCGGCGTCAACGAGATCGAGGCGACGTACAAGTTCATCGGGCTCGACAACTACGCCGACATCCTCTGGGGTCCGACCGCCTACGACCGGTTCTGGTCCCACTTCGTCTGGACGATCGTCTGGACGGCCGTCTGCGTGGCCCTGCACTACACCATCGGCCTCGGCCTCGCCCTGCTGCTCAACCAGAAGCTGCGCGGCCGCACCTTCTACCGGCTGATCCTGATCCTGCCGTGGGCGGTCCCCACCTTCGTCACCGTCTTCGGCTGGCGGTTCATGCTCGCCGACAGCGGCGTGGTCAACTCCGCCCTGGAATTCCTGCACCTGCCGACGCCGGCCTGGCTGGAGGACACCTTCTGGCAGCGGTTCGCGGCGATCATGGTCAACACCTGGTGCGGTGTCCCGTTCATGATGGTCTCGCTGCTCGGCGGCCTCCAGTCCATCGACGGCTCGCTCTACGAGGCCGCGGAGATGGACGGCGCCAGCGCCTGGCAGCGCTTCCGCTACGTGACCCTGCCGGGCCTGCGCTCGGTCAGCTCCACCGTCGTCCTGCTCGGCGTGATCTGGACGTTCAACCAGTTCGCCGTGATCTTCCTGCTGTTCGGCAACACCGCCCCGGACGCCCAGATCCTCGTGACATGGGCCTACTACCTGGGCTTCGGACAGCAGCCGCGCGACTTCGCGCAGTCCGCGGCCTACGGCATCCTGCTGCTGGCCATCCTGATCGTCTTCACCTCCTTCTACCGCCGCTGGCTCAACCGCAACGACCAGCAGCTCGCGATCTGAGGCAGGAGCTCACATGAGTACGACCACAGTCGAGACCTCCGCCCAGGAGAAGACCGGGACCGGCCGCATGTCCGAACCCAAGGGCGGCACCCGCCGCCGGGGCAACCGCAGCCTGCTGGGCTCCCTCGCCTCCCACGGCATCCTCATCGCGGGCAGCCTGATCGCGCTGTTCCCGATCGCCTGGCTGGTCTTCCTGTCGCTGGGCCCGGACAAGGACGACTATCTGCACCCCGGTGACATCTGGGGCAAGATGACGTTCAGCAACTACACGTTCGTGCTGACGGAGACCAACTTCTTCGAGTGGATGAAGAGTTCGCTCATCGTCTCGCTCGGCACCACGGTCATCGGCGTGATGATCGCCGCGACCACCGGCTACGCCGTCTCGCGGATGCGCTTCCCCGGCTACAAGAAGTTCATGTGGGTGCTTCTGGTGACCCAGATGTTCCCGATCGCCGTGCTGATCGTCCCGATGTACCAGATTCTGTCCGACCTTCAGCTGATCGACAGCTACCTCGGCCTGATCCTGGTCTACTGTTCGACCGCGGTGCCCTACTGCGCCTGGCTGCTGAAGGGCTACTTCGACACCATCCCCTTCGAGATCGACGAAGCCGGCCGCGTCGACGGGCTCTCCCCGTTCGGCACCTTCTTCCGGCTGATCCTGCCGCTGGCCAAGCCCGGTCTCGCGGTCGCCGCCTTCTACAGCTTCATCACCGCATTCGGTGAGGTCGCCTTCGCCTCGACGTTCATGCTGAGCGACACCAAGTACACCTTCGCGGTCGGTCTGCAGAGCTTCGTCAGCGAGCACGACGCCCAGCGCAACCTGATGGCCGCCACCGCGGTCCTGGTCGCCATACCCGTCTCCGCGTTCTTCTACCTCGTGCAGAAGAACCTCGTGACCGGCCTGACCGCGGGCGGCACGAAGGGGTAGGCGCGGAGAGGGGAACCGACCCGTCGCCGGTCGTGCGCGGCTCTCGTCGTGACCGGTCGCGCAGGTTCCCCGCGCCCCCCAGGGCGTCGCCCCAGGGACCCGAGGCGGCCACGGTGGCCATCCGACCCCGCTGCCACCGCGGCCGCCTCGTCAACCCGTACCCGAAGCCCACATGACATCCACTCAGTTACCCAAGGACGCCATGAGCCAGCATTCCGCCGACCCGGCACCGAACTCCGCCGTCGCCACCGTCGCCAAGCGCCGCGACTGGTGGCGGGACGCGGTGATCTACCAGGTCTATCCGCGCAGCTTCGCCGACAGCAACGGCGACGGCATGGGCGACCTGGAAGGCGTACGCTCCCGTCTCCCGTACCTGCGCGACCTCGGCGTGGACGCCGTGTGGCTCAGCCCCTTCTACGCCTCCCCGCAGGCCGACGCCGGCTACGACGTGGCCGACTACCGCGCCGTCGACCCGATGTTCGGCAACCTCCTGGACGCCGACGCGCTGATCCGCGACGCCCACGGCCTGGGCCTGCGGATCATCGTCGACCTGGTGCCCAACCACTCCTCCGACCAGCACGAGTGGTTCAAGCGCGCCCTCGCGGAGGGCCCCGGCTCGCCGAGCCGGGACCGCTACCACTTCCGCCCCGGCAAGGGCGAGAACGGCGAACTGCCGCCCAACGACTGGGAGTCCATCTTCGGCGGCCCCGCCTGGACCCGGGTCACCGAGCCCGACGGCACCCCGGGCGAGTGGTACCTGCACCTCTTCGCCCCCGAGCAGCCCGACTTCAACTGGGAGCACCCGGCCGTCGGCGACGAGTTCCGCTCGATCCTGCGCTTCTGGCTGGACATGGGCGTGGACGGTTTCCGTATCGACGTCGCCCACGGCATGGTCAAGGCGGCCGGTCTGCCCGACCTCGGCTCCCACGATCAGCTCAAACTGCTGGGCAACGATGTCATGCCGTTCTTCGACCAGGACGGCGTCCACGACATCTACCGCCAGTGGCGTCTGATCCTCGACGAGTACTCCGGCGAGCGCATCTTCGTCGCCGAGGCGTGGACCCCGACCGTGGAGCGCACCGCCAACTACGTGCGTCCCGACGAGCTGCACCAGGCCTTCAACTTCCAGTACCTGGGCACCGAATGGGACGCCGAGGAGCTGCGCACGGTCGTCGACCGCACCCTGGAGGCCATGCGCCCGGTGGGTGCCCCCGCGACCTGGGTGCTGTCCAACCACGACGTCACCCGGCACGCCACCCGCTTCGCCAACCCGCCGGGGCTCGGCACCCAGATCCGCACGGCGGGCGACCGCGAGCTCGGTCTGCGCCGCGCCCGTGCCGCCTCCCTGCTGATGCTGGCGCTGCCCGGCTCGGCCTACGTCTACCAGGGCGAGGAGCTCGGCCTGCCGGACGTCGTCGACCTGCCCGACGAGGCGCGCCAGGACCCGGCGTTCTTCCGCGGCGCCGGCCAGGACGGTTTCCGCGACGGCTGCCGGGTGCCGATCCCGTGGACCCGCACCGGTTCCTCCTTCGGCTTCGGCTCCGGCGGCAGCTGGCTGCCCCAGCCGGCCGCCTGGGGCGAGCTGAGCGTCGAGGCCCAGACCGGCGAGGCCGGCTCCACGCTGGAGCTGTACCGCGCGGCCCTCGCGGCGCGCCGCGAGCACGCGGACCTCGGCGCGGGCGACTCGGTGGAGTGGCTGCGCGCGCCCGAGGGCGTTCTGGCCCTGCGCCGCGGCGACTTCGTGTGTGTCGCCAACACCACGGGGGAGTCGGTGACCACCCCCGCCTACGGCCGCGTGCTGCTGTCCAGCGGCGAGATCGCGGAGACCGACGGCGAGACCAAGGTGCCCGCCGACACGACCGTGTGGTTCACGACGGCCTGACCCCGTGCGCGCCACCGCCTCAGGGCCCGCCCCCGGTTCATCACCGGCGGCGGGCTCTGCCGTGTGTCCGGGGGTGCCCACGGATGCCCTGCCGTGCTTCCGGGGGTGCCTGCCGGTGTCCCGCGTGCGTCCGGGGTGCCCCGCCGTGCGTCCTGGAGGCCCTGCCGCCCGCCGAATGGGCATGTTCACGTAATCTCCGGCGGGTGAAGCTTCCCGCCCCGCCCTCGTTCCGCTCGCGACGGCTCACCGCCTCCGTGCATCACGTCGCCGAGCTCGCGAAGGAGGGCAGGTACGAGGAGGCCGAGGCCGAGGCCAGAGCCTGCGAGGCGGCGGCCCGGCGGCTGTGGCGGCAGAACCGCCGCCGCAGGTTCACCTGGTACGCGAGGACGCTGGCCACGACGCTGGCCTGCGCCCACGGGCGCGGCGACGAGGTACTGGCCGAGATGGAAACCCTCATCGCGGAGCTGGACGGTACGGCGGGATCGCTGCGCCGCCTCCTGCTGCTGGTCCGCCACAACCGCGCGGCGATCCTCGGCCGGCAGGGGCGGCACGCCGAAGCCGAGGCGGAGCTGCAGTCCGTGCTGCGTGAGCTGACCCATCACAAGCGTGTGGCGACCGTCTGGAACGTGGAACTGACCGTGCTGGACAGCCTGGCCGAGACACTGTGCGGGCTGGGCCGCCACGAGGAGGCCGAGGCCATCGCCCGGGGGAACCAGCCCCGCGCCGAGGGCGTCGAGGGCGTCGAGGGTACGGCGGCGGCACTGCACTGCACTCTGGTGCGCAGCCTGAACGGCCAGGGCCGGTTCGCCGAAGCCCTCGCCGAGGCGCGCCGGTTCACCCCGAAATGGGAGCGGGGCCACGCCGGGAAACTGGACCTCGTGACAGCGGCCGCCCTGCACGGTCTGGGCCGTGACGGCGAGGCGGAGGCCGCGGCCCGGCAGGCGCTGACCTGCTGCGAGACCCACCTCCACCCCTCCCACCCCCGCCTGGCGGAGGCCCGCGGCCTGCTGGCCCTCATCACCGCCGAGCCCGGCACGCCTTCGTAAGCTCTTGCAGCAACTTCCGCCGGAGCGCTGCCTTTTTGGCCAGCGGGCCTCTAACATCTGGCCACCGCAAGGTTTCTGAAAGATTTCAGAGAACCCCCTTCAATGATGAAGGACCCCCACATGGTCAGAAGAATCGTCGCGGGCGCCGCAGCGCTCGCCGCCGGGGCAGCCGTGCTGATACCCGGCTCCGCCCAGGCCTCCCCGCCGGGCACGAAGGACGTCACCGCGGTGATGTTCGAGTGGAAGTTCTCCTCGGTCGCCACCGAGTGCACCAACCGCCTCGGCCCCGCCGGATACGGCTATGTGCAGGTCTCCCCGCCCGCCGAGCACATCCAGGGCTCCCAGTGGTGGACCTCGTACCAGCCCGTCAGCTACAAGATCGCCGGGCGGCTCGGCGACGCCACCGCCTTCCGCAACATGATCAACACATGTCACGCGGCCGGGGTGAAGGTCGTCGTCGACACCGTCATCAACCACATGGCGGCCGGCAACGGCACCGGCACCGGCGGCTCGTCGTACACGAAGTACAACTACCCGGGCCTGTACTCGTCCAACGACTTCGACAACTGCACCGCGTCGATCACCAACTACCAGGACCGCTGGCACGTCCAGAACTGCGAACTGGTCGGTCTCGCGGACCTCGACACGGGCGAGGACTACGTCCGCTCCGCCATCGCCGGCTACATGAACACCCTGCTGTCCTACGGCGTGGACGGCTTCCGGGCGGACGCGGCCAAGCACATCCCGGCCGCCGACCTCGCCAACATCAAGTCCCGGCTCAGCAACCCGTCGGTCTACTGGAAGCAGGAGGCCATCTACGGCGCCGGGGAGGCCGTCCAGCCGTCCGAGTACACCGGCAACGGCGACGTCCAGGAGTTCCGCTACGCCTACGACCTCAAGCGGGTCTTCAACAACGAGCGGCTCGCCTACCTGAAGAACTTCGGGGAGGGCTGGGGCTATATGAGCAGCGGCGTCTCCGGTGTCTTCGTCGACAACCACGACACCGAGCGCAACGGCTCCACCCTGAGCTACAAGGACAACGCCAACTACACGATGGCCAACGTCTTCATGCTGGCCTGGCCGTACGGTGCCCCGGACATCAACTCAGGCTACGAGTTCTCGGACATCGACGCCGGGCCTCCCGGCGGCGGTCAGGTCAACGCCTGCTGGCAGGACGGCTGGAAGTGCCAGCACGCCTGGCCGGAGATCCAGCGTATGGTCGCCTTCCGCAACGCCACCCGCGGCCAGGCCGTCACCAACTGGTGGGACAACGGCTACCAGGCGATCGGCTTCGGCCGCGGCAGCAAGGGCTACGTGGCCATCAACCACGAGTCCTCCTCGCTGACCCGCACGTACCAGACCTCGCTGCCCGCGGGCACGTACTGCAACGTGCAGAACAACACGTCGGTGACGGTCAACTCCTCCGGGCAGTTCACCGCCACCCTGAGCCCGAACACGGCCCTGGCCGTCTACGCGGGCAAGTCCTCCTGCTGAGCCGCTGAACCAGCAAGGGTCGTGAAATTCTTTTCCGTTACTTTCACGACCCTTGCTGCAAGCGTTGCGTCAGAGGTACGGTCCGCGCGGGGTCGGACCCGAATGAGCCGTAATCGCAAGGAGTTCACACCTGTGATACCCAGATGGACGGCGCCTGGGACGCGCCGCACCGCGCAGGGCGGACAGGGCAGAAGGACAGCGGCGGTCGCCGTCGCCGCGCTCGCCGCGGCCCTGGTCCAGCCGCTCGCCGCCGAGGCCGCCTCGCCGCCGCCTCCGCCCTCGGACGCGGCCCTCGCCAAGGCGGCCGCGCGCCACGACCTCACCCGTGAGCAGTTCTACTTCGTGCTCCCGGACCGCTTCGCCAACGGCGACGCCTCCAACGACCGCGGCGGGCTCACCGGTTCCCGCCTCACCACCGGGTACGACCCCACCGACAAGGGCTTCTACCAGGGCGGCGACCTCAAGGGTCTGACCAAGCGCCTCGACTACATCAAGGGCCTGGGCACCACCTCCATCTGGATGGCGCCCATCTTCAAGAACCAGCCCGTGCAGGGCACCGGCGCGAACGCCTCGGCCGGCTACCACGGCTACTGGATCACCGACTTCACCCAGGTCGACCCGCACTTCGGCACCAACGCCGACCTCGAGAAGCTCATCGACGCGGCGCACGCCAAGGGGATGAAGGTCTTCTTCGACGTCATCACCAACCACACCGCCGACGTCGTCGACTACGAGGAGAAGTCCTACGGCTATCTCTCCAAGGGCGCCTTCCCGTACCTGACGAAGGAAGGCCGCCCCTTCGACGACGCCGACTACGCGGCGGGCGGCAGCCGCTTCCCGCGCGTGGACAAGGACTCCTTCCCGCGCACCCCGACGGTCCCCGCGGCCAAGAAGAACGTCAAGGTCCCCTCCTGGCTCAACGACACGCGGATGTACCACAACCGCGGCGACTCGACCTTCGCCGGGGAGAACGCCCTGCACGGCGACTTCTCCGGCCTGGACGACCTGTGGACCGAGCGCCCCGAGGTCGTCACCGGCATGGAGCGCATCTACCAGCGCTGGGTGCGCGACTTCGACATCGACGGCTTCCGCATCGACACGGTCAAGCACGTCAACCTGGAGTTCTGGACCCAGTGGGCCACCGCGCTGGACGCCTACGCCAAGGCCCAGGGCCGCGACGACTTCTTCATGTTCGGCGAGGTCTACTCCGCCGACACCTCCATCACCTCGCCGTACGTCACCCAGGGCCGCCTCGACTCCACCCTCGACTTCCCCTTCCAGGAGGCGGCACGGCAGTACGCCTCCCAGGGCGGCAGCGCCAAGAAGCTCGCAGCCGTCTTCGGTGACGACTACAAGTACACGACCGACAAGGCCAACGCCTACGAGCAGGTCAGCTTCCTCGGCAACCACGACATGGGCCGTATCGGGACGTTCCTGAAGCAGGACAACCCGAACGCCTCCGACGCCGAGCTGCTGAAGAAGGACCGGCTCGCCAACGAGCTGATGTTCCTCAGCCGCGGCAACCCGGTCGTCTACTACGGCGACGAGCAGGGCTTCACCGGCGCGGGCGGCGACAAGGACGCCCGCCAGACGATGTTCGCCTCGCGCACCGCCGACTACCTCGACGACGACCAGCTCGGCACGGCCCGTACGCACGCCAGCGACGCGTACGACACCCGGGCGCCGCTCTACCGGCAGATCAGCGCGCTCGCCAAGCTCCGCAAGGCCAACCCGGCCCTCGCCGACGGCATCCAGACCGAGCGCTACTCCGCCGACGGGGCCGGCGTCTACGCCTTCTCCCGCACCGACGCGAAGACCGGCACCGAGTACGTCGTCGCCTTCAACAACGCGGGCGAGGCGAAGTCGGCGACCTTCGCGACCGGCGCCGCGGCCATGCGCTACAACGGCATCTACGGTGCCACGGGCGCGCTGACCTCGGACGCCGACCGCAAGGTCACCGTCACCGTCCCGGCCGGCTCCGCCGTGGTCTACAAGGCCGCCGCCCGGCCCGCCGCCCCCGCCGTCAAGCCCACGCTCACCCTCAAGGCCCCCGCCGCCGGTGCCACCGGCACCGTCGAGCTGACCGCCGACGTCGAGGGCGGACAGCTCAACCGCGTGGTCTTCGCCGCCCAGACCGGCACCGGCGCCTGGCGCGTCCTCGGCTCCGCCGACCACGCCCCGTACAAGGTCACCCAGGTCATCGGCAAGGACGTGCCGGCCGGCACGGCCCTGCGCTACAAGGCCGTCGTGATCGACTCGGCCGGCCGCACGGCCGCCGCCACCGCCGCCTCCACCACCGGCACCGCGCCGGCCGAGGAGATCCCCAGCGCGTCCTCGCGCGACTACGCGGTCGTCCACTACAAGCGCGCGGACGGCGACTACGCCGACTGGGGCCTGTACCCCTGGGGCGACATCGCCGAGGGCGAGGGGAAGAACTGGCCGGACAGCCACCCCTTCACCGGCCGCGACGCCTACGGGGCGTTCGCCTACGTCAAGCTCAAGCCGGGCGCCTCGAACGTCGGCTTCCTGGTGATCGACAAGCAGGGCAACAAGGACGTCTCCGCCGACCGCTCCATCGACGTCACCAAGACCGGTGAGATCTGGATCGAACAGGGCAAGGACACCGTCCTCACCGAGCGCCCGGCCGCCGAGTACCCGGCCCAGGACAAGTCCAAGGCCGTCCTGCACTACCACCGCGCCGACGGCGACTACGACGGCTGGGGCCTGCACACCTGGACCGGTGCCGCGAACCCCACCGAGTGGTCGAACCCCCTGAAGCCGGTGAAGACTGATGCCTATGGCGCTGTCTTCGAGGTGCCGCTCACCGAGGGTGCCACCAGCCTCAGCTACATCCTGCACAAGGGCGACGAGAAGGACCTGCCCGCCGACCAGTCCCTGGACCTCGCCGCGAACGGGCACGAGGTGTGGCTGTTGAGCGGCCAGGAGAAGTACCTGCTCCCGCAGCCCGAGGGCTCCGCGGCCGCGCTCGACCTGACCACCTCCAAGGCGGTCTGGATCGACCGGAACACGATCGCCTGGAACGGCTCCGAGGCCGCCGCCTCCACCCAGCTGCTCTACTCCCGCACCGGCTCCATCGAGGTCAAGGACGGGGCGCTGACCAGCACCGACGAGCGCTGGCTGCGACTGGGGAAGACCGACCTCACCGACGCCCAGAAGGCGAAGTTCCCGCACCTGCGGAACTACACCGCCTACTCCGTCGACCCCCGTGACCGCGACCGGGTCCGCCAGGCCCTGAACGGACAGCTCGTCGCCGCCCAGCGCGCCGCCAACGGCGCCGTGCTCACCGCGACCGGCGTGCAGATCGCGGGCGTCCTCGACGACCTCTACGACGCGACCGGCGCCGGCCTCGGCCCGGTGTTCAAGGACGGCCGTCCCACTTTGTCGGTCTGGGCCCCCACTGCCCAGAGCGTCGACCTGGAGCTGGACGGCACCACGGTCGCGATGAGCCGCGACGCCGCGACCGGCGTCTGGTCCGTCACCGGCCCCGCCGGCTGGAAGAACAAGCCGTACCGGTACATCGTGAAGGTGTGGGCGCCCAGCGTCCGCAAGGTCGTCACCAACAAGGTCACCGACCCCTACGCGCTCGCCCTCACCACCGACTCCGAGCGCAGTCTCGTCGTCGACCTCGCCGACAAGACCCTCACGCCGGACGGCTGGAGCACGTACACCAAGCCCGCGGCCGTCCCGCTGAAGGACGCGCAGATCCAGGAACTGCACGTCCGGGACTTCTCCGTGGAGGACCGGACCGCCAAGAACCCCGGCACCTACCTGGCCTTCGCGGACAAGGACAGCGACGGCTCCAGGCACCTGCGCGACCTGGCCTCGGCCGGCACCTCGTACGTGCACCTGCTGCCCGTGTTCGACATCGCCACGATCCCCGAGAAGAAGTCCGACCGGACCACCCCGGACTGCGACCTGGCCTCCTTCGCCGCCGACTCCGAGCAGCAGCAGGAGTGCGTCGCGAAGGCCGCCGCCAAGGACGCCTACAACTGGGGCTACGACCCGTTCCACTACACCGTCCCTGAGGGCTCCTACGCCACCGACCCGAACGGCACCGCCCGCACGGTCGAGTTCCGCAAGATGGTCAAGGCGCTGAACGAGGACGGCCTGCGCGTCGTCATGGACGTCGTCTACAACCACACCGCGTCCAGCGGTCAGGCCAGGACGTCCGTCCTCGACCAGATCGTGCCCGGCTACTACCAGCGCCTGCTGGCCGACGGCTCCGTCGCCAACAGCACCTGCTGCTCCAACACCGCCACCGAGAACGCCATGATGGGCAAGCTCGTCGTCGACTCGGTGGTCACCTGGGCCAGGCAGTACAAGGTCGACGGCTTCCGCTTCGACCTGATGGGCCACCACCCCAAGGCCAACATCCTGGCCGTGCGCAAGGCCCTCGACGCCCTCACCCTCGAGAAGGACGGCGTCGACGGCAAGAAGATCATCCTGTACGGCGAGGGCTGGAACTTCGGCGAGATCGCCGACGACGCCCGCTTCGTCCAGGCCACGCAGCTCAACATGGCCGGCACCGGCATCGCCACCTTCTCCGACCGGGCCCGTGACGCGGTGCGCGGCGGCGGCCCCTTCGACTCCGACCCCGGCGTCCAGGGCTTCGCCTCCGGCCTCTACAACGAGCCCAACTCCTCCACGGCGAACGGCACCGAGGCCGAGCAGAGGGCCCGTCTCCTGCACTACCAGGACCTGATCAAGGTCGGGCTGTCCGGCAACCTCGCCGGCTACCGCTTCACCGACACCGGCGGCAAGGAGGTCAAGGGCTCCGAGGTCGACTACAACGGCTCACCGGCCGGCTACGCGGACGCCCCCGGCGACGCCCTCGCCTACGCCGACGCGCACGACAACGAGTCGCTGTTCGACGCCCTCGCGTTCAAGCTGCCCGACACGGTCGGCGCGGACGAGCGGGCCCGGATGCAGGTCCTCGCGATGGCGACCGCCGCCCTCTCGCAGGGCCCGGCGCTCTCCCAGGCCGGCTCCGACCTGCTGCGCTCCAAGTCGCTGGACCGCAACTCCTACGACAGCGGCGACTGGTTCAACGCCATCCACTGGAACTGCGCCGACGGCAACGGCTTCGGCCGCGGTCTGCCCCCGGCGGCGGACAACGCCTCCAAGTGGCCCTTCGCCAAGCCCCTGCTGGGCAAGCTGAAGGTCGGCTGCGAGCAGATCCAGGGCGCCTCGGCGGCCTACCAGGACCTGCTGAAGATCCGTACGACGGAAGGAGCCTTCTCCCTCGGCACCGCCGAGCAGGTGCAGGCGAAGCTCTCCTTCCCGCTCTCGGGCACCGAGGAGACGCCGGGCGTGATCACCATGCGCCTCGGTGACCTGGTCGTCGTCTTCAACGCCACCCCGCAGGAGCAGCGCCAGCGCCTCGCGGACCTCGCCGGGACCGGCTACGCGCTGCACCCGGTGCAGGCCGCAGGCTCGGACGCCGTGGTGAAGAACGCGGCCTACACCGCGGACTCGGGCACCTTCACGGTCCCGGCCCGCACCGTGGCGGTGTTCACCCGGGCCGGCTGACCCCGGACCGCACTGTCAGGGCCTGCCCGGCGGATTCCGCCGGGCAGGCCCTAAGGTGCTTCTGTCCCCCGAAGACTCCCCCGGAGAACCCGCCCGGCGAGCAAGGAGCACCCCATGCCGCAGATCACCGTCGACTACTCGAACCCGGTGGAGGACGCCTTCGACGTCGACGGCTTCACCCGGGCCCTGCACGAGGCCGTCGTCGAGATCGCCGCGGCCAAGCCCGAGTCGTGCAAGACGCTGATCAGGTACGACTGCCTCTCGGCCTACGGCTACGACGACCCCGAGGACGCCGGACACGCCCTGGTGCATGTCACCGTCGGGCTCCTGGCCGGCCGCTCCGAGGAGACGAAGGCACGGCTGACGGAGGCCGTGCTGGAACTGCTGCGTCGGTACATCGAGCCGGAGGACGGCGTCACCCTGCACGCCTCCGCGGAGGTGCGCGAGCTGGACGCCTCCTACCGGAAGTTCGACCGCTAGAGGCGGGTGAGCCGCGTGAGGCTCAGGACGCGAGGGCGACGAGCCGGGTGACCAGGTCCGCGAACGGGCCGTCGCCCGGCTCCTGCTTCAGCAGGGGCCGCAGCAGGACGGCCATCTCCTCGTCGTGCCCGGCGCTCACCGCGAGCAGCGCGCCGAGGTTCTGCACGAGCTGGGACTCCAGTTCCTCGCGCGGGATGCGCCGCCCGTCCAGCCAGATCAGCGCGGTGGACTCGGCGAGCGAGATCCAGGAGCGCACGACCAGCTCCAGCCGGGCCGGCGGATCGGTGACGCCGAGGTGGGACAGGATCTGCTCGTAGGCGGCCTGGCGCACGGAGTCGACGAGGGCGTTGGTCGTGGAGGAGCCCACCGCAGGACCGCCGCGCATCAGCGCGGAGAAGCCGGGGCCGTGCTCGTCCACGAACGCGAAGAACCGGTGCATCACCCGCAGCAGCCGGGCCCCGAGCGGGCCGTCGTGCGGCTCGCTGAACCGGCTCGCCAGATCCTCGGAGGCGCGCTTCAACGCGGCCTCGTACAGGCTGAGTTTGCCCGGGAAGTAGTGGTAGACCAGCGGGCGCGAGATGCCGGCGGCCGCGGCTATCTCGTCGATGGACACCTCGTCGGGGGAGCGGCGGCTGAACAGTTCGAGAGCGACCCCGATCAACTGCTGCCGGCGCTCCTCGACTCCCATCCTGCGGCGTACCCCGGTAGACATGCGAACACCTTACCGATCGGATCCGGCCCCGAACGGACCGGACCGACCACGATGCTCCCCGGCTTCCTCACATGTCGAGCACGAGACGGTCACCGCGGGCCCGGGACACACAGATCAGCATCGAGTCGTCCCGCTCGCCGTCCGTGAGCAGTTCGTCCCGGTGGTCCACCTCGCCCTCCAGCACCCGCTGCTGGCAGGTGCCGCAGAACCCCTGCTCGCAGGAGTAGAGGGTGTCCGGCAGCTCCGCCCGCACCGCCGCCAGCACGGTGGTGCCGGAGCCCACGGTCAACGTCCGCCCGCTGCGGGCCAGTTCGACCTCGAACTCGCGGTTGCCGTCGAGGGAGGCGCGGGGCGAGAACCGCTCCAGCCGGACGTCCGGCACCCGCTCCTCCACGGCCGCCATCAGCCCCTCGGGCCCGCAGCAGTACACCGCGGCGCCCTCGGGCAGGTCCGCGAGGAACCCGTCCAGGCCGGGCGGTCCGGCCTCGTCCTCGGCCACGACGGTGACCCGGTCGCCGCCGAGCTCGAGCACGTCCTCCAGGAACGGCATCGACGCCCGGCTCCGCCCGCAGTACAGCAGCCGCCACGCGGCGCCCTCCGGCAGCGACCGCAGCATCGACAGCACCGGGGTGATCCCGATGCCGCCCGCGACGAACACGTACGACCCGGCCTCGACGAGCGGGAACCGGTTGCGCGGCCCGCGCACCTCCAGCTCCATTCCCTCGCGCACCTGCTCGTGCACTTCGCGCGAGCCGCCCCGCCCGTCCGGCACCAGCCGGGTGGCGACCGTGTAGGAGGAGGTGTCCGCGGGGTCGCCGCACAGCGAGTACTGCCGCACCAGTCCCGACGGCAGCACGAGGTCCAGATGCGCGCCGGGCTCCCAGCGGGGCAGGCCGTGGCCCTCCAGCCGCAGCCGGACCACCCCGTAGGCGATCTCCTGGTGCGCGGTCACCAGCAGCCGCAGCGCCCGTGAGCGCGGGCGGCCCGAGACCGGCTCCTCCAGCGCGGGCATCGGCCACAGCGGGGAGGCCTGGATCCGGCGGCGCATGGCCCGCCGGACGAGCAGGGCGGCACCGGCGACGGCGACGACGGTCAGCGGCCTGGGCATCACGCGGCCCCCTTCTCGGCGGCCAGCGCGGCCGGAGAACTCTCCAGATACGCCACCGCCTGGGCGGTGGAGCCCTCCTGCGAGGGGTGGTACGAGCGGCTGAGATAGGTCGGGATCGACCGGAGCATGTCCCCGGTCGCGGGCAGCGTGCCCTGCCTGCCGCGCAGATAGAAGTCCTTGAAGGAGGCCTTGCCGTCCAGCACCGTCGGGTCGTTCTCCATGAAGAACCGCGCCCCGCGCTGCCACAGGAACACCAGCGTCGCGAACGCCGTCGCCCAGGTGCGCGCGCGGCGCCGGTAGCTGCCGTCGACGTGCATGAACAGGTCGAAGGCGACGGACCGGTGCTCGACCTCCTCCGCGCCGTGCCAGCGCAGCAGGTCCAGCATCGTGGGGTCGGCCCCGCGCCGGTCCAGCTCCTCGGCGTTGAGCACCCAGTCGCCGAGGAACGCCGTGTAGTGCTCGATCGCCGCGATCAGCGCGACCCGCTCCATCAGCCACCATCGCCGCGCCCGGCCCGGCGGCAGCGTCCGGTCGCCCAGCAGCTTCTCGAACATCCAGTCCACCTGCGCGGTGTACGGCGTCGGGTCGAGCCCTTGTTCCCTGAGGTGCGGCAGCACCTCGTCATGGGCCTGGGAGTGCATGGCCTCCTGGCCGATGAACCCGATGACGTCCTGCCGCAGCTCCTCGTCCCGGATGTACGGGAGCACCTGCTTGTACACATGCACGAACCACCGCTCGCCCGCCGGCAGCAGCAGATGCAGCACGTTGATGGTGTGCGTGGTGAACGGATCGCCGGGCACCCAGTGCAGCGGGGTGTCCTCCCAGGCGAAGGACACCTTCCGCGCCTTGAGCGCGACCCGCTCGACCTCGACCGGCCGGGGAAGACGGCCCTGCTTGTTAGACATGCTGTCAATGTACTGATGGGTAAGGGTGACGGGAACCCCTTGTGCACCGACTTTGCCGACCGGCGGCAGGGACCCGGGGCGGGTGGTGCTGTCGTTCGCCGGGTGCGGGTGGTCCTGGGCTGGTCGCGCAGTTCCCCGCGCCCCTTCAGGACGTTGTCGCCCGGGCCCCTTCAGTGTGCGAGCCGTCGTTCGCGACCGAGGGAGGGGCAACGCCTCCAAGGGGCGCGGGGCTGTGTTCGACGTGCGGCTCTGCCGTGCGGTCGCGACCGGCGCCGGGCGGCCAGGGCTCCTGAAGGGGCCCGGGCAGCAGCGCCCCGAAGGGGGCGCGGGGAACTGCGCGACCAGCCGAGAACCGGGCCGCAGCCGGCAGACAACAGCAACCAGGCAGACGAGACCCCGCCCCCTACCCCAGCCCGCTGATCACCCGCCCGTCCTCAAGAACACCCTTCAGCCGGGCCTGAACCCCCTGCTCCGCCTCGACGGCCAGCAGATGACCCTCCGCCGCCCCCTCGACCCCACCACTCGTCCGGACGGACTCCACGTCCTCACTCCCCGCCGCCAGCAGATACCAGACCCCCGCCCCCGACTTCCACAACACCCCGGCCACCACCGGCGGTACCTTCGCCCCACAGGCCGAAACGTTCTCCGCCTTCGCCACCACCGCCCCGACCGCCCCGCCCGGCGTGCGGAACTGCGCCAGCACCCGCTGCCCCCCGCCCCGCCAGGTCTCCGCCCGGGTGCACACCCAGTCGGCGGTGCCGCCCGAGTCCGGCAGCGACTGCGACGCGTAGCTCCACGCGTTGACGGTGCGCACGCCCTGCCCCCGCATGTCCACCAGGGAGCAGGCGTACGGCGCCCAGGTACGCAGCGCCCCGGCGCCGGTCGCGTCACGGGCCGACCCCGGCCGCCCCGTGGTCAGCCGGGCCGGCACCAGCTCGCCGAGGTCGGTGGCCAGCCGTCCGCCCTCACCGCCGGAGAGCTCCAGCACGTTCCAGGACGTACAGGCACCGGCCCTGGTGGCCGGGCTGGCCAGCGGCGAGGTGACCCCGTCGGTGACGGTGAGCTCCATGGCCCCCGCCCCCGGCTTCATCAGGTCCCGCTCGGCCGCCTTCGTCACCCAGGGCGCCGTCAGATAGCGCACATTGCCGTCGGCCCGGTCCAGCACCACCGCGCCCGCCTCCGCCTCGCCCGCGCCGTCGACCCGCGCGAAGTCGATCGCCGCCCCCGCCGTGCCGTCCCTCGGCTCGGCGTACCGGACGATGCGCTGACCGTCGTAGAGGATCACGACCCGCGCGTTGCCGACGTCGCCCGCGTACAGCAGCTGGGCCGGTCCGGGCGGGCCGCCCGAGGGCGTGCCGGGGGTCACCGAGACATGCACCCGCTCGCCGGGGCGCGCCCACACCGCGAGCGCCCGGCGCAGCAGGGCCCGGTCCCCGGTGAGCTCGCCGCGGGCCGGCCACACCGAGAAGTCGGTGCGCGCCGAGCTCTGCCAGGCCGCGGGCGCCACCTTCAGCAGCTTGCCCGGGTCCAGCGCGGCCTCGGCCGAGGGGTTGCGCGCGTACGGCGGGGCGGCGGCACCGTCCCGGCCCCAGCCGTCGCCGGGCAGCCCCAGCAGCGCCCCGCACACCAGCACGGCAGCGGTCGCGGCGAGCGCGGCCTTGAGATGCTGGCGGCGCCGCATCAGACCGGTCGGCCGCGCCTGGAGCGAGCACGCGTCGAACTCGGGGGACTCCAGCAGCGCGTACCGGGCGGGCTCCTCGTCGGCCTCCTCCAGCGCGTCCTCGGGGTACTCCACCCCCGCGGCCTCCAGCACCCGCAGCACGTCCGGGTCGGCCAGCCGCTCCAGACCGCGCAGCACATACGCCGCACGGGCCGGGGCCGACAGCGCCGACAGCCGCTGCTCCAGGGCGAGTTCGTCGGCTCCGCCCGAGCGCGGGAACAGCCTCAGGCCCCACACCTGCGGCAGCAGCGCGGGCAGCTGGGCGCGGCGGGGCCGGGCCCGGAAGGTCAGCGGCAGGCTCGCCTCCAGGGCCGTGCGCAGCACCCGGAGCCGGACGAAGGCGTAGCCCGGGTCGCCTGCGCGGGCGCCGCCGGCCTGGGCGGGGATCGCGGGCGCGGCGGTGCGGCCGCGCGGCAGCGCGCGCTGGGCGAGGGCGTGCGCGGTCAGGACCTTGCGGCCACGGCCGAGGCCGGGCGGCAGCACCAGATAGGCCAGCCGGACCAGCCGCGGATAGTGCTCGACGAGCGCGGCCTCGGCCTGCTCGACGTCGACCACCGGGTCGGCGGGGGAGGAGGGTGCGGGGCGCGGGGCGACATCCTGTGACTGCACGTTCAGCAGAACGAGCGAACGTTGCGTCGGTCACCGCCGCACGGGCCCGTCAGGCCCCGGACTCCACCAGCGCCCGCGCGTAGTCGGCCATCGACCGCTGGTAGCGCGGCAGATGAGGGGCCAGCGCGCCCAGCACGAGCGAGAGGCCCTCCCGGTCGCGGCCCAGACTGGACAGACACAGAGCCAGCGTCGCCCGTACGGCGTCGTCCAACTCGTCCGGGGGACCCTCCAGTTCGGGGGTGAGCAGCCGCACGCCCTCCTCCGGCCGTCCGACGTTGCGCAGCGAGCTGGACAGCTGGATCCGTGCCCGCCGCCCCTTGTACCCGGCGAGCCCGCGCGCCAGCGCCTCCCGGTACAGCGGGACCGCCCGGTCGGAGTGGCCCGTGGAGTCCCAGGCGCAGGCCTGCTCGAAGGGAGCGTCCGCGCTGCCCTCGGGCAGTTCGGCGACCAGGGCGTCGATCACCGCCCGGAACGCGGCGGCCTCCTCCTCGGGGTAGTCGTCGAAGGTCGCCCAGGCGGCGGCCACACGGTCTTCCCAGTCCTTGTCCATCGGCCTACCCTCGCACGCGTGTGCCCGCCGGGGCAGGAGATTTGAGCGGGCCGGGCACCACAGCCGTATCGACATGAGGCACCTGCCCACGCCCGCCCGGAGGACCAGATGAGGCTGTCCCGACCCGTCACGACCGCGCTGCTCGGCGCCACCCTGCTGGCCCTGGCCGGCTGCGGTTCCGAGGACGGCGGCGAGTCCGTCCCACCGACCGCCTCCGGCAGTCTGGAGCACCTGGCCGCCGAGGCGGACTGCCGCCCCGACGTGCAGACCGACGCCGACGAGATCCGCCAGGCCATCTGCGAGACCGACGACGGCAAGTACATCCTCGCGACCTTCGCCACCGACCGCGGCCAGCGGGAGTGGATCAACGAGGCCAAGGACTACGGGGGTCACTACCTGGTCGGCCGCAAATGGGTCGCGGTCGGCGAGACCGAGGTCGTCACCGCCCTGCGCGGTTCGCTCGGCGGCACCATCGAGGAGGGCAAGTCCCACGGCGCCTCCTCGGGGGAGTCCCACGGGGCCGGCCACTCGGGCGGCGGTCACTGAGCACACACGCGAGCGGGCGGTGGGATCTCCTGGGGGGAATCCCACCGCCCGCTCTCCCGTGGGGAGACTCAGCGCGTCACCGCCGGTGTGTCACTTGCAGCGCGACCCGGAGTTGATGCACTTGACCATCTTGTTCATCAGGTTCTCGTCGAAGACGTTGATGAAGTCGTCGTGGTCGGTGCTCGGCTTGTGCAGCTGCTCCGGGAATCCGTCGACCGCGATCGCGTTCTTCACCTGCCCGTTCTCGATCACCGGCGCGTCCACGTCGTAGACGAGCCGCATGACGAGCTGCGGAATGGCCTGGAAGCCGTTCTGGCAGCGGCCGCTCGCGTCGGCGAACGCCACGTGGGTGCGATGGTTGGCGCTGTCGACGTTCTGGCCGTCCCAGCAGCTCTGGAACTTGAAGGTGCGCACCACGTCACTGCCCTGGGGGCACAGCGGGTACTGCTCCTTCAGCTGCCGGTTCTCGAACCCGGTGCAGCTCCAGGACGCGTTGGCGTTGGCCAGACCGTTGGTGGTGGTCTTGGCGTCACCCGTGATGATCCGCAGGAACTTCGGCATCGCCACGACCTTGGACTTCGGGCTGCCGACGAACTTGATCTGAGCCTGCTTGGCCTGGAGGATCCGGCCGACGTTGCCTTCCTTGCCACCGCCGTCGTTGTTCTGGTCGAAGTCCTGCGTGCCGTCCTGCACACGCAGCACCGGCCAGTAGTACGACGACTTGTCGCCCTGGTTGGCGCAGGTGGTGCCGGCGGCCGCGAACGTGTCGTTGTTCGCGAAGGCGTCGTTGGCCTGGTTGCCCACGTAGTCGTGCAGGTGGTGGGCGCCGTTGGTGACACCGGGGGCGACGATCACGTTGTCGGTGTTGAACTTCTTGTTGCCGTTCGTCCCGCAACTGCTGGTGAACGTACCCGTGGAGGCGTTGCGGCCGCGGCGCGGCGACTGCACGTTCGGCTGGACGGTGGTGATGTCGACGAAGTCGGCGGCGACGGGGCCGTTGCCGGCCTGACCGCCGTTGCCCTGCTGCTGACCGCCGTCGCCGTTCTGGCCGTCGCCCTGCTCGCCGTCGCCGTTCTGGCCGTCCTGCTGACCGCCGTCCTGCTGACCGCCGTCCTGCTGACCGCCGTCCTGCTGGCCGTCGCCCTGCTGCTGACCACCACCGGCCTCGCCCTCGTTGGTCTGGGGCTGCTCCGAGGGGGCGGCGGCACAGCCTGCCAGACCGTCCAGGCTCTCGGGGGCGCTGCCCCCGACCCGGGTGATCTCCAGCTGGATACGGTCGATGATCGCCTTCCGGCGGTCCTTCAACGGCTGGAGAATGGTGTTCTGGACGAAGTTGGCGTCCCGGGCCTGGGCGTCCCGGGTGCTCGCCAGCCGCTGGTAGGACTCGGTGATCTGCTGGTCCAGAGTGGCCAGTTCACCGTCGACCTCTCCGCGGGCCTGGTTCGGCACATCGGTGAGCTGCTGTCCGACGTCGGGGCAGTCGATCGTGGCGACCTGCACCGCGGCCGCCTTCGTCCGGTCCGACCAGCTGTCGTTCGACTCGTGCGCCGAAGCGTAGAAGTTCGCCCAGATCAGCCCGCCCCCACCGAGCGCTAGGGCCGCCGATGCGGCTATGGCCTTGGTGGCCAGCGGCGTACGGCGTTTTCGTGTGTTGCGTCCCATGGAACTCCTCTGACTTCCTTGCGGGGCAGCATCGAGGCGCCCGACAGGAGTGAAGCGGCTCCCATCCATACGGGCCGCGTCCCACGGGTGTTCAACCGTCCCGGAAATTGCCGCAGGACTCCTACGCTCCAACGACCTTGTGCGGACACGGTGTTGATGAGCAGCAGCCCTCGGTGACGAACGGTGCCCCCGGAGCGGTCCCACGGCCGGACATGGGGGCATTCACCGGACACGTCCTCAGCGGTCCCGGTCCAGGAAGGCCAGCACCGCCAGCACCCGCCGGTTGTCGTCGTCGGAGATCTCCAGGCCCAGCTTGGTGAAGATGTTCGCGGTGTGCTTGGCGATCGCCCGCTCGGTCACCACCAGCTTCCCGGCGATCGCCGCGTTGGACCGCCCCTGCGCCATCAGCTCCAGCACCTCGCTCTCCCGGGGCGTCAGCCGGGCCAGCGGCCGGTCCTCCCCGGACCCGCGCGCCAGCAGCTGCTGGATCACCTGCGGGTCCATCGCCGTACCGCCCGCCGCGACCCGGCGTACGGCGTCCACGAACGACTCCGCGTCGAACACCCGGTCCTTGAGCAGATAGCCGACCCCGCCGGTGCCGTCGGCGAGCAGCTCGCGCGCGTACAGCTGCTCCACGTGCTGCGAGAGCACCAGCACGGGCAGTCCCGGCCGGGCCCGGCGGGCCCGCAGCGCGCACTGGAGCCCCTCGTCGGTGTGCGTGGGCGGCAGCCTCACGTCCACCACCGCCACGTCGGGCTTCTCCTCGGCCAGCGCGCGGTCCAGCTCGGGGCCGGACTCCACCGCGGCCGCGATCTCGAAGCCGAAGGCCTCCAGCAGCCGGACCAGGCCGTCGCGCAGCAGGAACAGGTCCTCGGCTAGGACAACTCGCACGGAATCTCCATGGTGACCATGGTGGGGCCGCCCGCGGGGGAGCTGACGGCCAGGACGCCGTCGAATGTACCCAGCCGCCGCTCCACCCCGGCGAGCCCCGATCCGGCCGCGGCCACCGCACCGCCCCGGCCGTTGTCGGTGACGCTCGCGCACAGCCGCCCCCCGGTGTGGTGCAGGTCCACCCAGACCCGGTCGGCGCCGGAGTGCTTGACGGCGTTGGTGAGCAGCTCGCCGACCGCGAAGTACGCCGCCGACTCCACCGGCGCCTGGGCGCGCCCGGCCAGATCCACGCTGACCTCGGTGGCCACCGGCAGCCGCAGCGCCAACGCCCGGACGGCGTCGCCCAGTCCGCGTTCGGCCAGCACCGGCGGATGGATGCCGCGCACCAGGTCGCGCAGTTCGGCGAGGGCGTCCACGGAGGACTGCCGGGCGCGCGCGATCAGCTGCCTGGCCTGCTCGGGGTCCTTGTCGAGCAGCATCTCGATGGTGCCGAGGTCCATGCCCATCGCGACCAGCCGGGCCTGGGCCCCGTCGTGCAGATCGCGCTCGATGCGGCGCAGCTCGGCGGCCGAGGCGTCGACCGCGTCGCGCCGGGTCTCCGTCAACCGCTCGACGCGGCGGGTGAGTTCGGCGGTCCCGGCGGGCGCGAGCACGGCCCGGGCTAGCCGGAAGTGCGCCCGGACCAGCACCGGGTTCCAGCGCAGGGCGACCGCCAGCCACACACAGCCGAGCAGGGCCGCGAGCAGGGCCGTGCCCTGACCGGAGACGGGGACGAACGTGTACCAGTAGGTGCCCTCCGCCGCCACGACCGGCCGCCACAGCCCCGCCGCCAGCAGCAGGCCCATCACACCCTCCGCCAGCAGCGCCGGTGCCAGGACCGCCACGCCCCCGCCGGCCAGGGTGTCCACCCACAGCCAGCGCAGATCCCGGAAGGTCGCCGGGTCCCGCAGCAGCAGCCCGGTGAGTTCGGCCCGGCCCGCGACACCACCGCGGCCGGGCGTGGGCAAGGGGGCGTAGCGGGCCGGTATCTCCACACCGGACCAGCGCGCGGCCAGTTCCCGGCGCTTGCCGGCGTACACCCGCAGCCCGGTCACCACCCAGGGAGTGGTCAGCACGCCGATGCCCAGCGGGATGAAGGCGACCGACAGCACGGTCAGCACGCTGAACGCGATCGACGCGCTCCACGCCGCCACCGCCAGCCCCAGCCCGCGCGCCGCCGCCACCAGCGCGTCCCGCGCCCTCGTCCGGTTCATGTCCCCCGCCCTCTCTGCGACCGGGCTCCAGTCTCGCCGACGGCGGGGGTGGAGATCACGGGGGTGGGGGACCGGCCCGGGGGTGGTGCCAGGTACACCCCCGGGGCCAGGGCTCTTCTGACGGATCTCCGCGGCGTCGCGACGCCCGGCACGCCCTCCCCCACTGCCTCAAGGGCGTGGGAGGTACCCCCAGCCGCACGGCGCGAAGGGACGGGTGGCTCCGCCACATGACCCTCCGCACCGCACGCCGATCGCACGCACCGAACGCCGCTCCTTCTCCCACGGAGATCCATCAGAAGGGTCCTAGCGGCGCGTCTGTCGCACGCCCCGGCCCGGCGCCCGGCCGCCTCGCCGCGCCTCCGGGGATGGGTCAACTCCCGTGCGTCTGAAGCACCTTCGCCTCCACCACCGGGTCCAGGCCGACCACGGGCCGGTCCGGGCGCCGGGGCACTGCCCCGCCGATGCCGCGCAGCCAGGCCCAGGTGCCGGCGACCGTCTCGGCGACCGGGCGGCACGCAAGGCCCGTCGCGACCGCGCGCGAGACGTCCACGGAGTGCAGGGCGTCGTGCAGATCGCTGCCCGGCGGCACCCACACGGGCAGCTGGGTCCACGGCTCTATGCCCGCGCCGAGGACGACGTCCGGGTCGGTCCAGCGCAGTTCGGCCGCTCCTCCGGTGACCTCGGCACACGCCTCGAGCAGCGCGCCCATCGTCGCGTGCCCGGGCGGGCTCACCAGGTTGAACGGTCCGCCAGCCCCCCGCTCCACCGCGCCCAGCGTCCACGCGGCGAGGTCACGGGCGTCCACGAACTGGACCGGCAGCTCGCGGGGGCCCGGGGCCAGCACCGGCCCGCCCCGGGCGATCCGGGTCAGCCACCACGGCAGCCGGCCTATGTTCTCGTACGGACCGAGGATCAGCCCCGCCCGCACCAGCAGCGAGTCGTCCTCGCCGAAGGCCTCCACGACGGCCAGCTCGCCGCCGCGCTTGTCCCGCGCGTAGTCGCTCTGCCCGGCGTCCGCCGCCGCGCCCCCGACCAGCGGCGCGTCCTCGGCGTACCCGGCGGGTGGGGCCCACGCGTACACCGAGCAGCTCGACACATACGCGTACCGGCCGGCCCGGCCGCGCAGCAGCCGGGCGGTGTCCAGCACCGCGCTCGGCGCGCCCGACCAGGTGTCCACGACGGCGTCCCACTCGCCCTCGGCGAGCGCGTCCAGCCCACCGGGTGCGCTCCGGTCCCCGACGAGCGCGCGCACACCGGGGACGGGCGCCTGCCGTCCCCGGTTGAACACGGTCACCTCCCAGCCCCGCCCCACCGCCTCCTCCACCACACAGCGCCCGACGAAGTGCGAACCACCCAGCACCAGAAGTCTCATGCGGGTGACTCTGCCCGGCCGGGGGCCCAGCAGGAAAGCGACTTAGCCACGGGCAGAGCGGCACCCCGGTGCGCCCGGCCCGCCGCCCCGGCTCAACGCGCCTGCGGGGGCGTGTACTTGTAGCCGACCCGGCGGACGGTCTGGATCGCCCGGCGGTGCTCCTCGCCCAGCTTGCGGCGCAGCCGGGCGATGTGGACGTCGACCGTGCGGCCGTCGCCGACATGGCCGTAACCCCACACCGTGGTGACGAGCTGGTCGCGGGTGTGCACCCGGTGCGGGTGGGCCACCAGATGGGCCAGCAGCTCGAACTCCAGGTAGGTCAGGTCGAGTCGGCGGCCGTCCACCTCGGCGGTGCGCTGGACGGTGTCGATACGGACCGCGGACAGGTCGTCGTCGACGGTGAGCTCCGGGGCGGCCGGCTCCGGCGGCAGCGGCGGGTGCTGGTCGGCCGGGACGAGGACCAGATAGCCGACCATCGGCGGTCGGCCGGGCAGGGCGGGCACTGTGTGCTGGGGCGCGGGGAGCCAGGTGGCGCCGGGCGGCAGCAGGTCGGCGAGGGCCGGGACCTCGTCCGGGCCGACGGCGCGCAGCCGGTGCCGGGCGGGGTTCTGGGGCGTGACGGGAACGGTGGTGAGGGAAGGAGAGGTCGCCATGAGAGGTCAGCTCTTTCGCGCGAGAGGTCGTCGGGAAGTCCGGCGGCCGCCAGATCGTGGTCGGGCTCGCCGGGAGACGTACGTCGTTGCGCGCTGGGCCGAAGGCCGGGGTGTGCGGCTTTAGAGGGCCCGCGCGTTCACCGCGCGGCAACACACCCGGTCGAAGTCGTGGTGCTGACGGGAGGGCCAGAAGGGCTCGAGGTCATGGCGACCCGTCGCGATGATCTTCTGGAAGCTGGCCATGTGCCCATTGAAGCAGACACCCCCGCCGCGGCGGACCCCTCTCTCACGGTCCGGACACTTCGCCGGGCGGCCCCCGACCCCCTTTTCCCCTATTCCACCAGGTGTTTGAGCCAGTCGAGGGGTTCCACGGAGATGGCCTTGCCCGGGTCGCCGTCCCAGTCCGTGGACAGTCCGGCCGCGGTCAGCGCGGCCACGACCTCCCTGCCGACCGCGGTCGTCGTGGCGGTCGAGCCGTCGAACCCGCCGTAGTGCAGGGTCAGTCCATGGCCCTCGGCCGCGTGCTCGGTGACCTGCCGGTGGAAGAAGACGAACCCGCGCGCGCCCTCGCGCTCGGCGCCGATCTCCGTCATGCCGCAGCCCCGGCAGCAGGCGAAGTTCTCCCTGGCCGGATGCCGCTGTCCTCCGGCGCCGCGAACGCCCGGGTGACCCGCTCCGGGTCGGTGACGCCCTCCCAGGTCTCCGTCTCGGCGACCCGTTCCAGCCAGAGCCGGTCCACGAGCTGCCGCGCCTGCGCTTCGGACACCGGCCGTTCGGCACCGTCGGCGAGGAAGTCCCCGGCCGACTCGGCGAGATCCGCGCGGGTGCCGTAGCCGCAGGCCAGTCACAGACGTATGTGCTTCTCCAGCTTCTCGCGCACCGCGTCAGGGAGTTCGGGCACCTCCTCGCGCGGCCCCATGCCGACCGGCTCCCGGACCGGGCCCGCGTCCCAGCCCTCCGTACGCCGGGCCCAGCCGAGGAGCACGTCGGCCACCTGCTCGACGTCCTTGAGATGTGTGCCGTGGAAGGCGTCCCGGTCCGGGCCCGCGCGGTGCTCCAGGCGGTAGTCCCCGTGCTTCTTGTGCCACACCTGGGCGAACACGTCGGGCAGGTCGGGGACCCGCTGCAGCACGATCCAGCGGTCGCCCCGCCCGCCGATCCGCCGCACCAGCTCCCGCAGCCCGTCCTCGGTGAGCCGCAGGTCGGTGTCTCCGTGCTCCTTCGAGGCGTTGACGGCCAGACCGCCCTCGCTGTTCATGGCGACACCCTGCCATGCCGGGCGGAAAAACGGACGGGGGGCGTCCACCTCATCGGTGGACGCCCCCCGTCGGGAAGCCTCGCGGCGGGATCAGACCTGACCGGCCTTCTCCAGGGCGGAGCAGCAGGTGTCGACGATCAGACGCGTCACCAGGTACGGGTCGACGTTGGCGTTCGGGCGGCGGTCCTCGATGTAGCCCTTGCCGTCCTTCTCGACCTGCCACGGGATGCGGACCGAGGCACCGCGGTCGGAGACGCCGTAGGAGTACTTGTCCCACGGGGCGGTCTCGTGCAGACCGGTCAGACGGTCGTCGATGCCGGCGCCGTAGTTCTTGACGTGGTCGAGCGGCTTGGAGCCCTCACCCAGCGACTCGGCGGCGGTGATGATGGCGTCGTAGCCCTCGCGCATCGCCTTGGTGGAGAAGTTGGTGTGCGCGCCGGCGCCGTTCCAGTCGCCCTTGACCGGCTTGGGGTCGAGGGTGGCGGAGATGCCGAAGTCCTCGGCCGTGCGGTAGAGCAGCCAGCGGGCCACCCACAGCTGGTCGGAGACCTCCAGCGGGGCCAGCGGGCCGACCTGGAACTCCCACTGGCCGGGCATGACCTCGGCGTTGATGCCGGAGATGCCCAGGCCCGCCTTGAGGCAGTTGTCCAGGTGCTTCTCGACGATGTCGCGGCCGAAGATCTCGTCGGCGCCGACACCGCAGTAGTAGCCGCCCTGCGGGGCCGGGAAGCCGCCCTCGGGGAAGCCGAGCGGACGGGCGCCGTCGAAGAAGGTGTACTCCTGCTCGATGCCGAAGATCGACTCCTGGGCGGCGAACCGCTCGGAGACCTCGGCGAGCGCGGCACGGGTGTTGGACTCGTGCGGCGTCATGTCGATGTTCAGGACCTCGCACAGGACGAGGATGTCGTCGCCGCCGCGGATCGGGTCCGGGCAGGTGAAGACCGGCTTGAGGACGCGGTCCGAGGCGTGGCCCTCGGCCTGGTTCGTGGAGGACCCGTCGAAGCCCCAGATCGGCAGCGCGTCCAGACCGGCGGGCGCACCCGCGATGATCTTGGTCTTGGAGCGGAGCTTGGCGGTCGGCTGGGTGCCGTCGATCCAGATGTACTCAGCCTTGAAGGTCACGGGGCCACTTCCTTCGGGGGTGGGTCTTCACACGCTTGCGGGTTCTGCGGCGCTGCGGCACCGGAGCGCCGCCGTCGATGTCCCGCAGCCTGTCAACGGGCGATTTCCCGGTCATTGCTCGAATGTGAACCCCGTGTTACCTGGCGTTGGTGTGCCCCATCTCACGTCGTGAGTCCCCGCCGGGTGAGGGGCCCCGGGGGGACGGGCCGTTCGCACTCGCAGAGGCGCGGCCGGTGAGGGTTCGTATGCGAGGGGAATGCGCCCGCGCGGCTCCTGCCCCGGTCCCACTGGAAGAGTCCTGGCGCCCGGCCGCTACTCCCGTGTCGCTGCCGGTCCCTGTTCCTGCTCCGCCGCCGCGTCCCGTACGCCGCTCAGGAACCGGCGGATGGCCGCCCGCTCCCCCTCGTCGCACTCCCGCAGCAGCTCCACCGCCCGGCCGATGAGCGGCCCGAAGAAGGACCAGCCCAGTTCCACGGCGCGTTCCTCCACCTGGACGACGACCTGGCGGCGGTCCCGGGCCCCGCGCACCCGGCGGACGAGCCCGGCCCGCTCCAGCCGGTCGACCAGGGCCGTGGTGCCCGCCGAGTTCAGCCCCAGCGCCGCGCCGAGCCGCCCGGCGGTCAGCTCCTCGTCCGAGCGCGAGGCGTCCATCAGGGCGATCAGGGCGCGTACGTCGGTGGGGTGCATGCCGTTGCGGTTCGCGAACCGTGCGCTGTGCAGGCCGAGTTCGACCGTCGTCGCGCGCAGCAGATGGACGATCTCCAGTTCCGGCCCCTGCTCCTGCATCCCGCGTCCCTTCCGACTATCATCTCGCTCCACGACAATCTCGCTCAACGAGATAATAGGGGTGATGTGGCGATGGGCACGCACGGAACGTTCGACCCGGACGGCTTCCGCACCGCGTACGACAAGGTCATGGCGAAGTGGCCGGCCGGACGGGAGACAGCCGAGGTCCCCACGCCGTACGGCACGGCCTTCGTGAACATCTGCGGCCCGCACGAGGGGCCCGCGCTCGTGCTGCTGCCCGGCGGCGGGGGCGCGACCTCGGCCTCCTGGTACGCCCAGGTGCACGAACTGGCCCGGACCCACCGGGTGTACGCCGTGGACCTGGTCGGCACGCCCGGTCTCAGCGACCGGGCCGGCGACCGTCCCCTCCGAACGGTCGCCGACCTCACGGCGTGGCTGGACTCACTGCTCGACGGGCTGGGCGTGGACGCGGCTGCCCTGGGCGGGCACTCCTACGGTGCCTGGATCGCCCTGCACTACGCGCTGCGCGCACCGCGGCGGGTGCGCCGCCTGTTCCTCCTGGACCCGACCGGGTGTTTCGCCGGGTTCAAGGCGGCCTACCTGCTGCGTGCCCTGCCGATGCTGCTGCGGCCCTCGCCGCGCCGCGTCAGGGCGTTCCTGGAGTGGGAGACAGGGGGTTCCCTCACGGACCCCGACTGGCTCCGTCTCCAGGAGGCGGCCGCCGGCTTCCCTTCCACGAGACCGGTGGCCGGACCGCGCCCGGCGCCCGGGGCGCTGCGCGGTCTCGACGTGCCGGTCCTGCTGCTCGTGGCCGCGAACAGCAGGACACATGACACGTACGCGGTGGCGGACAGGGCGCGTGCGCTGCTGCCGCGCGTGGAGGCCGTCGTCCTGCCGGACGTCTCCCATCACGCGCTGCCGCAGTCGGCGCCCGACGACACGGTCCGCCGCCTCAGCGATTTCCTGTCCGGCTGAGCCTCACCCCACCTTCTCGATCACTGCCCGGCGGATCAGGAACTTGCCGGGCTCGCGGACCTGTTCGAAGGCGGCGTTGTTCAGCAGGACACAGCTGCCGGAGACCGAGGTGACCTCGACGGTCGTGGACTTGTTGTTGTCGAGGTTGGTGACCTTGAGCTTCGTGCCGGCCGGGAACTGGTTGCTGGACGCGGCAGGGGCGCCGCCCTCACCGGAGAGCGTGACCGTGGAGCCGTTGCAGACCTGCTGGCCGGACGCGGCCGGCGGCTGGGCGGCCTGACCGCCACCCGCCTGCTGGCCACCGCCGGCCTGCTGGCCGCCACCGGCCTGCTGACCGCCGCCGGCCTGCTGACCGCCGCCGGCCTGCTGACCGTTGCCTTGCTGGCCCTGGCCCTGGCCCTGACCCTGCTGGCCGTTGCCCGCCGCCTGGGAGCCCTGAGCCGACTCCCCAACGACGCAATCGGACGCCTTCTGCTGCACCTTGATCTGGGCGATGACGGCCTCGCGGTTGGCGATCCGCGCCGCCGACTGGGCGTCGGGCTTGGCCTTCTGGTCCGCGATGAACCGCTCGTTGTTGCCGAGCGCGGTGGCGAGTCCCTGGCAGACGGTCGAGTCCTTCGCCGACTGCGCGGCGTTGGAGGTGCTCGCCATGACGAAGGCACCACCGCCCGCCACCGTGGCGGCGCTCACGAGCAGCGCCACCTTCTTCTTCGCACTGAGGGTCCTCCTGCGCGACATGCGCGCCTCCTAAGAGTCGGGGAGAGTACGCCGCTATGTACGAGATCCCGAACGGAGTTACTCAGCAGTTATGCCACTGGTTTCAAGTAACGTACGTCACACGGAAGTTGAGCATTGTTCACGCCTTCGGCCGGTTCTCCTCGTACGCCAGCACATCGTCGTTGACGTACTGCAGCAGGCCCTGTGTCTGACGGGTCAGCTCCGCCTCTCCGGTCTCGGCGCCGTCGCCCCACTGCCCGTTGGCGAACACCACCGACCGCACGGTCATCAGCCGCTCGAACAGTCCGGGCGACCCCGGCGGCACGGTCGGCAGCCCCGCCCCGGGCGCCGGGTCCAGCGAGACGACCTGGTAGGTCACCGGGTCCATGGACGCCATCGCGAACACCCGTGAGGCGTCCCCGGGGCGATCGAAGCTCAGCACGGACACGGTCACCTGTGAGCGCCGGTCCGCGTCGGTGAACAGCGCCGCCGTCATCCGCACGCACGGCTCACCCTGCTCGATCAGCGCCGCCAGCTCCGCCGACATCCCGCGCGCACAGTCGGTGGTGGTGGCCATGTCGACGCGCTCGTAGACCGAGCCGTCCTCCAGCGTCACCGTCTCCTTCGGGAACACCTGCTCCGCGCCGATGACCGGGCGCGCCAGCAGCGAGGGCAGTGCGGTCGGGGCGTTGGAGGGCTCGCCGATGTCGACGCGGGGAACCGCGGGGGAGCCGGACGGCTCGGAGGTGGTGCTCCGGGTGGTGCCGGGCGCCGCCGCCGGGTCCTCGTCGCCGTCGCCGGTGAGCAGTACGGCGCCCGCGACGACGGCCGCCGTCAGTACGCCGCCCGTCACCGCGACCGCCACCCGCCGTCCGCGCCGGCGGCGCGACCGCTCCTGCTCGGCGGCCCAGGCGGCCTGCGGGTCCGGTCCGCCGTAGGGCGCCCCGGGGTGACCGTGGAGGGGTGCGGGCTGATGGCCGTAGGGGGCGGTGGGCTGATGCCCGTACGGGGCCGTGGGCTGGTGGCCGTAAGGGGTGGCGGGCTGGTCGTCGTGGGCGGGGTCGGTGCGGTGGCCGTACGCGGGCCCGGCCTGGTGGCCGTGCGGGGCCGGGTGGCCGTACGGTTCCGTGTCCGGCCGACCCTGTGGTGTCCCGGGCCGACCCTGCGGTGTCTCCGGCGGGCCCTGCGGGGTTCCCGGCTGTCCGTAGTACGGCTGGGGCTGTCCTGGCCAGGGCTGTCCGGGCCGGGCGTCGTATCCGTCGGGTGTTCCATGATCACCGGAAGTCATGGCCGCGGAGGGTAACAGCCCGCCCGGCCTCGGCTCACTCCGGGCGACAAATGCTCAACAACGCTACGAGAGTGTCACTTTCGGGACAGCGCGTCCCGCACGGCCTCGTCCGTGCGGCCGACGACCGCCGTACCGTCCTCCGCGGTGATGATCGGCCGCTGGATCAGCTTGGGGTGCGCGGCCAGCGCCGCGATCCACCGCTCGCGGGAGGCGTCGTCGCGAGCCCAATCCTTGAGCCCCAGCTCCTTCGCGACGGCCTCCTGGGTCCGGGTGATGTCCCAGGGCTCCAGCCCGAGCCGCTCCAGCACCTCCCGGATCTCGGCCTCGCTGGGCACGTCCTCCAGATACCGCCGGACCGTGTACTCGGCACCTTCGGCGTCGAGCAGGCCGATGGCGCTGCGGCACTTGGAACAGGCGGGGTTGATCCAGATCTCCATGGGGCTCACGGTACCTGGTGGGGCCCTCGAAAGCCCTTGTGGCCAGGGGCTTTTGTCAGTGGGGGGCAGTAGAATAGAAGCAGTGTTCGAGGGTGTCGCCGAGGTCGCCGGATGGCTTCGGAGGGCACCCTGACCGCGACAGGAGGATGCCCGTGCCCGCTGCCGCACTCCAGCAGAAGCCGCTGCCGACCCAGTCCACCGCGAAGCGACCCGTCCTGCTCGACCTGCCCTACGCGCCCGTGGAGAAGCGGACGCTGCCTCCGGGCCGGCCGCGCGAGTGGTACATCACGCACAACCGCCGCCTGAAGGCGATGCGTCTCGCCATCGCCCTGCTCGACTCGGGCGTCTACGTCCCCAACCAGGCCCGCAACGAGACCATACGCAGCACCGCCGAGCAGATCGGGGTCCACCCGCCGTCGGACACGACCTGCCACATGGTCCGCGCGCTCCTGCGCTACAGCCGGTGACGTCCACGCCGGGTGCCCGCCAGGCACCCGGCGTTCCCCTTCCCCCCCGGCCGCCACCGAGGCGTGCCTCGACCCGTCACCCGGGACGCCGGGGCCCCACTCGACACCTCGGACGTCCCCCCTCACCCCGGACGTCTCCTCACCCCGTCAACTCCCGCTCCAGCGGCGTCCGGAAGCGCGGGGTGAGCCGGGTCGCGCCGACCCAGCCCGCCAGCCGCTCCGCCTCCGCCGCGATCGCCGCCCCGGCCTCCCGGCCCAGGTCCCCGGAGCCGAGGAGCCGCCAGACGATCTCGCCGTCGGCCCGCTGCGCCCAACCACCCACCACCCGGCCGTTCCACCACACCGTGGGGCCGACGTTGCCGCTGCGGTCGAACAGGGCCGGGCGCAGCTCCGGGGCGAGGTACCAGTCGCGCTGCTGCCAGGCCATCGCCGTCGGGTCCAGGGCGGGCAGCAGCGCCGCCCACGGACCGGCCGGACCAGCCGGCGGCTCGCCGTCGCCCGCGGCCACGAAGCCCGTGCCCTCGTCCACCGTCACCTCCTCGGCCCCCGCCGCGGCCAGCGCCCGCCGTACGTCGGTGACCTTCCAGCCCGTCCACCACTTCAGGTCCGCCTCCGTGGCCGGCCCGCAGCACCTCAGCCAGCGCTCCAGCAGAGCGGCCTGCGCGGCCGCCTCGTCCAGCTCGGGATGCGGGGGAGCGGGAGCCCAGCGGAACTGGCCCGACGTCCAGGACCCCAGCGGGCGGCCGCGCACCACCTTGCCCTCCGTGCCCAGCACCGTCAGCAGCCGCGACGACACCGTGTGGACGCCCTCGTAGCTCTTCCCGGCCGCGTAGACGAACTGCTCGCGCAGTCTCGGTTCGTCCCCGGACAGCTCGGCCGCCGTCGCCTGGCCCCGCCGCTCCAGCGCCGCCAGCGTCGCCCGCTCGACGTCCGCCAGCCAGTCCGCGTCCGGTGCCCCGGCCGTCGCCATGTCCTTCACCAGCCTGGCCCGTTCGCGCGCCGCGACCGTCAGCCCCGTCGAGGCGTGCACGACCGCCGTCAGCTGCGCCGGGAACACGAACACCGTGCGCCGCATGCCGTGCATCCGGACCAGGGACCGGTCCTCGTACAGCGCCCGCTCGGTCGACGCCACCGTCCCGGCGGGTTCCGCGAGCCGCGCGCCCGCCGAGAGGAACACCGTCGCCGGGTCCGTGCCGTGCAGCGCCACCAGCGACCCGGTCACCTCCTCGGGGCCCGCCGCCCGCGCCCCGCCCGCCAGCCGGTGCCGCACCCCCAGCCGCGCCCGCCGCTCGGCCCCGTCGACATACCGCCGCGCCCGGCCCATCCCGCCTCCCCGTCACCGCACTGGTCACCCGGTCCCGTCCTCGCCCCCATCCTGACGGACACCACTGACAACGCGGCCGTCGTGCGACCCCGCCCCGCTCACCCGTTCGCCGCGGCCCGCTCGCGGACGCCCCGCCCGGCGGCTTTCACTGCTGATCAGGACGGTGCGCGACAGGGGAGGTGTGACGGCATGGCCACGCCCGCCGAACGTACGGAACAGGGCAGGGCGGCGCGCAAACGCGTGCCCCGCTCCACGCACGCCGAGTGGCTCGCGCCGGTGGACCGGCCGGACCCCGTCGGCGTACTGGAACGCCAGGGCCGCGACCGGCTGCCGGAACTGCTGCCGGTGCGGTACGGGCGGATGGCCGCCTCGCCGTTCGCCTTCCTGCGCGGCGGGGCCGCCGTGATGGCCGGCGACCTCGCGACCCGGCCGCACAGCGGACTCACCGTCCAGCTGTGCGGCGACGCCCACCTGCTGAACTTCGGCGTGTTCGCCTCCCCGGAACGCGCCCTGCTGTTCGACCTCAACGACTTCGACGAGACCTTCCCCGGCCCCTTCGAGTGGGACGTCAAACGGCTCGCCGCCAGCGTCGCCGTCGCCGCGCGCGAGAACGGACACAGCGACGACAAGGCCCGCCGCGCCGTCCTGGAGTCGGCCGCCGCCTACCGGACCAGCATCCGGCGGCTGTCCCGGCTCGGCGAGCTCGACGTCTGGTACCAGCGCATCGACGCCGACAGCCTGCTGCCCCTGCTGCGCTCCTCCCGCCGCCGCACCCGCGCCGAGGCCAGTCTCACCCGGGCCCGCCGCCGCACCAGCCTGCACGCGCTCGGCAAACTGACCGAGGTCGTCGACGGGCGGCGCCGCATCATCCAGGACCCGCCCCTCATCGAACAGGCCGGAGTGTCCGACACGGCCGCCATCCGCAAGATCTTCAGCGACTACCGGTCCACCCTCTCCGAGGAACGCCGGCTGCTCCTGGACCGCTACCGCTTCGTCGACGCCGCCCGCAAGGTGGTCGGCGTCGGCAGCGTCGGCATGCGCTGCTTCATCGTGCTGCTCGCCGGACGGGACGCCGACGACCCGCTGTTCCTCCAGATCAAGGAGGCCCGCAAGTCGGTCCTGGAGGAGTTCCTGCCGAGCGGCCCCCATGTCCACCCCGGGCACCGTGTGGTCGCCGGGCAGCGGCTGACGCAGGCCGCCGGCGACATCTTCCTCGGCTGGATGACCGGACCACAGGGCCGCGCCTATTACTGGCGCCAGCTGCGCGACATGAAGGGCTCCGCGGACGTGGCCGGGATGCGCGCCTCCGACCTCGTCCTGTACGCCCGGCTGTGCGGGACCGCGCTGGCCCGTGCCCACGCCCGCTCCGGCGACCGCATCGCCATCGCCGGCTACCTCGGCAGCGCCGACACCTTCGAACGCGCCGTCGCCGACTTCGCCCTGCGCTACGCCGACCAGACCCTGGCCGACCACGCGTCGCTCGGCGCGGCGATCGCGGCGGGGGTGGTCGGCGCGACGCCGGACGTGTGACGGGTCCCGGCCCTCCTCGGCACCCGACCGGCGTCACAACCCGGGCGCCCCCCACACCGGGAACCACCGTCCGAGGTCCTCCTCGATCCGCAGGTCGCCCGCGAGGGCCGCCCGCACCTCCAGCTCCAGCGCGTTGTCCCGGCGCTCGCCGGGCAGCGGGGCGAAGGGATAGAAGGTGCCGCGCTTGTAGAGGTAGACCAGGGCCAGCGCACGCCCGCCCTCGTCGCGGAAGCCCGCCAGCGAGCAGAGCAGTTGCGGCCCGAAGCCGTTGACCTCCATCGAACTGTTCACCGCGTGCAGGTCGTTGACGAGCTGGGGCAGATCGCCGGGGGAGCGGCGGGAGACCAGCCAGGAGTATCCGTAGCCGTCCTCCTCCAGCTCCACCGGCGGCCCGTCCCGCTCCGCGTCCGCGTCCAGCAGGGCCCGTACCTCGCGGTGCGTCTGCTCGAAGGCGGCGCCCTCCACGGTCGCGAAGCACACCGCGCCCCGCCCGGTCGGGGTGAACCCGGCCGCGGCCTCCAGCGTGACGGCGGCCGACGGCAGCGCGAACAGCCGGTCCAGGTCCGGCACGGCCGGCTTGGACCGGCCCAGCAGGATGTCCAGCAGCCTCATCCCGGCGCCCCGTCTCAGCCGGGCTTCCCCGGCGTCGCCGCCTCGCCCAGCTCGCCCGAGATCCGCCCCAGCTGCTCCAGCCGCTGCTCCAGCGTCGGGTGGGTGGAGAACAGCCGGGAGAGTCCGGCGCCCAGTGCGGGGGTGAAGTAGAAGGCGTTGAACGCCTGCGCGGTCCGCAGGTCCTTCGTCGGGATGCGCGCGATGTCCCCGGTGACCTTCGTCAGGGCGGAGGCCAGCGCCGAGGGCCGCCCGGTGAGCAGCGCGGCGGCCCGGTCGGCGGCCAGCTCCCGGTACCGGGACAGGGCCCGGATCAGCAGGAAGCTGATCGCGTACACGGCGGCGGACACGGCCATCACGAGCACGAACACGACCGCGGTGTTCTGGTCCCGCCGCCCGCCGAACAACTGCGAGTAGAAGGCGAACCGCACGATCAGCCCCGCGATCACCCCGAGGAACGAGGCGACCGTGATCACCGCCACGTCCTTGTGCGCCACGTGCGACAGCTCGTGCGCGAGCACCCCCTCCAGCTCGTCCGGCTCCAGCCTGCGCAGCAAACCGGTCGTCACGCAGACCACCGCGTTGTCGGGGTTGCGGCCCGTCGCGAACGCGTTCGGCATGTCCATCGCCGACACCGCCACCACCGGCTTCGGCATGTCCGCCAGCGCGCACAGCCGGTCCACCACGGCGTGCAGTTCGGGATACTCCTCGCGCTCCACGACCCGCCCGCGCATCGCGTACAGCGCGATCCGGTCCGAGAACCAGTACTGCGCCCCCAGCAGCCCGGCCGCGACCAGCACGACCAGCACCCACGACTTCAGCAGCACGATCAACGCGGCCACGAACGCCACGTACAGCAACCCGAGCAGGAACAGCGTGACCGTCATCCGCGCGGTCAGCCGCCGGTCGTTCCGGAAGCGGCTGTGCATGATGCACCACCCTGCGCTCAAACACTCGTCCCACTGCCAGTGTGCACCCACCACCACCGGCCGACGCCCCACTGCCCGCTCAGGCCGGCAGCCCCGCCTCCCGCTTGCGCCGGACCAGCACGTAGTCGCTGAACAGATGCGCGGCCCGGTCCAGCAGCTCACCGGCCTCCGGGTCCCGGAACGGCACCTCCGGCCCCGCGTGCCAGCCCTGCACGGACGCCTCGGCCCAGGCCCGCAGCTTGGGGTCCGCGTCGTGCACCAACGCCACCGCCGCCCGCAGCCGCGCCAGGCCGCCGCACGCGTGGAGCAGCCGGAACGCCGCCAGCCGCACCTGCCGGGGCCGGTCGGCCGCCGTCCGCTCGGTCAGCCGTTCCCGCGGCAGACCCGGCGCGGACGGCAGCAGCGCGAGAGTGGTCTCCCGTACGACCGATGGTGACGGGTCGTCGAGCAGCGGCAGCAGCCGCCCGGTGTCCACGGCGTCCAGCAGCCGCAGCCCGGCCACCGCCCGTGCCCGCACACCGGGTGCCGGGTGGCCGACCAGGGGCCACAGCAGTGCCGCGTCCGCCCGGTCCCCGCACTCGGCCAGCCCGATGACCGCGCCGGGCTCCGGCCGTACCGCACACCGCTCCCGGTACCAGGCCGGCGGATCGCCGTCCCCCCGCCGCACGACGTAGCGCGCGCAGGCACGCACCACGGCCGCCCGGTCGGCGAGGAACGGCTCGGCCGCCGCGTACCGCCCCGCCGCCCGCAGCGCGGTGACCCCGGTGGCCCGCGACCTGGGCCCCCGGGCCCCGAGCAGGGTCGGCAGCACCTCGTCGTAGGCCCCGCCCTCCCGTACGGCGGCCAGCGCCGCGTCGGCGCACAGGTCCTGGATCGTGATGTCGTCGTCCTGCGCGGCGGTGCGGGCCAGTTCGCCGGGGGAGAGGTGCCCGAGCCGCACGGCGAGGCGCAGCGCGAAGCGCCGTACGGTCCGGTCCCCGTCGCCGCACAGCGGGCGCAGCACTTCGGGCGGGGCCGGACGCAGGACGTCGCCGAGCAGCTCCACGGCGTGGGCGCCGCGCTCCTTGCGGCCCACCCGCAGGATCAGCGGCGCGAGGGCCGCCGCGCGCGGCACGTCCAGGGCCTCGGCCAGCAGCGCCCGCGCCCGTTCCCGCACGGGCGCGACCCAGTCCGCGCAGCGGATGACCAGAAGGGGCAGCAGGCCGGGGTGGTCCGCCACGCTGTCCAGGGCGGCCTCGCGCACACGGCCGTCGGGGTGGCACAGGGCGAGCGCCAGTTCGGACTCGCCGAGTTCCGCGGTCCGCAGGAGACGGGAGCGGAGCGCTCCGGGCCGCAGCCGCCTGCCCGAGGGCAGCAGCGCGGGCGGGCAGTGCTCACGCACACCCCGGTCGAACGCCGTCCACCCGGCAGGGTCCGTCACGTCCAGCGCGGTCCGCAGCGGCACGCCCTCGGCGAGCAGCATCGCGCCCACCCCGCCGGCCCAGATCTCTTCGCTCACCGTCGCCCCCTTTTGGATCTCGGGCGATCGTAGAGCGGGGCACGGCCACCGGTCGCGCGAAATAAGCGCACCTCACCGGCGGCGGCGCACTGCGATCAGTACGGCGAGCGGGTGTTCAGGTAGCCGATCAGGACGATCACCGCGGCCACGCAGCCGAGGACCACGGCGGTGGAGATCCAGGAGGAGCGGCGGGGGCCGGGGGAGCCGGGCTCGGGGCGGAAGGGGACCGGGCCGGGCGGACTGTGCTTCCAGCGCGCGGCGAGCATCCGGGCGCGGGCCGAGGGTTCCTTGTGCTCGGCGGAGTCCGCCCAGCGCAGGTCGTACTCCCGGCCCTGGTCGTCGTCGTGCTCGTGCGTCGGCATGTACGGCCCCCCGTGTCGCCTCGGACGCGTTCGAAAACTCTTCCGTACAAAACATACGCCCGTGCCCCGCCGTCGGTACAAACGGCGGGGCACGGGCGTATCACGCGGGGATCGTCGGCGCCTGGCAGGCGCGTCCGTCACACGTCGAAGTACAGCTCGAACTCGTGCGGGTGCGGGCGCAGCTGGAGCGGCGCGATCTCGTTGGTGCGCTTGAAGTCGATCCAGGTCTCGATCAGGTCGGACGTGAAGACGTCGCCCTGGAGGAGGAACTCGTGGTCGGCCTCGAGGCGGTCGAGGACGGCGCCGAGGGAGGTCGGGACCTGGGCGACGCCCGCGTGCTCCTCGGGGGCGAGCTCGTAGAGGTCCTTGTCGATCGGCTCGGCCGGCTCGATCTTGTTCTTGATGCCGTCCAGGCCCGCGAGCAGCAGGGCCGAGAAGGCCAGGTACGGGTTGCCGGAGGAGTCGGGCGCGCGGAACTCGACGCGCTTGGCCTTCGGGTTGGAGCCCGTGATCGGGATACGCATGGCCGCGGAGCGGTTGCGCTGCGAGTACACCAGGTTGATCGGCGCCTCGAAGCCCGGCACCAGACGGTGGTAGGAGTTCACCGTCGGGTTGGTGAAGGCCAGCAGCGACGGAGCGTGCTTGAGGATGCCGCCGATGTAGTAGCGGGCCATGTCCGACAGACCTGCGTATCCGGCCTCGTCGTAGAACAGCGGGTCGCCGTTGCTCCACAGCGACTGGTGCACGTGCATGCCCGAGCCGTTGTCACCGAAGATCGGCTTCGGCATGAAGGTCGCGGTCTTGCCGTTGCGCCAGGCCACGTTCTTCACGATGTA
Source organism: Streptomyces sp. NPDC048600 (assembly GCF_055587025.1). NCBI lineage: Bacteria > Bacillati > Actinomycetota > Actinomycetes > Kitasatosporales > Streptomycetaceae > Streptomyces > Streptomyces sp. NPDC048600. Next base: position 94,693 of record NZ_JBVJGZ010000003.1, on the reverse strand, counting down.
CTTGAAGAGCTGGAGGTCGTCGGCCGCGGCGAGCAGCGTGTTGAACTTGTAGTTGATCTCGGCCTGGCCGGCGGTGCCCACCTCGTGGTGCTGGCGCTCGACCTTCAGGCCCTGCTTGTCCAGCTCGAGGGAGATCTCGGCGCGCAGGTCGGCGAAGTGGTCGACCGGCGGGACCGGGAAGTAGCCGCCCTTGTAGCGGACCTTGTACCCACGGTTGTTCTCCAGGGCGCCGGTGTTCCAGGCACCCGCCTCGGAGTCGATGTGGTAGAAGGACTCGTTCGCGCCCGTCGCGAAGCGGACGGAGTCGAAGACGTAGAACTCGGCCTCGGGACCGAAGTACGCGGTGTCCGCGATACCGGTCGACGCCAGGTACGCCTCGGCCTTCTTCGCCACGTTGCGCGGGTCACGGGAGTACTGCTCGCCCGTGATCGGGTCGTGGATGAAGAAGTTGATGTTGAGCGTCTTGTCGCGGCGGAACGGGTCGACGCGGGCCGTCGACAGGTCGGCGCGCAGTGCCATGTCGGACTCGTGGATGGCCTGGAAACCGCGGATCGACGAACCGTCGAACGCGAGCTCCTCGTCCGGGTCGAACGCCTCGACGGGCACGGTGAAGTGCTGCATGACGCCCGGCAGGTCGCAGAACCGGACGTCGACGAACTTGACATCCTCGTCCGCGATGAACTTCTTGGCCTCGTCGGCGTTCTGGAACATCCAGCTCCTCCTACTTCCGGCCGGCGGGCCGGGGTGGTAGATCGTTCGTGCGGCCAGTGCGGTGGCACACGCTCGTCCCGACCCTAGGGACGGGTGATTTCTCGGGCGTGACCCATTTGTTTCGCAGAAGTTAACCAGCCCACTGTCCACAGTAGCTCCGACACCCCCCGCCGTCCCGCGGTCGAAATCAGGCGCAGTACGGTGTACGGGTGGACAAGAGGCAAGCAATCGGATCATGGCTCTCCGGGCCCCGCGCGGCCATGGAGGAAGCGGGTGCCGACCTCGGATACCCCGGTGAGCAACTCGGTCTGCCGCGCCAGGGGCCCGGCTCGGTCGCCCGCCCCGGCAGGCGCCTCGGCGCCCTCGCCGTCGACTGGGCGGTGTGCATGCTCATCGCATACGGCCTGATCACCGACGGCTACGGCCAGTCGACCGGCAACTGGGCGCTGCTCGTCTTCTTCGTGCTGAGCGCCCTGACCGTGGGCACGATCGGCTCCACGCCCGGCAAGCGCCTCTTCGGTCTGCGGGTGATCACCCTCGACACCAAGACCGTCAGCCCGGTGCGCAGCCTGGTCCGGACGCTGCTGCTGTGCCTGGCCGTCCCCGCGCTCGTCTGGGACCGCGACGGCCGCGGCCTGCACGACCGACTGGCCCGCACGGTCGAGGTCCGCATCTGACCGCGGACGCCCCGCATACGCCCGCATAGGGCGATGCCGCCGGGGCGCGGGCGCGTACCCCGAACGCGACGCCGGGGCGCTGGGCGCGTCCCGCGCACAACACAGCGACACAGCTAGGCGCGTCCCCCGCACGACGAAGGGGCGCCCGGTGACGGATCACCGGGCGCCCCTTCGTCGTGTCCTGGAGTGGGTCAGCGGTTCTTCTGGCCGCCCTTGGGCAGCTTCATGCCCTTCGGCATCGGACCCTTCGGCAGCGGCATGTTGCTCATCAGGTCGCCGAGCGCGCGCAGCCGGTCGTTGGTCGCGGTGACCTGCGGGCCGGTCAGCACACGCGGCAGCTTCAGCATGCTCGTGCGCAGCTTCTTCAGCTCGACCTGGCCCTCGCCCGTGCCCACCATGATGTCGGTCACCGGCACGTCCGCCACGATGCGGTTCATCTTCTTCTTCTCGGCCGCCAGGAGGCTCTTGACCCGGTTCGGGTTGCCCTCGGCCACCAGGACGATGCCGGCCTTGCCGACGGCCCGGTGCACCACGTCCTGGTTGCGGTTCATCGCCACCGCGGGGGTGGTCGTCCAGCCTCGGCCGATGTTGTCCAGCACGGCCGCGGCCGCGCCCGGCTGGCCCTCCATCTGCCCGAAGGCGGCCCGCTCGGCCCGGCGCCCGAACACGATCGCCGTCGCGAGGAAGGCGAGCAGCACGCCCAGGATGCCGAGATAGATGGGGTGACCGATCAAGAAGCCGATCGCGAGGAAGACACCGAAGGTGACGATTCCGACAGCCGCGAGTACAAGACCGATCTTCTTGTCGGCCTTGCGGGTCATCTTGTAGGTCAGAGCGATCTGCTTCAGTCGCCCGGGGTTGGCGGCCTCCGCCGCGTTTTCCTGCCTCGCCATGCCACGAAGTCTACGTGGCCCCGAGAGCGCGGACGACGCCCAGTGCCGTCCGGGGCGGGACGGAGGCGGGACAGGGGCGGGACAGCCGTGGTCCAGGACCGGTCAGGAACGGCCCGAGGCGGCCTGCTCCAGGAACCTCTGCGCCTCGACGCGGTCCTTGGCGCGGGCACGGTCCTCCAGGACGGAGGTCCAGGCGTTGCGGCGGGCCGTGCGCTGGCCGCCGCTCATCAGCAGCGACTCGACGGTGCGCAGGGCGTCGGTGAAGGACGGGATGGCGGTGGCGCGCGTGCTGGTCGGCATTACGTCGTTGACGGGTGCTGCCTGCATCGTGAAGGGCCCCCTCGGTCTGTCTACGTGGAGTGAGTCAAGCGTCACTGTTTGGTGTTACCAGCACGTGACCGAGGGGTCAAACAGCAATGAAACCTTTTTGCGCAGCCTTTCGGGGGCCCGCAGACGCGAGCGCGGCCCCGGCGTGCGCCCCCATCTGCGGGGACTGCCGGGGCCGCGCCCAACTACCGTTTACTGGCGGGTAGTTGCTTGTGCCCGAATTCACACGGGTCTGTCGTGCCCGGTGAGCGGTGCCGGAGGCCGGACCGGCGCCTGAGGTCAGACCGCCTGGACCGCCTCGAAACTGCCGCGCTTCTCGACGGCCATCTGATACAACCGGCCGGCGCGGTAGGAGGAGCGGACGAGGGGGCCGGACATGACGCCGGAGAAGCCGATCTGCTCGGCCTCGTCCTTGAGCTCGACGAACTCCTGGGGCTTGACCCAGCGCTCGACGGGGTGGTGGCGGACGGAGGGGCGCAGGTACTGGGTGATGGTGATCAGTTCGCAGCCGGCCTCGTGGAGCTGCTTCAGGGCCTCGCTGACCTCTTCGCGGGTCTCGCCCATGCCGAGGATCAGGTTGGACTTGGTGACCAGGCCGAAGTCGCGGGCCTCGGTGATGACCTTCAGGGAGCGGTCGTAGCGGAAGCCGGGGCGGATCCGCTTGAAGATCCGCGGGACGGTCTCGACGTTGTGGGCGAAGACCTCGGGGCGGGACTCGAAGACCTGCTGGAGGAGTTCGGGGACGGCGTTGAAGTCCGGGGCGAGGAGTTCGACCTTGGTGCGGCCGGCTTCGCGGTCCGCGGTCTGGCGGTGGATCTCGCGGACGGTCTCGGCGTAGAGCCAGGCGCCGCCGTCCTCGAGGTCGTCGCGGGCGACGCCGGTGATGGTGGCGTAGTTGAGGTCCATGGTGACGACGGACTCGCCGACGCGGCGGGGTTCGTCGCGGTCGAGGGCCTCGGGCTTGCCGGTGTCGATCTGGCAGAAGTCGCAGCGCCGGGTGCACTGGTCGCCGCCGATGAGGAAGGTGGCCTCGCGGTCCTCCCAGCACTCGTAGATGTTCGGGCAGCCGGCTTCCTGGCAGACCGTGTGCAGGCCCTCGCTCTTGACGAGGTTCTGCATCTTGGAGTACTCGGGGCCCATTTTCGCCCGGGTCTTGATCCACTCGGGCTTGCGCTCGATGGGGGTCTGGCTGTTGCGGACCTCCAGGCGCAGCATCTTGCGTCCGTCGGGTGCGACTGCGGACACGACCGGCTCCCTGCTGACTACTGAGACCGTAGTCTTCGATTCTTCGGCGTACACCAGGGTACGCCCGTGCTCATTGGGCCTTGCCCGTGAGGCCAACCTCAGGGCTCGGGGGTCCATTCCCGCTATGCGGCCGGTGTCTTCTCGATCACGCGGGGCCTGAGGTCCGCGTTCTCCAGCACGTCCCGCAGATGGCGCTCCGCGACCGGCAGGATCTCGGCGATCGTGATGTCCCGGCCCAGCTCGTTGGCCAGGGAGGTGACCCCCGCGTCGCGGATGCCGCAGGGGATGATCCGGTCGAACCAGACGTTGTCCGGATTCACGTTCAGGGCGAAGCCGTGCATGGTCACGCCCTTGGCCACGCGGATGCCGATCGCGGCGATCTTGCGGTCCTCGCGGCGCTGCCCGGCGTTGGACGGGGCGTACTCCGGGCCGTTGAGCCGCGGATCGAACTCGTCGTCGTGCAGCCGGGGGTCGAAGTCGAGGGCGAGGCCGCCGAGCGACGGGCGCTGCTCCACCGGGTCGCCGAGCACCCACACCCCGCTGCGGCCCTCGACCCGGGTGGTCTCCAGGCCGAACTCCGCGCAGGTGAGGATCAGGGCCTCCTCCAGGCGCCGCACGTGCGCGACCACGTCCACGGGGCGCGGCAGCTTCTGGATCGGGTACCCCACGAGCTGGCCCGGCCCGTGCCAGGTGATCTTGCCGCCGCGGTCCACGTCCACCACCGGGGTGCCGTCCAGCGGACGCTCGTCGTCGGAGGTGCGCCGGCCGGCCGTGTACACGGGCGGGTGCTCCAGGAGCAGCACGGTGTCCGGGACCTCGTCGGTGAACCGCGCCGCGTGCACCCGGCGCTGCTCGTCCCAGGCCTGCTGGTACTCGACGGCCTCGGCACCGAACCCCATACGCACGAACCGCAGCTCACTCACGGCAAGCGCCTCCTCGAAGTCGTAAGGCACGAAACGCGCCCACGCCACTGTACGACTCCCCGTCGCACGTCAGCTCCGAGGTCAATCCTCACACGATCGGATGAATGGACGCCGAAGTGTGCGACCGCGTGCTCACGCTCCGCTACATTCGCGCCGTTCATAAGGCCATAAGGGCTGCTCACAGGCAATTCCAGGCACTTCGGAAGGCCCGGAAGGCAGGAGATCGCACCGCACATGACGGAACGACCCGCGCAGCGCACTCCCAACCGTCAACTCGCCGCACTCATCGCAGAAGCGGGGTTCTCCAACGCGGGTCTCGCCCGTCGCGTGGACCAGCTCGGTCTGGAGCACGGGCTCGATCTCAGATACGACAAGACATCCGTCACCCGCTGGCTGCGCGGCCAGCAGCCGCGGGGCACCACGCCCGCACTGATCGCCGAGGTCTTCACCCGGCGCCTCGGCCGCCGGCTCACCGCCCAGGACCTGGGCCTCGACGCGTGCGCCCCGGTCTACGCCGGGCTGGAGTTCGCGGGCGGCCCCGAGGAGGCCGTCGACATCGTCAGCGGCCTGTGGCGCAAGGACTCCGGCAGCCATGCCGAGCTGCGCAAGATCGCGTTCACCCCGGCCGGGCTCGTGGTGCCCAGCCGGGACTGGCTGATCGGCCGGGCCGACGAGAAGGTCGGCCGCGGCGAGCAGCCGGCGGCCCGGGTGCCCGTGCAGGTCCGGCCCGTGGTGCCCCGCCAGCGCGGCCAGGCCGAGCGCGGCCCCGGCCAGCGGGTCACCGGCGGCGACATCTCGGCCCTGCGCTCGGTGGGCGACCTGTTCCGCACCCTGGACGACATGTACGGCGGCGGCCACGCCCGCCAGGCACTGGTGCGCTACCTGGAGCACGAGTGCGAGCCGATGCTGCGGGGCTCCTACGGCGAGCAGACCGGGCGCCGGCTGTTCGCGGCGGCCGCGGACCTGACCCGGCTGGCCGGCTGGACCTCGTACGACATCGCCGCGCACGGGCTCGCCCAGCGGTACTTCGTCCAGGCGCTCCGGCTGGCGCAGGCCGCCGCGGACCGGGCGTACGGCTCCTATGTGCTGGTCACCATGAGCCGGCAGGCCGTCTACCTCGGTCACGGGCGCGAGGCCGTGCAGCTGGCCCGGGTCGCCCAGCAGGGCGTCGGGGGCTCGGCGCCGCCCGTGGTGCAGGCGCTGCTGCACGCCGCCGAGGCGCGCGGGCACGGGGTGCTGGGGGAGGTGCGGGCCTGCACCGCCTCCCTGGTGCGCGCCGAGCGCGCCCTGGAGGCGGCCCGGCCGGGCGACGAGGTGCCGCACTGGGCCCGGTTCTACGACGAGGCGCAGCTCGCCGACGAGCTCGGGCACTGCCACCGGGACCTCCAGCAGTTCCGCGCGGCCGCGCAGCACGCGGAGCGGTCCCTGCAGCTGAGGTCGCCGGGGTTCGCCCGCAGCAGGCTGTTCTGCCGGGTGGTGCTGGCCACCGCGCGGCTGGGGCTGGGCGAACTGGACCAGGCCTGCGCGCTGGGCGCCGAGGCGGCCGGGCAGGCCGTGGAGATGCGGTCGGTGCGGGCGGTGGAGTACGTCAGGGACTTCGAGCGGAGGCTGGAGCCGTACCGGGACGCCGCGCCCGTGCGGGGGTACCGCGACAGGATCGCCGCGCTGGGGTAGGGGCCCGTCGGCCGGGTCCGGCCGGACTCGGCCGTGCGTGGTTCCGTGGGCCGCCCGTGTGCCCGGTGGGGCGGGACCGTGAGAGCTCGCGGCCCCGCCCCGCCGGGTGACGTCAGGCGGCGCGGGTCGAGGGCAGCGGCTCCGCGGTGTGCAGGCCGCCCGCCGCCCCGAGGTCCGTCAGGATCGCCGTGGAGGCGCGGTGGCCCGAGTGCAGGGCGCCCTGGACCGAACTGGTGTCCCGGTGGTCGCCGCAGACGTACAGGCCCGCCAGCAGGCGCACCGGGCGGTGCAGGTCGTGCGGCGGGCGCATGGCGGGCACCGCCTCCGGGGTGTGGTGGACGGCGAGGGTCTCCCAGCGGGAGGTCGAGGTGCCGTACAGGCGCGCGAGATGCGTGCGCACGGCCGTGTCGACGTCCGGTGGCGGGGTGCCGAGGACGGTCGAGCTGACCAGGGCCCTGCCCGCGGGCGCCCTGGTCGGGTCCACCTCGCTGATCACCGCGGTGTGGGAGACCGGGCCGCCCCGGTCGGCGTCCAGCAGCAGCGAGGCGCCGGTCCGCGGCGGCAGGTCCGTGGTGTGGTGCAGCACCGTCACCGGGTGGAAGTCCGGCACCCGCAGGCCCGGGAGCAGCTCGGCGGCGGTGCGGGCGTCCGTGGCCAGCAGCACCGCGCGGCAGCGGAACTCGCCGTGCTCGGCGGTGGTCACCGAGGTGGTGGACACCGAGGTGACGCGGACTCCGGTGTGCACCGTGCCCGGCGGCAGGGTGCGCGCCAGCAGCTCCGGCAGCACCTCGGCACCGCCCTCCGGAACGCACAGCCGTCCGCTCGCGAAGGCGCGCAGGGCGAGGTCGGCGCACCGGCTCGAGGTGCTCAGCTCCGGGTCGCACAGCAGCGCGGCGAGGAGCGGACGCAGAAAGCCGTCGACCGTGCGGGCGGGCAGACCGCGGGCGGCGAGGGCCTGTCCCGCGGGCGCCTCCGGCCGGGCCAGCAGCCGTTCGACGGGCACGGCTGCCAGCCGGGACAGCGCTGCGCCTAGCCGTGCCTGGTCGACGGCGGTGCCGACCGGGTTGCCCGGCTGCTGGGGACGGGGGGCGCTCGCGAAGGCGCGCACAGCATGAAGTGCGCCCCTCGCGCTCCCTCGCTGCACGGGGGCGCCGACCCGGTGCCGGCGTCCGTCTCCGTGCAGCAGGACGCCCGGATCGAAGCGGCGCAGGACGAGTGCGCCGAGGCCGGGTGTCAGGGCGAGCTCCGGATACGCCGTGGACAGCAGCTGCCCGATCCGGTCGAGCCGGAACCCGTCGACCTTCTCGGTCGACATACGGCCGCCCGGACAGGGGGCGGCCTCCAGAACGGCTGTACTGACCCCTGCGCTGATCAGTCTCTGTGCTGCGGAGAGCCCGGCGACCCCGGCTCCCACCACGACGACGTCCGCCTGAAACGCGGGCTGTAGCACGTGCCCCTCCTCGAGGTTGCGCGGCCGGTGGAGACGTCATGCCCCCAATGGGCTCCGGGGATACCCGAGTCCGGGTCGAGGTTAGGACCGCGACCGGTCAGCGGCAGTCGCGCATGGACAGGGCACGGTCGCACGGCGGTCGCACATGGTCGCCGACTCCCTTTGTCCGGACGTGCCTTGTCCGTCCGGACGTGCCTTGTCCGCACACCCCTCCTTACGGCTTCCTCTCCGGACGTACCGACGGACGGGCGTGCGGCCGACGGGCGTTCAGTCGAGCGCCGCGCGGACCGCGTCCTCGATCCCCGGCAGCGCGAACACGAACCCCGACTCCAACAGCCGCTTCGGCAGCACCCGTTGACTGCCCAGCACCTCGCCCGCCATGTCGCCCAGTGCCAGCTTCAGCACCGGCGCGGGTGCCGACAGAACGGCGGGCCGGTTCAGCACCCGCCCCATCGCCGCGGTGATCTCACGGTTCGGCAGCGGCTTCGGCGCGGTCACGTTGAACGGCCCCGACAGGTCGTCGCGGTCGATCAGATGCCGGATCGCCGCCACCTCGTCGTGCAGCGCGACATAGGACCAGTACTGCCTGCCGTCCCCGAAGCGGGTCCCCAACCCGGCCTTGAACAGCGGGAACAGCTTCCCCCACGCCCCGCCGCCGCGCGCCACCACCAGTCCCGTGCGGACGAACACCGTGCGTACCCCCGCCTCCTGGGCGGGCGCGGCGGCCGCCTCCCACTCCACGCACACCGAGGGCAGAAACCCCTGCCCGGCGGGCGCGTCCTCGTCGACCGCGCGCTGCCCGGTGTCGCCGTAGAAGCCGATCGCGCTGCCGCAGACGAAGACCCGTGGGCGGCTCTCCAGCGCGGCGACGGCCCGCGCCAGCGTGCGGGTGCCCAGCACCCGGCTGGCCCGGATCTCCTCCTTGTACCCCTTGGTCCAGGGCCGGTTGCCGACGCCGGCGCCCGCCAGGTTCACCACCGCGTCGCAGCCGGACAGCGCGGAGGTGTCCACGCGCCCGCCCTGCGGGTCCCACCGTGCCTCGCCCGCCGCCTGCGGCCGGCGGCGCACCAGCCGCACCACCTCATGTCCGTCCGCCGTCAAGGACGCCACCAGTGCCCTGCCGATGAGCCCGGAAGCCCCGGCCACCACGATTCGCGCACGCTCCATGCCCCCATCCTGCCGGGTACGGCGGGAAATCAGGGGACCATCCCCGACCCCGGCCGTACAGTGACCGCCATGCCGGATCCGCAGATACGCGTACGCCCCGCCTCCCACGGCGACGAGAGCGCGCTGAGCCGTCTCGACCACGTCACCTGGTCCTCGCTGCACGCGGTGACCCCACGGCCGGGCCCGCAGGATCCGTTCTTCCGGGAGCACGCCGGACCGGGCGACCACCTCGTCGCCGAACTCGACGGACGGCTCGTGGGATACGTACGGCTCGGCTTCCCGACCCCGCTCGCCTCGAACGCGCACGTCCGCCAGATCCGCGGCCTCGCCGTGGACGACGCCGCGCGCGGCAAGGGTGTGGGCCGCGCGCTGGTACGGGCGGCCGTGCTGGAGGCACGGGCCCGCGGGGCGCGCCGGATCACCCTGCGCGTGCTCGGGTACAACACCGCCGCCCGCCGCCTCTACGAGGCGGAGGGCTTCGTCGTGGAGGGCGTGCAGCCGGAGGAGTTCTTCCTGGACGGGCAGTACGTGGACGACGTGACCATGGGACAGCGGCTGATCCGGGGCTGATCCGCGGCCGATCCGACGCGGAACCCGGGCGCCGGGGCCTACGACGTGACCAGCTCGCCCGTGTCCACCGGCGCGGTCGCGTTCCTCGCGCGGGCCGCCTCGGGGGCGACCTCGTCCGCCGTCAGGACGTACCCCGTCTCGGCGTCCGAGGTGGAGCGGGCGAAGACCACGCCGAACACCCGGCCCTCGGTGGTCAGCAGCGGGCCGCCGGAGTTTCCGGGCCGGACCGTGGAGCGGATCGAGTAGATCTCGCGGGTGACCGAATCGTCGCTGTAGATGTTCTGCCCGCGCGCCTGGAGGCGGCTCGCGACCGTGGCCGCCCGGAGGTCGAGGCCGCCGTCCTCCGGGTAGCCCGCGACCACCGCCGCGTCCCCGCGCCCGGCGGTGCCGTCGAAGGGCAGGACGGGTGCCCGCAGCCCCGGCACGTACAGCACGGCCACGTCCTTGTCAGGGTCGAAGAGCACCACCCGGGCCTCGTACGAGCGCCCGACCCCGCCGACCCGCACGCCCGGCTCGTCGATGCCGGCCACCACATGGGCGTTGGTCATCACCCGCTCCGGCGCGTACACGAACCCGCTGCCCTCGCGGCCCTGGGTGCCGGAGGAGCCCTCGATCTTGACCGTGGCACGCTGGGCGGCCCGGGTCGCGGCAGGTGTGACGTTGTCCCCGGAGGGCCGGGCCACCTCGGCCGTCGACTCGTTCTCGAAGGGGTTGAACACCTGCGGGAAGCCCGCCTCCGTCAGTGCGGAGGTGGCCCGGGAGAACCATGCGGGGGTGGTGTCCGGCATGACCTGCTGGACCGTCCCGAGCAGCCGGGAGTCGCGGATCGCCGAGGTCAGCAGCGGGGAGGAGGACACGGCCAGCACGCTCGCCGCCACCCAGGCCACGATGAGCACGGCCACCGAGTTGGCCACCGCCCCGCCGACCCCGTCCGCCACTCTCAACGGTCCCCGGTCCAGCTCGTGGCGCAGCCGCAGCGCCAGCCGGCCGGCCAGCTCATGGCCCAGCACCGCCGGGAGCAGCACCACGCACAGCGCGGTCACCGTGGCCGCCGTGGTGCCCGGGGAGACCGGCTGCATCGCCCATGGCAGCAGCCACACCCCGATCACCGCGCCGCCCACGAACCCGGCCAGCGAGACACAGCCGGCCACCAGGCCGCGCCGGTAACCCGAACCGGCGTAGACCAGGATCACCAGCAGCAGAAGGATGTCGACCAGGTCCACGGAGCCGCCTTTCTTGTCTGACCCCTTGTTACGTGGGGGACGGGCCCAGTGATCAGCCACGTGCGCCTGCACTGAGGAAAACGTCGTAGACCGGGACGATGGTTCCACCGGGTGGCAGAGCACACATCGCGGGCGGAACGGAACCGTCGGACAGTGGGTCCATGTGTGCCTTCCGAGCGGCATTCCGAAGAACCACGGCGGCGCGCGCCCGTCGTCGCGTACGGATACCGGGCTGGGCGTTGCTGGTCGTGCCGGGCTGTCTGGCCGGTGCGGCCGCCGTGGTCGTGCCGGCGCTGAGCGCGGACGGGGCCCAGCCGCCCCCCGCGGCCCCGCGGTCCGCGGCCCGCCCCACCGCCGCCGCCGCGCACACCGCGCCCCGTCCGGCGATCGTGCCCCGATCCGTCTGGCTCACCGAGGACGCCGCCCCGGACCACGCCCCGCCCCCGCGCTACGACGACCGGGTCCTGGCCGTCTTCGTGCACCACACCGACTCGCCCAACGCCTACGACTGCTCCGAGACGCCCCGCATCATCCGCTACCTGTACGCCGGCCAGACCGGCGCCCGCGACTGGGACGACATCGGCTACAACTTCCTCGTCGACCGCTGCGGGGTCGTCTACGAGGGCCGTGCGGGAGGCGTGGACCGGCCCGTCACCGGCGCGCACACCCAGGGCTTCAACCACCGTACGGCCGGGATCGCCGCGATCGGCACCTTCACGGAGGGCGTGGAGGTGCCGCGGGCGATGACCGACGCGATCGCCGCGGTGGCCGCCTGGAAGCTGGGCCTGTCCGACACCGATCCCCGGGGGACCGTGCGGCTCGTCTCCAGCAACAGCCACAGCCGGTTCAGCGCGGGCACCGCCGCCGTGTTCCCCGCGCTCGCCGGGCACACCGACGCGTTCATGACCAGCTGCCCCGGAGCGTCCCTGTCGGCCCTGCTGCCGGAGATCAGGCTGCTCGCGGCCCGCCTCCAGGGCAGGACCGGGGACTCCGAGGGCGAAGAGCTCCCGGGAGTCCGTCAGTGGATGCCCTGGACGCCCCCGCCCGGCCTGCCCGGCCACCAGGACGCCGGGCTGCTCGACGGCCACCAGGACGCCGGGCTGCCGCCCGGACTGCCGGACACCGGGCCCGGACCTTCGGCCACCCCGTAGACCCGGCCGGGTCCGCCCAGAGCCGGACCCGGTCGCGTTCGCCCGGAGCCCAAGGGCCCTAGTCCCTGAACCGCTCCCACAGCCGGGGATGGCGCGCGGCCAGCTCCTGGTCGTTCTCGAAGTCCAGCGGGGTGCCCTCCGGTTCCGAGGGCGCGGGCGGGATGCCGAGGTCGGGGGCGACGGTGCCGGTGAGCTGCTCGTAGGCCTCGTCGGCGGCGTAGCCCAGCTCCTCGCCGTCGCCGTCGATCTCCTCGTCGAACTCCACCAGGAGCCCGGCCAGCGAGTCCGGATCGTGCAGCGCGCCCTCGAACACGTCCCGGCCCTGGCCGATCAGCCAGCAGCGGAAGAAGTCGAAGGCGTCGTCGCTGGCCCCGTCCAGCAGCACCCAGGCGGCGCCCCACAGGTCCCAGCGGTAGGCACGGTTGTAACGGGACTCGAAGTGCCGGGCGAAGTCGAGCACGGACTCCGGGTCCAGCCCGGTGAGCCGCTCCACCAGCAGATCGGCCTGGTCCTCGGGATCACCCTCGGCGGCCTCGCGGGTGGTGTCGATCAGCGCCCAGAACTCCGTCTCGTCCATCACTGGTCCAGCATCGGGCCTACGCTCCCGCCACGCACGCGGAAGACCATGCTTTTCCCACGCCCGTGGGGCCCCGGTCCCGCCGCGTCCGCACGGCCCGGCTCACTCCCGTCCGTACAGCTCCGCCAGCCGCCCCGCGTCCTCGGCGAAACGGGCGCGCAGCGAGGCCGGCGCCATCACCTCCGCCTCCGGGCCGAGGGCGGTGAGCTGGGTGTGGGCGACGTCCTCCGACTCCACCCGAAGCGTCAGCTCGACCCGGCCGTCCGGGCCGGGTCCGCCCGCCGCGGCGAGGGCCTCCCGCGCGGCCGGCGGGTCGACGGCGTGCGGCAGCATGCGCAGGCCCCGCGGGCTCAGCCGGACGACCACCTCGGCCCGCAGCAGCGACCGCGCGAACCGCTCGGCCTGCTCGGCCCAGAACCCGGGCAGATCGAAGTCCGCATCCCTGCGGAATCGTTCCTCCTCGAGCTCGACCCCGGTGAACCGGTCGATCCGGTACGTCCGGAACACCCCGTCGCCGGTCACCCGCGCGCACAGGTACCAGCGCCCCGCCTTCAGCACCAGCCCGTACGGCTCCAGGACACGCGAGACCTCGCCGTCCCCGCGCCGGTACCGCGCGGCGACCCGGCGGTCGTCCCACACCGCCTCCGCCACCGCGGGCAGCAGCTCGGGCGTCTCCGGCTCGCTGAACCACGCCGGGGCGTCCAGATGGAACCGCTGCGCCGCCGTGCGCGAGGCGTCCCGCAGGGAGGGCAGCAGCGCGGCCGACACCTTCAGCCGGGCCGCCGAGGCCGTGTCCTGAAGCCCCATCTCCCGCAGCGCCCCCGGCACCCCGGACAGGAACAGGGCCTCGGCCTCGCTGCGGGCCAGCCCGGTCAGCCGGGTCCGGTAGCCCCCGATCAGCCGGTACCCGCCGGTCCGCCCCCGGTCGGCGTACACCGGCACCCCGGCCTCCGACAGGGCCTGGGCGTCCCGGGCCACGGTCCGCTCCGACACCTCCAGCTCCCGCGCCAGCTCGGCGGCCGTCATGGAGGGCCGGCCCTGCAGCAGAAGCACCATCTTGATCAGCCTGGCCGCACGCATGCGCCCATCATGCAGGAGGCCCCGGAGAGCGCGGGGCCGATCACGCAGGAGGCCCCGGAGAGCATGGGGCCCCCTCACGCAGGAGGCCCCCCACAGGACGTGGGGGGCCTCCGCGACAGCCGGGACGGCTACAGGCCGTACTTGGCCCGGGCCTCCTTGACCGCGGTCGCCTTCACCTCACCGCGCTTGGCGAGCTGGGCGAGCGCCGCGACCACGATCGACTCGGCGTCGACACCGAAGTGGCGGCGGGCCGCGTCACGGGTGTCGGACAGACCGAAGCCGTCGGCACCGAGCGAGGACCAGTCCTGCTCGACCCACTGCGCGATCTGGTCCGGGACCTGGCGCATGTAGTCCGACACGGCCAGCACCGGACCCTCGGCACCCTGGAGCGCCTGGCGGACGAACGGCACCCGCTCCTCGCCGCGCAGCAGTGCCGCGTCGGCCTCCAGCGCGTCGCGCCGCAGCTCCGTCCAGGAGGTCGCGGACCACACGTCGGCGGCCACGCCCCACTCCTCGGCGAGCAGCTTCTGCGCCTTCAGCGCCCAGTGGATCGCCGTGCCCGAGCCCAGCAGCTGGATGCGCGGGGCGTTCGCCGCGGCCACGTCCAGGCCGGCCGTCTCCGCCGTGTTGAAGCGGTACAGGCCCTTGACGATGCCCTCGTCGACGCCGGGCGCGGACGGCTTGGCCGGCTGCGGCATCGGCTCGTTGTATACGGTCAGGTAGTAGAAGACGTCCTGGTCCTCGCCCGGCGCGGCCTCGCCGTACATCCGGCGCAGACCCTCCTTGACGATCGCCGCGACCTCGTAGGCGAAGGCCGGGTCGTACGTCAGCGCCGCCGGGTTCGTCGCCGCGATGACGGGCGAGTGGCCGTCGGCGTGCTGGAGGCCCTCACCGGTCAGCGTGGTGCGGCCGGCCGTGGCGCCGACGAGGAAGCCGCGGCCGAGCTGGTCGCCGAGCTGCCACATCTGGTCGGCCGTGCGCTGCCAGCCGAACATCGAGTAGAAGATGTAGAACGGGATCATCGCCTCGCCGTGCGTGGAGTACGCGGTGGAAGCGGCGATGAAGTCGGCCATCGAACCGGCCTCGGTGATCCCCTCGTTGAGGATCTGGCCGTTCTTGGCCTCCTTGTAGTACATCAGCTGGTCGCGGTCGACCGGCTCGTACGTCTGGCCCTTGGGGGAGTAGATCCCGAGCGACGGGAACAGCGACTCCATACCGAAGGTGCGCGCCTCGTCGGGGACGATCGGCACCCAGCGCTTCCCGGTCTCCTTGTCGCGGACCAGGTCCTTGACGAGCCGGACGAACGCCATCGTCGTGGCGACGTTCTGCGAGCCGGAGCCCTTGTCGAAGGAGGCGAAGGCCTTCTCGGCCGGGGCCGGCAGCGGGGCCAGGGCGTGCACCCGGCGCGCGGGGGCCGGGCCGCCGAGGGCCGCGCGGCTCTCCTGGAGGTAGCGGACCTCGGGGGAGTCGGCGCCCGGGTGGGCGTAGGGGACCTGTCCGTCGGCGAAGGCGCTGTCGGAGATCGGCAGCTCCAGCAGGTCGCGCATCGTCCTGAACTCGTCCACCGAGAGCTTCTTCATCTGGTGGTTGGCGTTCTTCGACGCGAAGCCCTCGCCGAGGGTGTGGCCCTTGACCGTCTGGGCCAGGATCACGGTCGGCGCGCCCTTGAACTCCAGGGCCGCCTTGTACGCGGCGAAGACCTTGCGGGCCTCGTGGCCGCCGCGCGAGAGGTGGAAGCACTCGAAGATCTTGTCGTCGCTCAGCAGCTTCGCCATCTCGGCGAGCGCCGGGTCCTTGCCGAAGAAGTCCTCGCGGATGTAGGCGGCGCCCCGGGTCTGGTACGTCTGCACCTGGGCGTCCGGTACCTCGCGCAGTCGGCGTACCAGGGCGCCCGTGGTGTCGAGCGCGAACAGCTCGTCCCAGGCGGTGCCCCACAGCGTCTTGACGACGTTCCAGCCGGCGCCGCGGAACTGGGCCTCCAGCTCCTGCACGATCTTGAAGTTCGCGCGGACCGGGCCGTCGAGGCGCTGGAGGTTGCAGTTGATGACGAACGTGAGGTTGTCCAGCTCCTCACGCGCGGCGAGTGCGAGTGCAGCCGTCGACTCCGGCTCGTCCATCTCGCCGTCGCCGAGGAACGCCCACACGTGCGAGGACGAGACGTCCTTGATGCCGCGGTTGGTGAGGTAACGGTTGAAACGGGCCTGGTAGATGGCCGACAGCGGGCCGAGACCCATCGACACCGTCGGGAACTCCCACAGCCACGGCAGGCGGCGCGGGTGCGGGTAGGAGGGCAGGCCGTTGCCGCCGGACTCCTGGCGGAAGTTGTCCAGGTGCGTCTCGGTCAGCCGTCCGTCGAGGAAGGCACGGGCGTAGATACCGGGGGAGGCGTGGCCCTGGATGTAGAGCTGATCCCCGGAACCGGCCGCCGCGCCGGACTCCTTGCCCTGGAAGAAGTGGTTGAAGCCGGTCTCGTAGAGCCAGGCCGCGGAGGCGAAGGTGGCGATGTGGCCGCCGACGCCGTATTTCGAGCCGCGGGTCACCATGGCGGCCGCGTTCCAGCGGTTCCACGCGGTGATCCGGGCCTCCATCGCCGGGTCACCGGGCATCTCCGGCTCGGCGGCGGTGGGGATGGTGTTGACGTAGTCCGTCTCGAGGAGCTTCGGCAGCGCGATGCCGCCCGCCTCGGCACGCTCCAGCGTGCGGCGCATCAGGTACGCGGCACGGTGCGGGCCGGCAGCGTGGGCGACGGCGTCCAGGGAGGCCTGCCATTCGGCGGTCTCCTCCGGGTCGCGGTCGTGGAGCTGGTCCAGCTCGCTGGTCTGGATGGCGTTGGGGTCGGTCATGTCGCCGCCTTCCTCAGTCGAAGGGGGTTCCCTCATCGGTAAGGGTCGGGGGGTGCCCTTGGTCTTTGGCAGGACAGGGCTGGAGCCTCGGTGGCGGTGTCGTGGTGCGACCCGTCGCGCGGCCCGTCGGCGACTGTAACTCCCTGATCGATGATCGATCAAAGGGTTCAGGGGGAAAATCTCTTGATCACGAGAAAGTCGGCACGGGGTGCCTCCGGCGGTGGCACCGGGTGACGCTCACAGCGGCGGTTTTCGCAGGTGAGGCGGCGTATGAGCGCGGGGGTGCTCGGGTGTCGCTGGGGGGTCGCGTCAGCGGCTGCCAGGGGCCGGCGTGCCTCGCCCCCAGAAACCTGCCTGGCCGGCGTGTGGTTCTTGGTGCGGGTGATCCGTGGTTGCTCGCGCAGTTCCCCGCGCCCCTCGAGAGCGATGCCTGCACCGTCCTTCGGGGGCGCGGGGAACTGCGCGCTCAGCCACACGCGACCCGCAGGGGCGTCTCGCGCACGGCTCACCGGGAGGAAAACCACCCCCGTGGCTCGTGCCGGAGTCCGACTTCCTCGTGCCGGAGTCCGACTTCCTCGTGCCGGAGTCCGGCTTTCGGCCCGTGCCGGTTCCAGGGGGCCTCAGTGCTCGCCCTCGTGGCGCGGTGCGCAGCCCAGCACGTGCGCCTTCACCAGCTCCGGGATGCGGGGGTCGCGGCGGCGGAACGCCTCGACCAGTTCCTGGTGCTCCTCGGCGTACGACTGCTGCACCGTGCCCAGCCAGCGGATGGACAGGGCGGTGAACACCTCGATGCCGAGGCCCTCCCAGGTGTGCAGCAGCACGGAGTTCCCGGCGGCGCGGACCATCTCGCGGTGGAAGCCGACGGTGTGCCGCACCTGGGCGGTGCCGTCCGCCTTGGCGTCGGCCTCGTAGAGCGCGGCGACGTGCGGCTCCAGGGCCGAGCAGTCCGTGGCCAGGCGGTCGGCCGCGAGCTCGGCCGCGATGGCCTCCAGGCCGGCCCGGACGGGGTAGCTCTCCTCCAGGTCGGCGGCGGTCAGATTGCGTACCCGGACGCCCTTGTTGGGGGCCGACTCGATCAGACGGAGGGACTCCAGTTCGCGCAGCGCCTCGCGGACGGGTGTCTGGCTGACCTCCAGCTCCGTGGCGATGCGGCGCTCCACGATCCGCTCGCCCGGCTGCCAGCGACCGCTGATGATCCCCTCCAGGATGTGCTCGCGGATCTGTTCGCGCAGCGAGTGGATGACGGGGGCGGTCATGAGAGCTCCTTAGGGCGCGGCTGACGTTTAGACAATAAGGCCGGGGCGCTCCGCGGGTGAGGCTGACGTGGGTGCTTTCGTGCAGGTGAGACGAGACTTACATGGGTGTCTTGGTGGGTGGACGTCCGTGGGCGGGGTGCCTCCGGCGGTGGGTGTTGTCGTTCGGGTGCGGGCCCGTTGTGGCTTGTCGCGCAGTTCCCCGCGCCCCTGGGGGTGGTGGGTGTTGCTGTTCGGGTGCAGGCCTGCTGTGGCTTGTCGCGCAGTTCCCCGTGCCCCTGGGGCGATGGTGCCGGTGTGAGGTGCTGGGTGTGGTGCTTGGGGTGACCGGGGTTGTTGTGGCCTGTCGCGCCCCTGGGGGAACAGGGCGATGCCCTCGCCTCTCTGGTGAGGGGCGAGGGCATCGGTGTTGCTGTGAGGGGTGCTGGGCTCAGAGGCCGAGCTCGACCTCGAACTCGCCGGCTTCCAGGATCGCCTTGACGGCGGTCAGGTAGCGGGCGGCGTCGGCGCCGTCGACCAGGCGGTGGTCGTAGGACAGGGTCAGGTACGTCATGTCGCGGACGCCGATGACCGTGCCCTCCTCCGTCTCGATCACGGCGGGACGCTTGACCGTCGCGCCGATGCCGAGGATCGCGACCTGGCCCGGCGGCACGATGATCGTGTCGAAGAGCGCACCGCGCGAACCGGTGTTGGAGATGGTGAAGGTCGCGCCGGACAGCTCGTCCGGGGTGATCTTGTTGCCGCGGACCTTGCCGGCCAGGTCGGCCGTGGCCTTGGCGATGCCCGCGATGTTGAGGTCGCCGGCGCCCTTGATGACCGGGGTCATCAGGCCCTTCTCCGAGTCCACCGCGATACCGACGTTCTCGGTGTCGAAGTAGGTGATCGTGCCCTCGGCCTCGTTGATCTTGGCGTTGATGACCGGGTGGGCCTTCAGCGCCTGGGCCGCCGCCTTCACGAAGAACGGCATCGGGGAGAGCTTGACGCCCTCACGGGCCGCGAAGGAGTCCTTCGCCTTGGCCCGCAGCCGCATCAGGCGCGTGACGTCGACCTCGACGACCGACGACAGCTGGGCCTGCTCGTGCAGCGCCTTGACCATGTTGTCGCCGATGACCTTGCGGATGCGGGGCATCTTGACGGTCTGGCCGCGCAGCGGGGAGACCTCGAGCGCCGGGGCCTTGCGGGCGGCGGCCGGAGCGGCGGCGGCCGGAGCCGGAGCCGCGGCGGCCTTCGCGGCCTCGGCGGCGGCGAGGACGTCCTGCTTGCGGATACGGCCGCCGACGCCGGTGCCCTTGACGGAGCCCAGGTCGACACCGTTCTCGGCGGCGAGCTTGCGCACCAGCGGGGTGACGTAGGCACCCTCGTCGGTGTCCTGCGCGGCGGGCGCCGGGGCGGCCGGGGTGACCGGAGCCGGGGCGGCCGGAGCCGGAGCGGGGGCCGGGGCGGGAGCGGCCGGGGCCACCGCAGCCGGGGCGGCAGCGGCGGGCGCGGCCGGAGCGGCGGGGGCCGGAGCCGGAGCCGGAGCCGGAGCCGCGGGGGCCGGGGCGGCGGGCGCGGGAGCCGGGGCGGCCGGAGCCGGGGCGGCGGCCGGAGCGGCACCCGGGGCGCCGATGACGGCAAGCTTGGCGCCGACCTCGGCGGTCTCGTCCTCGCCGACCACGATCTCCAGCAGCACGCCGGAGGCCGGGGCCGGGATCTCGGTGTCGACCTTGTCGGTGGAGACCTCGAGCAGCGGCTCGTCGGCGTCCACGGAGTCGCCCACGGCCTTCAGCCAGCGGGTGACGGTGCCCTCGGTGACGGACTCGCCGAGCGCGGGCAGGACCACGTCCGTGCCGGTGGCGCCACCGGCCGGGGCGGCGGCGGGGGCCTCCGGAGCCGGAGCCGGGGCGGCAGGGGCCTCGGCGGCCGGAGCCGGGGCGGGGGCCTCGGCCGGAGCCTCGGCGGCGGCCGGGGCCGGGGCGGCCGCGGGGGCGCCCGTGCCGTCGTCGATGATCGCCAGCTCGGCGCCCACCTCGACGGTCTCGTCCTCGGCGACCTTGATGGAGGCGAGGACACCGGAGGCCGGCGCGGGGATCTCGGTGTCGACCTTGTCGGTGGAGACCTCGAGCAGCGGCTCGTCGGCCTCGACACGCTCACCCTCGGCCTTCAGCCAGCGGGTGACGGTGCCCTCGGTGACGCTCTCGCCGAGCGCCGGAAGGGTTACGGAAACCGCCATGGTTTCTGTTGCTCCTTACGAATTGCGGAAGTCTGTGTCGTCGCGACGTGATTCACCCGAGGGGGACGGTCAGTCGTGCGCGTGCAGCGGCTTGCCCGCCAGCGCCAGGTGGGCCTCGCCGAGCGCCTCGTTCTGCGTCGGGTGGGCGTGGATGAGCTGGGCGACCTCGGCCGGCAGCGCCTCCCAGTTGTAGATCAGCTGGGCCTCGCCGACCTGCTCGCCCATCCGGTCGCCGACCATGTGGACGCCGACGACGGCACCGTCCTTGACCTGGACGAGCTTGATCTCGCCCGCCGTCTTCAGGATCTTGCTCTTGCCGTTGCCCGCGAGGCTGTACTTCAGCGCGACGACCTTGTCCGCGCCGTAGATCTCCTTGGCCTTGGCCTCGGTGATGCCGACGGAGGCGACCTCGGGGTGGCAGTACGTCACCCGGGGGACACCGTCGTAGTCGATCGGGACGGTCTTCAGACCGGCCAGACGCTCCGCCACCAGGATGCCCTCGGCGAAGCCGACGTGCGCGAGCTGGAGCGTGGGGACCAGGTCGCCGACGGCCGAGATCGTCGGGACGTTGGTGCGCATGTACTCGTCGACCAGGACGTAGCCGCGTTCCATCGCGACGCCCTGCTCCTCGTAGCCCAGGCCCTGCGAGACCGGGCCGCGGCCGACGGCCACCAGCAGGACCTCGGCCTCGAACTCCTTGCCGTCGGCGAGGGTGACCTTGACACCGTCCTGGGTGTACTCGGCCTTCGAGAAGAAGGTGCCCAGGTTGAACTTGATGCCGCGCTTGCGGAACGCGCGCTCGAGAAGCTTGGAGGAGTTCTCGTCCTCGACCGGCACCAGGTGCTTCAGGCCCTCGATGACCGTGACCTCGGCACCGAAGGACTTCCACGCCGAGGCGAACTCGACGCCGATGACACCGCCGCCCAGGATGATCGCGGACTGCGGCACGCGGTCCAGGACGAGGGCGTGGTCGGAGGAGATGATCCGGTTGCCGTCGATCTCCAGGCCCGGCAGCGACTTCGGCACGGAGCCGGTCGCCAGCAGCACGTGGCGGCCCTGGATCCGCTGACCGTTCACATCGACGGAGGTCGGGGAGGACAGCCGGCCCTCACCCTCGATGTAGGTCACCTTGCGGGAGGCGACCAGACCCTGCAGGCCCTTGTACAGGCCCGAGATCACGTCGTCCTTGTACTTGTGCACACCCGCGATGTCGATGCCCTCGAAGGTGGCCTTCACACCGAACTGCGCGCTCTCGCGGGCCTGGTCGGCGACCTCGCCCGCGTGCAGCAGGGCCTTGGTGGGGATGCATCCCCGGTGCAGGCAGGTGCCGCCGACCTTGTCCTTCTCGATCAGGGCGACGTCCAGGCCCAGCTGCGCCCCGCGCAGGGCCGCGGCGTAACCACCGCTACCACCGCCGAGGATCACTAGGTCGAAAACGGTGCTGGCGTCGTTCGCCACGTCACGTCCTCCATGCATGTGCGCCACGCCGGTCTCCAGTGACCGGTCGGCGGCTGGTGTCCGGCCGCTCGTTCTTCGGCCCTTTGGTGGGGGCCCTGTCCTGCCGTGCCCCATCTTCGCACTTGTCCGAACCGAACGAGACGCGGGGCCGCTGTGTGAGACGTAGCACGTTGAGTGACCAGGGGGTCCGGGGATACGCACGGACCCCCACAAATCGCCCGCGGTCGGCCGCGCGGGGACGAGCCGCGGTACCCGGGTCGACGGGACCTCGCACTACCCGCACGCGAGGTCCCGTCAGCAGGGCGTCAGCCCAGGTCGCCCGCGGCGGTCAGCTCGGCCAGCCGGACCAGCGTGCGCACCGCGGAACCGGTGCCGCCCTTGGGGGTGTACCCGAACGGGCCGCCCTCGTTGAACGCCGGACCCGCGATGTCCAGGTGGGCCCAGGTGATGCCCTCGCCCACGAACTCGCGCAGGAACAGACCGGCGACCAGGCCGCCGCCCATCCGCTCGCCCATGTTCGCGATGTCGGCGACCGGCGAGTCCATGCCCTTGCGCAGGTGCTCCGGCAGCGGCATCGGCCAGGACTCCTCGCCGACCTCCTCGGCGGCCTCCACCAGGGCGGAGCGGAACGCGTCGTCGTTGGCCATGACACCGAAGGTGCGGTTGCCGAGCGCCAGCACCATCGCGCCGGTCAGCGTGGCCACGTCCACGATCGCGTCCGGCTTCTCCTGCGAGGCCGCCCACAGCGCGTCGGCCAGCACCAGCCGGCCCTCGGCGTCGGTGTTGAGCACCTCGACCGTCTTGCCGCTGTACATCCGCAGCACGTCACCCGGGCGGGTGGCGGAGCCCGACGGCATGTTCTCGGCGAGCGCCAGCCACGCGGTGACGTTCACCTCCAGGCCGAGCCGGGCCACCGCGACGACCGCGGCGAACACGGCGGCGGCGCCGCTCATGTCGCACTTCATCGTCTCGTTGTGACCGGCCGGCTTCAGCGAGATGCCGCCCGAGTCGTAGGTGATGCCCTTGCCGACCAGGGCGAGGTGCTTCTTGGCCTTGGAGGAGGTGTACGACAGCTTCACCAGGCGCGGGGTCGCGGCCGAGCCGGCGCCGACGCCGAGGATGCCGCCGTAGCCGCCCTTGGTGAGCGCCTTCTCGTCGAGCACCTGCACCTTGATGCCGTGCTCCTTGCCGGCCGCCGAGGCGATCGCGGCGAAGCCCGCAGGGTCGAGGTCGTTCGGCGGGGTGTTGATCAGGTCGCGGGCCCGGTTGAGCTCCTCGACGACCGCCGTGGCGCGGTCGACGGCGGCCTTGTGGGCCTTGTCGCGCGGCTTCGCGCCCAGCAGGGTGACCTCCGCCAGCGGCGCCTTGCCGTTCTTGGCCTTGGCGTCCTTGGCGTCGCCCTTGTAGGCGTCGAAGGAGTACGCGCCCAGCAGCGCGCCCTCCGCGATCGCGCCGGTGTCGCCGGAGTCGGCGAGCGGCAGGGCGAAGCCGGCCTTCTTGATCCCGGTCAGCGCGCGGGCGGCGGCACCGGCCGCGCGGCGCAGCGCCTCGGCGCCGTACTCGGCGTCCTTCTCCGGCGCGGCGCCCAGGCCGACGGCCACCAGCAGCGGGGTCTTGAACCCGGCCGGGGCGGGCAGCTTGGTCACCTCGCCCTCGGCGCCCGAGGCGCCGAGCGTCTCCAGGACGCCGGCGAGCTTGCCGTCGTACGCCTGGTCGACGGCCTCGGCACCGGGGGCGACGACAGGGCCCTTGGCGCCCTTGGCGACACCGATCACGATCGCGTCGGCCCGCAGGGCGGGCGCCGCGGACGTGCTGAGAGTGAGAGCAGTCACGGTGGTGAAATCTCGCTTCCGATGTGAAGTTTCTGTGGCCGAACGGTGTGGGTCGGCCGGGCCCGACAGCCGACCCTAGATCCGGATGGACAGGCCGCTCCGACCGGGTCCGCTGATCCGGGGGGAGGCACCATGCCCCCTCCGGGGTCGCGCACCGGCACGGCGCATGCCTGGGACGAGCCTACGCGCGTGTGTGCAATCGCTCATTCCTCCGGCCGTTCACCTGCGAGTGGCGTCATGGTTATTTCCCGATCCTCACACCCGGTGAACTGAGTCACACTCGTCGCGTTCGGCGAAGCGGCCCTGTCGTCGCTTTGCATGATTTCCACTGATCCGCGGCGCGATCGGCGCAGCGCGGGTCTTCTGGGGGAGGACCACCAATGGCGCACGGAGCGCAAAGATGGAGAGAAACGGCCATGGCCCTGGGGGTCACCGGCCTGCTGGCCGTAGGGGTGACGGCGCCCGAGGCGTCGGCGGCCACGACACCGCGCGTCGACCTCAGGGTGCTCGTCGTCGACAACGGCGACTCGGCGGTCCGGGCGATCGCCGCCCAGCTGCGGAGCACGGGCATCCCGTACACCACCGTCGACCTGACGGACCCGAACCGTCCGGCCGTCACCGCGGCCTTCCTCGCCGACACCGTGAACGGCACGCCCCGCGCGCGCTTCCAGGGTGTCGTGCTGCCCAACGAGGCTCCCTTCGGGGCCGGTTCGGCCGAGCAGAGCGCGCTGGAGAACTACGAGCGGACGTACGGCATCCCGCAGGTCGACGCCTACACCTGGGCCCACCCGGGCGTCGGGCTCGACTACACCAGTGAGGGCGGCTGGGCCGGTCTGCTCGACGGCCGGGAGGCCGCCGTCACCGCCGCCGGCAAGGCGGGCCGCTTCGGCTACCTCGACGGCGCCTTCGCCTTCGACGACAACGACCCCGGTGTGCAGGAGAGTTACGGCTACGCGGCCCGCCCGCGCCCCGGCTACACCTCGTACGTCGACATCACGGTGCCCGACGGCACCGGCCGCGGCAGCCTGGTCGGCGAGTACGCGCACGACGGGCGCCGCGAGCTGGTCGTCACCTTCGCCTACAACCAGCACCAGCGGCACTTCCGGCTGCTGGCCCGCGGCATCGTGGAGTGGCTCACCGACGGCGTCCACCTGGGCCGCGACCGCAACCACTTCGCCGTGCACGTGGACGACGTCTTCGCGCCCGACGCCCGCTGGGACACCACCCTCAACTGCACACCGGGCGACATCGACTGCCCCGGCGGGGGCGGCGAGGACACCGGGTCGATCCGGATGACCGCCGAGGACGCCGCCTACGCCGCCCAGTGGCAGCGCGAGCGCGGCTTCACCATGGACATGGTCTACAACGCGGGCTCCGGCGAGGAGTGGAGGGCCGAGCACGGCGGCACCGACCCGCTCACCGACCGGCTGGTCGCCGACCGGGCGCAGTACCGCTGGATCAACCACACCTACACGCACCCCTTCCTCGGCTGCGTGCAGGACACCTCGACCGTGCCCTGGACCTGCGCGAAGAACGCCGACGGCTCGACCCGGTACATGAGCCGCTCCGAGATCTCCGCCCAGATCCGCGACAACACCAACTGGGCGACGCGCACGGGCCTGCCCGTCGACCGCACCGAGCTCGTCACCGGCGAGCACTCCGGTCTGCGGACCCTGCCGCAGCAGCCCGCCGACAACCCGAACCTGGCCGGCGCCCTCGCCGACAACGGCGTGAAGTGGATCGCCTCGGACAACTCCCGCGAGCCCGCCCAGCGGACCGTCGGCGCCGCCCTGACCGTGCCGCGCCACCCGATGAACGTGTACTACAACACGGGCACCGAGGCCGAGATGGCCGACGAGTACAACTGGATCTACACCTCCGCCGCCGACGGGGGCAGCGGCATCTGCGAGAACAACCCGACCTCCACCTGTCTGCCGGCGCCGCTGGACCCGGCCACCGGCTACGACAGCCACATCGTCCCGCAGGAGGCGCGCACCGCCCTCGGGCACGTCCTCGCCAACGACCCGCGCCCGCACTACGCCCACCAGTCCAACCTGGCCGAGGACCGCATCCTCTACCCAGTCATGGACAAGGTGCTTGCCGACTACCGGGCCCTGTTCGCCGACAACACCCCGCTGGAGAACCTCCGCCAGAGCGCCATCGGCACCGAGCTCAAGCGCCGCGACGCCTGGCAGGCCGCCCTCGATCAGGGCCGCGTCACGGCGTACCGGGTCGGCAAGACCGTCACCGTCACGGCACCCTCGGGCGTCCAGGTCCCGGTGACGACCCCCGAAGGCACCAGGAAGCAACTCCTCCTGGGAACCACGGTCTTCGGCACCGGCTACGCAGCCCAACGCTCAGCCTGGACCACCCCGGAACCACTCCAGTCGGCAGTGACTTTGAAACTGCCGTAAAGGGCAACGCCCCGTCTTTTAGGGGCGCGGGGCTGTGCTGAACATGCGGCTACCGCCGCGCGAGCGCGACCAGCAACGCCCTTCTAAAAGGGCGCGGGGAACTGGCGTCTTTTTGGGGGCGCGGGGAACTGCGCGACCAGCCGACGACAACCCGCACCCGGGGTCAAATAGGGGCGCGGGGAACTGCGTGACCAACCGACGACAACCCGCACCCGGGATCGAAGGAGCAGTTCCCCGCACGCAAACCGCAAAAAAGGGGCCGCGGGGAAACCACCCCGCACATCATCCGCAAACTCCCAGGGGGGAAGCGCAGAGATGCGCGAGCGCCGTCACGTCACCATGCTCACAGAAGGCACCTACCCACACGTCCACGGCGGCGTCAGCACCTGGTGCGACCAGCTGGTCAAGGGCATGCCGGAGGTCGACTTCCACATCGTCTCCCTCACCGGCACCGGCCGCGAACCCGTCACCTGGGAGCTGCCGCCCAACGTCCGCCGCCACACCACCGTCCCCACCTGGGGACCCCGACCCGGCCGCGCCCGCGCCCCGCACGGCAAGGCGCGCCGCCGCTTCACCGACGCCTACGAGCGGCTGCTGCTGTCCTTCCTGGACCCCGACTCCCGCTGCGACTTCGGCGAGGCGCTCACCGAACTGGCCCGCCTCGCCCGCGACGGACGGCTGTCGGCCGCCCTGCGCACCGAGTCGGCGCTGCGCTCGCTGATGTGGATCTGGACCATGCCGCATCTGCCGACCGCGGCCGCCCGGCCCACCGTGCACGACGCGCTCACCGCGACCGACCTGCTGGAACACGCCCTGCGCCCGCTCGCCGTGCGCGTCCCGCAGGACTCGGTCGCGCACGCCGTCAGCAGCGGCCTGGCCACCCTGCCCGCACTCGCCGCCCGCGCGCTGGAAGGCGTACCGTTTCTGCTCACCGAGCACGGCATCTATCTGCGCGAGCGCTACCTCGGCTACCGCAGGGACACCCAGCGCTGGCCGGTCAAGGCGTTCATGCTCGGCTTCTACCGGGAGCTGAACTCCTACGGCTACCGCTCCGCCGACCTGATCACCCCGTGCAACCAGTACAACCGCCGCTGGGAGGAGCGCGGCGGCGCCGACCCCGACCGCATCCGCACGGTCTACAACGGCGTCGACCCCGCCGCCTTCCCCCACGCCGGACCCGAACCCGAGGTGCCCACCCTCACCTGGTGCGGCCGCGTCGACCCCATCAAGGACCTGGAGACCCTCGTCCGCGCCTACGCGATGGTCCGCGCCGAACTCCCGGAGACCCGGCTGCGGCTGTTCGGCCCCGTCCCGCCCGGCGGCGAGGCCTACGCCACCCGGCTGGAGAAGCTCGCCGCCGAACTCGGCGTCACCGACGGACTCACCTTCGAGGGCCGGGTCACCGAGGTCTGGCGCGCCTACGCCGCCGGCCATGTGGTCATGCTGTCCTCGATCTCCGAGGGCTTCCCGTTCTCCATCATCGAGGCCATGTCCTGCGGCCGTACGACCGTCTCCACCGACGTCGGCGGAGTGCGAGAGGCCGTCGGCGACACCGGTCTCGTCGTCCCGCCGCGCGAACCGGAGAAGATGGCCGCCGCGGCCCTCACCCTGCTCAAGGACGACCGACGACGGCTGAGGCTGGCCGAGCTGTCCCGTCAGCGGGTCATCGACCGGTTCACCCTGCGCCGCTGCGTGGACAACTTCCGCACCATCTACCAGGAACTCGCCGGACTGCCCGAGACCTACGAGCCGGCCGTCGAGACCGTCGCCGACTGGACCCGGGAGCTGCGCGACCCCTGGTACACGGCGCTCGCCACGGAAGGAGCCGGCCGGTGAGCGGCATGGTCTGGCTGCCGCCCGGCGCCCGCCCCGACACCCTGCCCACCGTCCCGCGCCAGCGCACCTCCGGCTGGTCCGGGCGGGACCCCGTCGACGAACTCGCCGACCGCCTCGAGGACTTCGCCGCCGCGGCCGTCCACCCGGACGAGATCGCCGCGCTGCTGGAGTCCGACGGCATGTCCGACGACCGCATCCGCGAGACCTACGGCGTCAAGAGCTCCTTCGCGCTCGCCGAGGAGCTCTACGAGCGCGTCGGCCGCCGTCACCCCGAGCCCGACGGGCCCGTCCACGACCCCTGGCAGACCGGCCTCCTCGGCTGTCTGATCCGCGGAGTCGTCTTCGCCCTGCCCGGCCTCGCCTACGTCCTCGGCGCCCCGCTCCTCGCCGGCCCCCGCGACGCCCTCGGCCTGCCGCCCGGCACGGTCCCGCTGCTCGCGGGCGCCCTCACCGGCTGGGCCTGGAACCAGGGCCTGTCCCACCGCGCCTACTCCTGGCTAGGCCTCGGCGACCGAACGGCCGCCCGCCGCTCCCTGCTCGTCGGCGCGCCCGCCGGCGCCCTGCTCGGCGCGCTCACCGCGCTCGCCGTCGCGGGCACCACCGACCCGGGCGCCCTGGCCTTCGCCGCCGGACAGTCCTGCTACCTGGGCGCGGCCACCGTGCTGCTGGTCATGGGCCGCGAACGGCTGCTGCTGTACGCGCTGCTGCCGATGGCCGCGGGCGCCGCCCTCACCCCCCTCGTGGCGCTCCCGACGGGCGCCCGGTACGCGCTGCTCCTCGGCTCGCTGACCGCCGTCGCGGTCCTCGCCGCCCGGGAGGTGGCGCCCGCCCTGCGCGGGGGCGGCTGGTCCACGGCCCTGACGGCCCTGATGCCGTCCGGCGCCCACGGTGGCCGGTCACCGGGCGCGCCCGCCGGCGGCCCCCGGCTGTCGGGCTCCGTGCCGTACGCCGTGTTCGGCCTCGGCAGCGGTGTGCTCGTGCTGTACGCGGCCCTCGGAGACGTTCTCGCCGGCGGCACGGCCGGTCTGGTGGAGGCCCCCGTGGCCGTCGCGCTCACCCTCAGCATGGGCCCCGGCGAATGGCTGCTGCACCGCTTCCGCAGCGGCAGCCTGGCCGGACTGCGCTCCACCGGCACCCCGAGTGCGTTCCGCCGGGCCACCGCCCTGACGGTCGCCCGCTGCCTCACCGGATACCTCGCCACCCTCCTCGCCCTCGCCCTGGCCGTCGCCGCCCTGTGGCCGCGCTCCCCGGACCTGGACGCGGCCCGGCTGACGGGCCTGCTGCTGCTCGGGGTCGTGGTGTGGACCGGGCTGCTGCTCCAGTCCTTCGGCGCGATCGTCAGCGCCGCCGCGGTGTCCTGCGCGGTCGCCCTCGCCCAGACCGTGCTGCTGCTCACCGGCACCGGGGAACCGCCGTGGACGGGCCCGGTCGTCTACGGCCTGGCCGCCCTCGCGCAGACGGCCCTCGCCTGCGTCCTGCTGGGCAGGGCCTCGGCCCACCGATGAGCCCACCGATGAGCCCACCGATGAGCCCACCGATGAGCCCACCGATGGGCCCACCGATGGGCCCACCCATGAAGACCGCCATACCGCACACCCTGTTGGGAGGGGCGTCAGCCCGCCGATGAACACCTTGCTGGTCCCGTACTACGAGCACCCCGACGTACGCCCCGCCGAGTGGGACGCGCTCGTCGCCGCCGCGCCCCGTCTGCACGGCGTGGTCCTCAACCCCGCCGACGGCCCCGGCGCCCACCCGGACGCGGCCTTCGCCAGGGCCGCCGCCCGGCTGAAGGCAGCCGGGGTCCGCGTCCTCGGCTACGCCGACACCGACTACGGCCGCCGCCCGCACGAGGAGGTCGCCGCCGAACTGGCCCGCCACCACGCCTGGTACGGAGCCGACGGTGCCTTCCTCGACCAGGCGGCCTCCGACCCGGCCGCCCTGCCGTACTACCGCCGGCTGGCGGCGGCCGCCTGGTCCTCCAGCTGCACCACCCTCGTCCTCAACCACGGCACCCCGCCCGACCCGGCGTTCGCGCGCACCGCCGACGTCCTCGTCACCTTCGAGGGCACCTGGGAGACCTACCGCACCACGCCGCCCGGCCCCTCCTACGGCCCCGGAACGCTGGTCTGCCACCTGGTGTACGGCGTCCCGGACGGCGCCGACGTCACCGGCGCCGTCCGGGCACGGGGCGCCGACCTGCACTGTGCGGTGCCGGGCACGGGCGCCCATCCTTGGGGTACGTTGCCGCACACCCTGGAGCCCACCCGGTGAGACGCCTCCTCCTGCCGGCCGCCCTGCTGCTCCTGCTCGCGGGCTGCACGACGGCCCCCGACGACCCCGAGGGCGAACCGTCCGGCCCTCGTTGGCAGCCGCGCCCCGGCCTCACCTGGCAGTGGCAGCTCAGCGGCCGGCTCGACACCTCCGTCGACGTGCCGGTGTACGACATCGACGGTTTCGAGCACGACGCCGACACGGTCGCCCGCCTGCACGGCGACGGCCGCAAGGTGATCTGCTACCTGTCCACCGGCGCCTTCGAGGACTGGCGCCCGGACGCCGCCGACTTCCCGCGCGCGGTGCTCGGCAAGGGCAACGGCTGGGACGGCGAACGCTGGCTCGACATCCGCCGCACCGACGTCCTCGAACCCCTGATGGCGGCCCGGCTCGACATGTGCCGCGAGAAGGGCTTCGACGCGGTCGAGCCGGACAACATGGACGGCTACGCCAACGACACCGGCTTCCCCCTCACCGCCGCCGACCAGCTCCGCTACAACCGCCTGATCGCCCGCCTGGCCCAGGACCGCGGCCTGGCCGTCGGCCTGAAGAACGACCTCGACCAGATCCCCGAACTGGTCGACGACTTCGACTTCGCGGTCAACGAACAGTGCGCCCAGTACGGCGAATGCGACACCCTCACCCCGTTCATCGCCGCGAACAAGGCCGTCTTCCACGTCGAGTACGAACTGCCCCCCACCCGCTTCTGCCCCCACACCCACGACCTGCACCTCAGCTCCATGCAGAAGCACTACAACCTGAACGCCTGGCGCCGCCCCTGCCCATAAGCGCCGGGGGCTGTATCGAAGTGCGGCTCCGCCGCATGGGCGCGACCATGTCGCGAACGGTCCGACCCGTGGGTGCGTCGTGGTCGCTCGCGCAGTTCCCCGCGCCCCTTCAGGGCACGTGCCCTAGGCGTATCCGCCCCTCCGGGGGCGCGGGGCTGTATCGATGTGCGGCTCCGCCGCGTGGGCGCGGGCAGGTCGCGGACGGTCCGGTTCGGTCCGACGCGTGGGTGCGTCGTGGTTGCTCGCGCAGTTGCCCGCGCCCCTTCAGGGCATGTCCCCGACGTGCCTCAGGCGCATCCGCCCTGTCTTTTAGGGGCGCGGGCTGTATCGATGTGCGGCTCCGCCGCGTGGGCGCGGGCAGGTCGCGGACGGTCCGGTTCGGTCCGACGCGCGGGTGCGTCGTGGTCGCTCGCGCAGTTCCCCGCGCCCCTTCAGGGCATGTCCCCGACGTGCCTCAGGCGCAACCGCCCTGTCTTTAGGGGCGCGGGGAACTGCGCGACCAGCCACAACGGCGCCGCACCTGCCACACAACACCCGGCGTGACACGCCACAGCGGCGCCGCACCCGAGACCCGACTGCCAGCGGCACCCCCCAGCCCTCAGCCGAGAACAAGCACCACCAGCGCGGCCGTCCCAGCCGCCTCCGCAACCCCCCCGAACACATCCCCCGTGACCCCACCGAACCGCCGGACACACCGCCGCAACAACCCCTCGGCGACAGCCAGCCCGACCAGCACAGCCGCCCCGGCGCGCACACCCCCGTACACCCCGAAGCACAGCCACCCCAGGACCACGGCAGCCATGAGAACCCCGGCCACGACGCCGTAGGCAACCCGCTCGGGGACCACCCCGGCGACCGCCGCCCCCAGCCCCTCGGGCCGAGCCGCGGGGACCCCCGCCCGCGCGGCCGCCGTCAGCGCGAGCCGCGCGGCGACGGCGGCCACGACGGCCCCGAACACCCCCGCCCCCCACGACCCCCCGTACAGCTCCGCCAGCGCGGCGACCTGCGCCAGCAGCACGAGGACGAGCGTGATCACCCCGAACGGCCCGATGTCCGACTGCTTCATGATCCGCAGCGCGTCCTCCGCGGGCTTGCCGCTGCCCAGCCCGTCCGCCGTGTCCGCGACCCCGTCCAGATGCAGCCCCCGGGTGAGCACGGCCGGCACAGCCACCGAAGCGACCGCGGCCAACAGCGGCCCGGCCCCGAGCAGCAGCAGGACCAGCCCCGCCAGCCCGGCGCCCAGCCCCAGCACCAGCCCGACCACCGGAGCGCACAGCATCCCGCCCCGGGCCGCGCCACGGTCCCAGCGGGTGACGCTCACGGGCAGCACGGACAGCGTGCCGAAGGCGAAGCGGAGGCCATGGGCTGCGGGTATCGAAGGCACGGCGGAAGGCTACGCGACGGCGTAACCGGACAGGCGCCCGCGCCCGCCCGGGCGCAGACTGCGCTCATGGGCGACTGGCTGCAACGCAACATCATCGAACCCGGCAAGCTGCCCCTGTTGCTCGCCCTGGTGGCCTTCCTCGCCACCTTCCTGATCACCCGGCTGATCACTCGCCTGATCCGCGCGGGCCGGGGCCCCTTCGGCAACGTCCAGGCCGGCGGCGTGCACATCCACCACGTCGTGCCCGGGGTCGTCCTCACCGTCATCGGCGGGTTCGCCGCGGTCGCGGGCGGCACGCGCGGCTTCGGCTCGAGCCTCGCCGCGGTCGTCTTCGGCGTCGGCGCGGGCCTGGTCCTCGACGAGTTCGCGCTGATCCTGCACCTGGACGACGTCTACTGGACCGAGGCGGGCCGCAAGAGCGTCGAGGTCGTGGTGCTCACCGCCGCCCTGGTCGGCCTGATGCTGCTCGGCTTCTCGCCCTTCGGCGTCAACGGCCTGACCGAGGATGAGCTCCAGAACCGCGGCACGGTCCTGCTGACCATCGGCATCAACTTCCTGATCGCCCTGATCGCCCTCTTCAAGGGCAAGCTCCGGATGGCGATCTTCGGGGTGATCGTCCCGTTCGTCGCCATCGTCGCCGCGATCCGCCTGGCCCGCCCCGGATCCTCGTGGGCCCGCCGCTTCTACGCCCGACGCCCGCGCACCCGGGCCCGCGCGATGCTGCGCGCCTACCGCCACGACCGGCGCTGGGCGGGCCCCGCGCGCCGGCTCCAGGACCTGATCGGCGGCGCTCCCGACCGCACCCCGCAGCCGCAGGCCCGCTGACGGCCCGGCTCAGTCCTCCCCGGACCCGCCCGCGGCGGTGGTGTCCACGGACTCGGACTCCTCCGCCGGCTTCTCCTCGTCCCGCTCGGGCAGCTCCGCGGCCAGCGCCGCCGCGGCCTGGACCAGCGGCAGCGCGAGCAGCGCCCCGGCTCCCTCACCCACCGTCACGCCCTGGTCGAGCAGGGGCTCCAGGGCCATCCGGTCCAGCGCCTTGGCCTGCGCCGGCTCCCCGCTGAGCTGCCCGGCCAGCCACCAGTCCGGCGCCCGGAAGGCGATCCGCTGTCCGACCAGCGCACAGGCCGCGCTCACCACACCGTCCAGCACGACCGGCATCTTCCGTACGGCGGCCTGGAGCAGAAAGCCCGTCATGGCGGCGAGGTCGGCGCCGCCGACGGCCGCCAGCAGCTGCAGCTGCTCGCCCAGCACCGGCCGGGCCCGCCGCAGCGCGTCCCGGATCGCCGCGCACTTACGCATCCACGCCAGGTCGTCGATCGCCTGCCCGCCGCGCCCGGTCACCACCGACGCGTCCGTCCCGCACAGCGCGGCGACCAGCACACCGGCCGGCGTGGTCCCGCCGACGCTGACGTCGCCGAGCACGACCAGGTCCGTCCCCGAGTCGGCCTCCTCGTCGGCGACGGCCATGCCCGCCCGGAACGCGGCCTCGGCCTCCTCGACGGTCAGCGCGTCCTCGACGTCGATCCGCCCGCTGCCCCGGCGCACCCGGTGGCGTACGACGTCCGCGGGCAGGGCGTCCGGCTCGCAGTCCAGACCCATGTCGACGACCCGCACCGGCACACCGAGCCGCCGGGCGAGCACCGCCACCGGGCGGCTGCCGTCCAGCACCCCGCGCACGAGTTCCAGCGCGCCGTCCGAGGGTCGCGCGGACACGCCGAGCCCGGCGATCCCGTGGTCCCCGGCGAAGATCACGACCCGCGGCCGCTCGACGGGCCGTACCGCGGCGGTGCCCTGCGCCGCCGCGAGCCATTCACCCAGTTCGTCCAGGCGCCCCAGCGATCCGGGCGGCACGATCTGACGCTCCCGGCGCGCCTCCGCGTCGCGGCGCACTCCGCCGTCGGGCCGCTCGATCAGATCGGTGAAGTCGTCGAGATTAAGCGAGCTCATTCGCCGAACAGTACCGGCACCGGTCGAACAGAACGCCGCCACATGGCCCCCACACCCCGGCGACGTCGTTGCGCCCAAGATCGAGATCCCATACGTTCCGTTTTGCAGCGGATTGTCATACGTCCCTGTCGTCCGGCCGTCCCAGGGAGTAAGCCGATGCCCCCCACCCCCACCGACCCGCGCCGCGACGACTGCCCCTGGTGCGGCTCCACGAGCCTGCGCACCCGGACGAAGCCCGGGGCGCAGGCCGTCGACGAGTGCCGCGACTGCGCCCACGTCTTCCAGAACCCGCGTCGGACCGACCCCAGGACGGACCTGGCACACGGGGAAGGCCCGCGGGCGGACGGCGTACGGGCGGCCGCCACCCGGCTGCGCCACCGGCTCGCCGCCCGCGCGATGCTGCCCTTCCCCGAACCGGAGAGCTGGCTGGACGTGGGCACCGGCCACGCCGACTTCCCCGAGACGGCCCGCGTCCTGTTCCCCTACACCGCCTTCGACGGCGTGGACAGCGGCAGGCGCGTGGAACGGGCCCGCCGGGCGGGCCGCCTGGACGAGGCCCACGTAGGCACCCTGACGGCCCCCGACGTACTGACCCGGCTGCGCTCCCGCTACGACGTGGTCAGCCTGCTCCACCATCTGGAGCACACCCGCGACCCCCGCGCGGAGCTGCGCGCCGCGCTCAAGGCCCTGCGCCCCGGCGGCCACCTCCTGATCGAGACCACGGACCCCCGCCGCCTCCCGCTGCCCTGCGTCCCCCATCTCCTGCCGCCCGCCAACCTGCGCGCGGAACTGGAGGCGGAGGGCTGCGAGTTGGTGACCCCCACCGTCCCCACCCTGCTGACCCGCACCCGCCTGTCCCGGGCGTACCGCCTGATCGCCCGGAAGACGGCCGCCCACCGGGGGGCCTGAGCGCACCGGGCCGGACCGGTTCACCCCGCCCGCGCCGGGGCCCGTTCACCCCGCCCGCGCCCGAGGGTCGTTCACCCCGCCCGTGCCCGGGGGCCGTTCACCCCCGCAGGACGACGGCCTGCCCCGCCACCACCAGCAGCACCTGCTCGCACTCGCCGGCGAACGCCGCGTTCAGCCGCCCCAGTTCGTCCCGGTAGCGCCGCCCCGACGCCGTGGCGGGCACGATCCCCGACCCCACCTCGTTCGACACGGCCACCACGATCCGCCGGGCCTCCCGCACGGCCCCGGTCAGCTCCCGCACGCGCTCGCGCAGCGCCCGTTCGCCCCCGTCGGCCCACTCCGCGTCGTCCCAGGCCCCGACGGCGTCCATCGCGTCGGTCAGCCACAGGGACAGACAGTCGATCAGCAACGGCGGCCCGTCGTCCTTCAGCAGCGGCACCAGGTCGCAGGTCTCGGTCGTCCGCCAGGACCCCGGCCGCCGCTCCCGGTGCGCGGTGACCCGCCCCGCCCACTCGGTGTCCCCGCCCCGCGTCCCCCCGGTGGCCACGTACAGCACGTCCGGGAACGACTCCAGCCGTCGCTCCGCCTCGACCGACTTGCCCGACCGCGCCCCGCCCAGCACCAGCGTCCTGCGCGGTACCGCGGGCGCGCCCGGGTAGCCGCCCACCGCCAGCGTCGTCCCGTCCGGTACGGCCCGCGCCCCCGCCGCCGCGAGCCGCCGCGGCAGCTCCGCCCCCGGCGGTACGTCGTGATCGAGATGGACCGCGACCACATCCGTCCCCGGCCCCACCGCGCCGACCGCGCGCAGCCGGGCCAGCGCGTCGGGCCGCCCGACGACATCGGCGAGCACCAGGTCGTACGGCTCGGCGGACGGCCCGCCCTCCTCCAGCCCGGCGGGTGCCCCGCCCGGCGGCAGATACAGCAGCCGCTGCCCGTCCGGCCCGGTCACCGCGTACCCGGTGCCCGGCGCGTCCATCGCCACGGCCCGCACCCGGTGCCCCGTCAGCAGCGCCAGCTCCCGCCCGTCGGGCACCCGGCCCGGCTGCGGCAGCCCCGCCGGGACCTCGACGGCCGGCCCGTCGTGCGGATGCGTCAGCAGCACCTGCCCCACACCGCTCAGCGACCGCCCGGCCCGCGCCGCCGCGAAGGCCGCCCCGGGCGTCAGATCCAGCAGCAGCGCCCCGTCCACCAGCAGCGAGGTGGCTCCCCGGACGTCGTCCCCGAGAGCGGTGGCGCAGGCCGCGCAGGGGCAGTCGGGGCGGGGGAGGCCAGCGGGGGCACCGGTGCCGAGCAGAGTGAGTTCCACGCCCCGATTCTCGCCGCTCGCTCCTGATCATGCCCGCCCGGGAGCCCCCTGAGCGGCGGGGCGGTATCGGCCGACTGTGCCGATCTTCTTCTGACGACCCCGGCCGACCCCATAGGCTCGTCCCAGACGAAGGACCACGAAGGAGGCCTGCATGGCGATGTGGACGTGGCGGTTCGAGAAGTCCGACGGGTCGGAGGTCGAGCCCGCGGTGCAGCCCGAGGAGTTCACCACGCAGGGCGACGCCGAGTCGTGGATCGGCGAGCACTGGAAGGACCTCCAGGCCGGCGGCGCCGACCAGGTGCGCCTGTTCGAGGACACCACGGAGATCTACGGCCCGATGAGCCTGCACGCCGACGACACGGCGGAGGCGGAGGCGGAGACGGCGGAGGTCGAGGCCTGAGCCGCAGGCTGCCTGCCGAGTCGCGGGGGCGGTCTGTCGGCCGGGGCTCAGGGGACTGACTGTCGCTCGTGGGGCCTCGTCCTGACGGGCCGGGCCCCGGGCCCCGGCGGTCGGGCCGGGTGACGACGTCCCCGGGCTCCCGCCCGTGTCTCAGCCGCGGACCCCGCACAGATGCAGCAGCGCCGCGACGGCCCGGTACGGGTCCGTGCGCCCCGCCCGCTCCTCCGCCGCGAGCAGCTGCTCGACGTCCTCGGGGATCTCGGCGTCGTCCGCCGCGGTGTCCGTGAACACCCGCACCCCGTACCAGGCGTGCAGCGGCGTACCGATCCCCGCCAGCGTCGCGGTGATCGTCTGGAGCCGGTCCGCCCGCACGTCCAGACCCAGCCGGTTGCGGTACGTGGTGGTGTCGAAGGCGGTCAGCGCCCCCGCCCAGTCGCCGGACAGGCCCGGCCGCGCGGCCAGCCCGTCGGCGTTGCGCACCAGCAGCGACAGCAGCCCGCCCGGCGCCAGCACCCGGGCCAGACCCGCCAGCAGCGCGTCCGGCTCCTCGATGTACATCAGCACGCCGTGGCACAGCACCACGTCGAAGCTGCCCGGCAGGAAGTGCACGCCGGTGTCCCGGCCGTCGCCCTCCACGATCCGCATCCGTTCCCGGATGCCCTCCGGCTCGGCGGACAGCGCGGCCCGCGCGACGGCGACCATCTTCGCGTCGCGCTCGACACCGGTGACCTGATGGCCGATGCGGGCCAGGCGCAGCGCCTGGGTGCCCTGGCCCATCCCCACGTCGAGCACCCGCAGCCGCTGCCCGACCGGGAACCGCCCGGCTATCTGCTCGTCGAGCTGCCGGGCGACCAGCTCCTGTCGTACGACATCACGCAGGCCGCCCAGCTTGTTCAGCCAGGCCTCGGCCGCACCCCCGGAGAAAGCGGCTGCGCTCAGGGCCGCTCTCCGCGCTTGACCTGCGGCTTCGGCAGCCGGAGCCGACGCATCTGGAGGCTGCGCATCAGCGCGTAGGCGACCACGCCGCGCTTGTTCTCGTCCGGGAAGCGCTCACGCAGCTGCTTCTTCAGACGGAACCCGGTGAGGACCGAGTCCAGCACGATCATCACGATCACGACGAGCCACAGCAGCAGCGCCAGCGTCTGCACGTTCTGCACCCGGACCACGCTCAGCACGAGGATGATCACGGCCATCGGCAGGAAGAACTCGGCGATGTTGAAGCGGGAGTCGACGAAGTCGCGAGCGAAGCGGCGCACCGGCCCCTTGTCGCGCGCGGGGAGGTAACGCTCGTCGCCCCCTGCCAGCGCCTGGCGCTGACGGTCCAGGGCGGCACGGCGCTCCTCGCGCTGCCGCTTGGCGGCCTCCTTGCGCGTCGTGGGCGTACTGGCGACGCTGCGGCGCTGGGACTGGGCCTCACTGCGCTTGGGAGTGGGCCTGCCCTTCGGGGCCTGCGGGTCACGGGTCTGCTTGGAGTCGGTCACCGGCGCCTTGTCGGCGGCGGCGGCCTTCTCGTCCTTGGTGGCACGGCTACGGAACACAAAACCCAAGGGTACGGGGTAGGCAGGTGTGGACCCCAGTCCCGGGGGGAACGATCCGGCAACACCAGGCGTCTTCAGGGGACAGGGAAGACGTGGTGGAGGGCCCCGGGGAACCCTCGGGACCCTCGGGGACCACCTACTCCTTACGCCGGAGCCGGAGCGGGCGCAGTCGTCCTCGGGGATGACCGCATCAGCCACGGAACAGTGCGTCAATGGATGCAGGGCCCGTACTGTGGGTTCTGTCGCAGAGCTGGAGCCGGAGTCCGTCAGAAGGGGGCGCGCGAAGCCCATGAGCGGTGTCATGAAGCGGATGGGGATGATCTTCCGCGCGAAGGCGAACAAGGCCCTTGACCGGGCCGAGGACCCGCGCGAGACCCTCGACTACTCGTACCAGAAGCAGCTCGAGCTGCTCCAGAAGGTGCGCCGCGGTGTCGCCGACGTGGCCACCTCGCGCAAGCGGCTGGAGCTCCAGCTGAACCAGCTCCAGTCGCAGTCGGCCAAGCTGGAGGACCAGGGCCGCAAGGCGCTGGCGCTGGGCCGGGAGGACCTGGCCCGTGAGGCGCTGTCCCGCCGTGCGGCGCTCCAGCAGCAGGTCACCGACCTGGAGACGCAGCACGCCACGCTCCAGGGCGAGGAGGAGAAGCTCACCCTCGCGGCGCAGCGGCTCCAGGCGAAGGTCGACGCCTTCCGTACGAAGAAGGAGACGATCAAGGCGACGTACACCGCGGCCCAGGCGCAGACCCGGATCGGGGAGGCCTTCACCGGTATCTCCGAGGAGATGGGCGACGTCGGGCTGGCGATCCAGCGCGCCGAGGACAAGACGGCGCAGCTCCAGGCCAGGGCCGGTGCGATCGACGAGCTGCTGGCGTCCGGCGCGCTCGACGACCCGACCGGTATCGCCAAGGACGACATCCAGGCCGAGCTGGACCGGCTGTCCGGTGGTACGGATGTAGAGCTGGAACTCCAGCGCATGAAGGCCGAGCTGGCGGGCGGTTCGTCCGACCGGCAGGCCCTCGAGGGCGGCAGCGGGCAGCAGCAGGGCCAGCAGCAGCCGCAGGACACTCCGCGCTTCGACAAGCAGTAGGGGTACGCCGAGGAGGCGACATGATCGTACGGATCATGGGGGAAGGGCAGGTGACCCTCTCCGAGAGCCACCTGCCCGAGCTGA
Source organism: Streptomyces sp. NPDC048600 (assembly GCF_055587025.1). Taxonomy (NCBI): domain Bacteria; kingdom Bacillati; phylum Actinomycetota; class Actinomycetes; order Kitasatosporales; family Streptomycetaceae; genus Streptomyces; species Streptomyces sp. NPDC048600. The sequence goes on along the minus strand of NZ_JBVJGZ010000003.1, from coordinate 55,466 downwards.
ACTCGCTGGACGACGAGCTCCTGAAGGAGCTCGAGTCCGGTGACGAGGCGGGGTTCCGCCGCACCCTCGGCGCCCTGCTGGACGCGGTCCGCCGCCTCGGCGACCCGCTCCCCCTCGACTCCCTCGAACCATCGGACCTCATCCTCCCGTCCCCCGAGGCAACCCTGACCGAGGTCCGCACCATGCTCCGCGACGACGGCCTGATCCCGGGCTGAGGTGTGTGGCTGCCCGCGGCGGCCTGTCGGTGGGGACGCCTGCGGTTGGTGGGTGGTGCTGGGCCGGGGCGGGGGGTGTATCCGTCCTCGGTCCGCCGATCAGGTCTCCTGCGGGGGTTCTGGTGTCTGACGGCGGCCGCTGCGGGCGGACACCCCCCGCCCCGTCCCCTTGCCGCCGTACGCGTCTTTCCGCCGCCGCGGGCTGCGCGCCGCCCTGGCCGCGGGCATGCGTGCCGCTCGGGGCGGCACGGGTGGGCTGGGGGTCCCCCCTCTGGGGGAGGCACCTCGTTGACGCCGAGCTGCGCACCGCCCCGCTTTTCCCGCCGCGACGCCGAGCAGCGCACCGCACGGCTCAGCCGCCCGCCGGGCACCCCGCCGGGGCGGTTACCGTAGATGGCCGTGACCACCCTGGACCGCGTCCGCGCCCGCATGAAGGCGCACCCGATGGCGCTGGACGCAACCCTCGCGTCCGCCGTCCTCGCGGCCATGGTCGCCGGCTCCTTCGTGGACCCCCACGGAGCCAACGGCATCACCTGGGGCCTGCGCACCCCGGACACCCTGAGCCTCGTACTGATGGCGCTCGCCGCCGCCGCGCTCGTGTTCCGCCGCCGCGCCCCCCTCGCCGTACTGGCCGTCACCGGCGGCCTCTCCCTCGTGGAGGCCGTGACGGGCGACCCCCGCGCCCCCGTCGCCATGGCGGCCGTCATCGCCCTGTACACCGTCGCCTCCACCACCGACCGCCCCACCACCTGGCGCGTGGGCCTGCTCACCATGACCGTGCTGACCGGCGCGGCCATGCTCTGCGGCCCGCTGCCCTGGTACGCCCAGGAAAACCTCGGCATCTTCGCCTGGACGGGCATGGCCGCGGCCGGCGGCGACGCCGTGAGGAGCCGCAGGGCCGTCGTGGAGGCCATCCGCGAGCGGGCCGAGCGGGCCGAGCGCACGCGGGAGGAGGAGGCCCGGCGCCGGGTCGCCGAGGAGCGGCTGCGGATCGCGCGCGATCTGCACGACGTCGTCGCGCACCACATCGCCCTGGTCAATGTGCAGGCCGGCGTCGCCGCCCACGTCATGGACAAACGGCCCGACCAGGCCAAGGAGGCGCTCTCCCACGTCCGCGACGCCAGCCGCTCCGCGCTCAACGAGCTGCGCGCCACCGTGGGCCTGCTGCGCCAGTCCGGCGACCCGGAGGCGCCCACCGAACCCGCCCCGGGACTCGACCGCCTCGACGAGCTGGTCGGCACCTTCCGCGCGGCCGGCCTGCACGTCGAGGTCGCCCGCACCGACGAGGGAGCCCGGCTGCCCGCCGCCGTGGACCTCGCCGCGTACCGCGTCATCCAGGAGGCCCTGACCAATGTGCAGAAGCACGGCGGGCAGTGCGCCAGGGCCGAGGTCAGCGTCGTCCGGGTGGGCCCGAGCATCGAGATCAGCGTCCTCGACGACGGCGACGGCGACCCCGCCGCGTCGGACGGCGGCGGTCATGGGCTGCTCGGCATGCGCGAGCGCGTCACCGCCGTACGCGGCACCCTGACCACCGGTCCCCGCTTCGGCGGCGGCTTCCGGGTGCATGCGATCCTGCCGGTCAGGAACCGCACCGGCCCGCAGGAGGACCCCGCATGACCATCCGCGTGCTGCTCGCCGACGACCAGGCCCTGCTGCGCAGCGCGTTCCGGGTGCTGGTCGACTCCGAGCCCGACATGGAGGTCGTGGGGGAGGCCTCCGACGGCGCCGAGGCGGTACGGCTGGCCAAGGAGCGGCCCACCGACGTCGTGCTGATGGACATCCGGATGCCGGGCACCGACGGTCTGGCGGCCACCCGGATGATCAGCGAGGACCCCGCGCTGGCCGATGTCCGGGTCGTCATACTCACCACCTTCGAGGTGGACGACTACGTCGTGCAGTCGCTGCGGGCGGGAGCCGCCGGGTTCCTCGGCAAGGGCTCCGAGCCGGAGGAACTGCTCAACGCGATCCGGGTCGCGGCGGGCGGCGAGGCGCTGCTGTCGCCGACCGCCACCAAGGGGCTGATCGCCCGTTTCCTCGCCCAGGGCGGCGCCGACGACCGCGACCCCGCGCACGCCGAGCGGCTGGACGCGCTGACCGTGCGGGAGCGCGAGGTGCTGGTGCAGGTCGCCGGCGGGCTCTCCAACGACGAGATCGCCGAGCGGCTCACCGTCAGCCCGCTGACCGTGAAGACGCACGTCAACCGGGCCATGGCCAAGCTGGGCGCCCGCGACCGGGCGCAGCTGGTCGTCATCGCGTACGAATCGGGACTGGTACGACCCCGGGTGGACTGACACCCGGAGGCTCGTACTCCACCCGCAGTATGCGCGGCATAAGGAAACGGGACCTGCGGGGTACGGGCCGGGCCCGTGGATGGCACAGGGTGTGGGGTGGGCGCTCCCCCTGCGCCCCCTCCCCGCTCCGGCCACTGAAGAGAGACCCTGACCCATGTCCTGGCTGTCCAGATTCAGCCTCGCGCAACGGGCCCTGATCGGGCTGATGTCGATCATCGCGCTCGCCTTCGGGGCCATCGCGATCCCCCAGCTCAAGCAGCAGCTGCTGCCGACCATCGAACTGCCCATGGTGTCGGTCCTCGCGCCGTACCAGGGCGCCTCCCCCGACGTGGTCGAGAAGCAGGTCGTCGAGCCGATCGAGAACAACCTCGAGGCCGTCGACGGCATCACCGGCGTCACCTCCACGGCGAGCGAGGGCAACGCCGTGATCATGGCGTCCTTCGACTACGGCAACGACACGAAGCAGCTCGTCGCCGACGTCCAGCAGGCGGTCAACCGCGCCCGTGCGCAGCTGCCCGACTCCGTCGACCCGCAGGTCGTCGCCGGGTCCACCGACGACATGCCGACCGTGGTGCTCGCCGTCACCTCCGGCAAGGACCAGCAGGCCCTGGCCGACCAGCTCGACCGGACGGTCGTCCCGCGGCTGAAGGACATCGACGGGGTCGGCCAGGTCACCGTCGACGGTGTGCGCGACCTCCAGGTCACCGTCACGCCCGACGAGCGGAAGCTGGCCCGCGCCGGGCTGAGTACGCAGTCCCTCGCCCAGGCCCTCCAGGCGGGCGGCGCCACCGTCCCGGCCGGTTCCTTCGACGAGGACGGCGCCAACCGCACCGTCCGGGTCGGCGGCGGCTACACCTCGCTGACGCAGGTCGAGGACCTGATGGTCACCGGCGAGGGCGGCAGGCGGCCGGTGCGCCTCGGCTCCGTGGCGACGGTCCGGCAGGAGCAGGCCCCGGCCGACGCGATCACCCGGACCGACGGCCGGCCCAGCCTCGCCGTGATGGTCACCATGGACCACGACGGCAGCGCGGTCGCCATCTCCGAGGCGGTCGAGGACGCACTGCCCGCGATGCGCGCGGACCTCGGCTCCGGCGCGACCGTCACCGTGGTCAGCGACCAGGGCCCGGCCGTGTCCAAGGCCATCGACGGCCTGACCACCGAGGGCGGGCTCGGACTGCTCTTCGCGGTCGTGATCATCCTGGTGTTCCTGGCCTCGGTCCGCTCCACGCTGGTGACGGCGGTGTCCATCCCGCTGTCCGTGGTGCTCGCGCTGATCGTGCTGTGGACGCGTGACCTGTCCCTGAACATGCTCACGCTGGGCGCCCTCACCATCGCCATCGGCCGTGTCGTCGACGACTCGATCGTGGTCCTGGAGAACATCAAGCGCCATCTCGGCTACGGCGAGGAGCGGCAGTCCGCGATCCTCACCGCCGTGCGCGAGGTCTCCGGCGCCGTCACCTCCTCCACCCTCACCACCGTCGCCGTCTTCCTGCCCGTCGGCCTCGTCGGCGGCATGGTCGGCGAGCTGTTCGGCCCGTTCAGCCTCACCGTCACGGCGGCGCTGCTGGCGTCCCTGCTGGTGTCGCTGACGGTCGTCCCCGTGCTGTCGTACTGGTTCCTGCGCGCTCCCAAGGGCACCCCCGAGGACGCCGAGGAGGCGCGCCGCAAGGCCGAGGAGAAGGAGGCGAACAGCAGGCTCCAGCGGCTCTACGTCCCCGTCCTGCGCTTCGCCACGCGCCGCAGGCTGACCAGCGTGGCCCTCGCGGCCGTGATCCTGATCGGCACCTTCGGCATGGCCCCCCTGCTGAAGACCAACTTCTTCGACCAGGGCGACCAGGAGGTCCTCACCGTCCGTCAGGAGCTGGCGCCCGGCACCAGCCTCGCCGCGACCGACGAGCAGGCGAAGAAGGTCGAGCGGCTGCTCGACGGCATCGAGGGCGTCAAGGACTACCAGGTCACGGTCGGCTCGTCCGGGTTCCTCGCGGCCTTCGGCGGCGGCACGGACACCAACCAGGCGCAGTACAACGTGATGCTGGCGGAGTCGGCCTCCTCCGACGAGGTCGTGGACCGCATCGAGGCCGGGCTGAAGAAGCTCACCGGCATCGGCACGACCACGGTCGCGGCCGGGGACGGCTTCGGCAGCCAGGACCTCAGCGTGGTCGTGAAGGCCGCCGACGGCGAGGCCCTGCGCCGGGCCGCCGAGCAGGTCCGCGCCACCGTCGCGAAGCTCGACGACGTCACCGACGTCACCAGCGACCTCGCGCAGAGCGTTCCGCGTATCTCGGTCAAGGCCAACGACAAGGCGGCCGCCGCCGGGTTCAGCGACCAGACGCTCGGCCTCGCCGTCGCCCACGCGGTGCGCGGCACCCCGGCCGCCAAGGCCACGCTGGACGACACCGAGCGCGACGTCGTCATCCGCTCCGCGAACCCCGCGGGCACCCTCGCCGAGCTGCGCGCGCTGAAGCTCGGCCCGGTGGAACTGGGCGATATCGCGACCGTGGAGCTGGTCGACGGGCCGGTCTCCATGACCCGGATCGACGGTCAGCGGGCCGCCACCGTCACCGCCCGGCCGACCGGCGACAACACCGGCGCGGTGAGCGCCGACCTCCAGTCCAGGATCGACGCGCTGAAGCTGCCCGCCGGCGCCACCGCCGAGATCGGTGGTGTGTCCTCCGACCAGGACGAGGCGTTCGCCAACCTGGGCCTGGCGATGCTCGCGGCGATCGCGATCGTCTTCATGCTGCTGGTGGCGACCTTCCGCTCGCTGGCCCAGCCGCTGATCCTGCTGGTCTCCGTCCCGTTCGCCGCGACCGGCGCGATCGGCCTGCTGGTGGTCACCGGCACGCCGATGGGCGTCCCCGCGATGATCGGCATGCTGATGCTGATCGGCATCGTGGTGACCAACGCGATCGTGCTGATCGACCTCGTCAACCAGTACCGCGCCCAGGGCTACGGCGTCGTCGAGGCCGTCGTGGAGGGTGGCCGGCACCGTCTGCGCCCGATCCTCATGACGGCCCTGGCGACGATCTTCGCCCTGCTGCCGATGGCGCTCGGCGTCACCGGCGAGGGCGGTTTCATCGCCCAGCCGCTGGCGGTGGTCGTGATCGGCGGCCTGATCACCTCGACCCTGCTGACCCTGCTGCTGGTCCCGACGCTCTACGCGATGCTGGAGCTCCGCAAGGAGCGGCGAGCGAACAAGCGCGAGGCCAAGCGCCAGAAGAAGGCCGGAGTGCCGGCCCAGCCGGTGGCGTCGGAGGAGCCGGAGCCCGCGGGGGTGTGACCACCGCGATCGGGTGAACCGACGGCAGAAGGGCCCCGGACCGTGAGGTCCGGGGCCCTTCCTGCGTTCCGCGGCCGGCGCGCGGGTTACGGCAGGGCCAGCATCCGCTCCAGGGCGAGCTTGGCGAACGCCTCGGTCTCCTTGTCGACCTCGATGCGGTTGACCAGCTTGCCCTCGGCCAGCGACTCCAGGGCCCAGACCAGGTGGGGCAGGTCGATGCGGTTCATCGTGGAGCAGAAGCAGACCGTTTTGTCGAGGAAGACGATCTCCTTGCCCTCGGGCGCGAAACGGTTCGCCAGGCGGCGGACCAGGTTCAGCTCGGTGCCGATGGCCCACTTGGAACCGGCCGGGGCCGCCTCCAGCGCCTTGATGATGTACTCGGTCGAGCCGACGTAGTCCGCCGCGGCCACGACCTCGTGCCGGCACTCGGGGTGCACCAGGACGTTGACGCCCGGGATGCGCTCACGGACGTCGTTCACCGAGTCCAGGCTGAAGCGGCCGTGCACCGAGCAGTGGCCGCGCCACAGGATCATCTTGGCCGCGCGCAGCTCCTCGACGGTCAGACCGCCGTTCGGCTTGTGCGGGTTGTAGAGCACACAGTCGTCCAGGGACATGCCCATGTCCCGCACGGCGGTGTTGCGGCCGAGGTGCTGGTCGGGCAGGAAGAGGACCTTCTCGCCCTGCTGGAACGCCCAGTCGAGGGCGCGCTCGGCGTTGGACGAGGTGCAGATCAGGCCACCGTGCTTGCCGGTGAACGCCTTGATGTCGGCCGAGGAGTTCATGTACGACACCGGCACGACCTGCTCGGCTATGCCGGCCTCGGTCAGCACGTCCCAGCACTCGGCGACCTGCTCGGCCGTCGCCATGTCGGCCATGGAGCAGCCGGCGGCCAGGTCCGGCAGGACGACCTTCTGCTCGTCGGAGGTCAGGATGTCCGCCGACTCGGCCATGAAGTGCACACCGCAGAAGACGATGTACTCGGCCTCCGGGCGGGCCGCCGCGTCGCGGGCCAGCTTGAAGGAGTCGCCCGTGACGTCCGCGAACTGGATGACCTCGTCGCGCTGGTAGTGGTGGCCGAGCACGAACACCTTGTCGCCGAGCTTCTCCTTGGCCGCGCGGGCCCGCTCGACCAGGTCCGGGTCGGACGGCGAGGGGAGGTCACCGGGACACTCGACGCCACGCTCGCTGCGCGGGTCGGCCTCGCGGCCGAGCAGGAGCAGGGCGAGGGGCGTCGGCTGTACGTCGAGCTCCTGGGTCTGGGCGGTGGTCACGACACGCACCCTTTCTGTTCTGCGGCTCGCCGGACCGGGAAGCCGGACCGGCGGGTCATACGGGACGAACTCTTCGACCTTTTCGTCGAAATGACGCTATCTATCATAACCGCTTCACGTCAGTTTGACGATGGCCATAGTGTCGATGTGACATGAATCCCGCGGCCGTTCTGATGTCACCCCCGGGTGGTCCGGACAGGACGTTTTCCGCTTCCCGGCCCGTGTGCGAGCATGAAGAAGGACCGGCCCGGCGGTAACTCCATGGACCGGCCCGGAATGAATCCGAGGCCCCGCCGGTTTCAACCGTCGGCAAGCAGTCTCCGTACAACCCGGGAGAGATGTAGATGTCCGTATCGGACGAGACCAGCACCGTCACCGACGGCATCATCCTGACCGACGCCGCCGCGTCCAAGGTCAAGACCCTGCTCGACCAGGAAGGCCGTGACGACCTCGCCCTGCGCGTCGCCGTCCAGCCCGGCGGCTGCTCCGGCCTGCGCTACCAGCTCTTCTTCGACGAGCGCTCGCTCGACGGCGACGTCGTGAAGGACTTCGGCGGTGTGAAGGTCGTCACGGACCGCATGAGCGCTCCGTACCTGGGCGGCGCCACGGTCGACTTCGTCGACACCATCGAGAAGCAGGGCTTCACGATCGACAACCCGAACGCGACCGGCTCCTGCGCCTGCGGCGACTCCTTCAGCTGACCCGCGGCCCCCAGCGGCAGCCCTCCGGGGCGAGCCGTGCGAGCCACGACGAAGGCGGGGGGGGGGGGGGGGGGGGGGGGGGGGGGGGGGTGTGGGTGTGGGGGGGGGGGGGGGGGATTTCTTCTTGGGGGGCATCGTTTGGGGCCGCCTTTACCTCGGGGTTTTGGTTGGCAATG
>NZ_JBVJGZ010000003.1:0-47522 GCF_055587025.1 Streptomyces sp. NPDC048600 | reverse complement strand
CTCGGCGTCGGCTTCGAGGAGCTCACCACGTGGCGCCCCACCCGGCCCCCCCCCCCCCCCCCACCCCCGCCCCCCCCCCCCCCCCCCCCCCCCCCCCCCCCGCCTTCGTCGTGTGCGCCGAGCGTGTGCCGCGCATGTGCCGTCCGGCGTCCGCGGCGCCGTCGTGGCCGCTCGCGCAGTTCCCCGCGCCCCTTTTCGGGGCGCGGTCAGCGGACCATGGAGGTCTTCGGCAGCCGGGCACCCGGCTTGTCCAGCGGGACCCCGTGGCCGCCCGAGTCCACCACCCGGCGGTCGCCGACCGGCTCGTCCAGCTGCACGGTCCGGTGGAACTCCTTGGCGATCATGATGCACACCTTGTCCGGCCACGGCTTCTCGGTCACCGTCACCGTCACCCGCTCCGCGTCCTCCGCCGCCTTCACCGTGTAGTCCGCGCACACCCCGCCGGTGAAGCGCACGGTCAGCTCACGGCCCTCGGCCGCGTACGCCTCCACCTGCACGTCCCGCGGCGCCGGCGCCGCGGTCGGCTCGTCCGGGCCCGTCGGCCGCGGGCTCGGCGGTTCGGTCGGCTCACCGGGCGGAACGTCCGAGGGGACCGGCGTCGGCGCGACCAGGAAGCGGGGCTCCACCGCCGGGTGCGTCACCGTGAAGGAGTCCTGCGCGCCCGGCGCCCGCACCTCGAACAGCCACGACGGCACCAAGGTCTGCCGCGCGCCCACGTAGTGCGACGCGAGACCGAACACCGCGCCCCGCACGTCGATCTCCTGCGGCTGCGCCGGCTCCGGCTCGCACGGCGCGGCCGGCTCGGTCCCGTCGTCCAGCGGCACCGGGCTCGCACAGCCGCCGACGCCCGAACCCTGGCCGGTCTGGCCCGCGTTCATCTGCTCCAGCGTCTCGCTCGCCCCCAGCACGGGGTACGTGTCGCCCTTCACCGGCGCCTCGAGCTGCCCGCTGCCGCCGACGACCTCGCCGTCCACCCCGATCGTCAGCCCGGTCATCCAGCCGTACGTCGGCAGCCCGCCGATCACCGGGTCGGCGTTCACCACGCGCTGCGCGCCCATGACCTGGCTCGCGTCGACCTTCGCGTCGTCCTGGCCGACCGCCTTCAGCACCGGCGCGGCCGCCTTCTTCGCCGCCTCCTCGCTGACCGGGTCGTCGGCCGGGGCCATCGGGCCGCGCTGCGGGCACTCGGTGGTGCTCTTGCAGTTGTCCGTGCCGGGCGCGTAGCGGTGGAACGTCCAGGTACCCGGCGCGTTGAGGTTCACCTGGAGGGTCGGGCCGAAGCCGTCCTTCGCGCCGATCCGCCAGGACTGCCCCTGGAGCACCGGCGTCCCCTCCACCCCGAGCGCCGCCGCGAGCCGGGCCACCTCGGCCTTGTCGACCTGGCCCTGGGCACGGAACACGGCCGCGGAGTCGGGGCCGTCGGGCAGCTCGCCCGATGCCTGGTAGACCGCGCCGTACGGGTTCGGCTCGCCCGGCGCGATGCCCTCGCCGCCGCCCTCGGAGTAGCCGTCGATGGGGAGCGGCGGGGGAGTGCCGTCGCCGCCGGCCGCACCGGAGGCGGTCTCGCCGCCCGAGCGGTCCGCCGCGGACGCGGCGAGATAGGCCCCGCCGCCGGCGACCAGCAGCACGGCGGCGGCCACGGAGGCCGCGACCAGCGGCGACCGGCGCCGCCCGCCCATGGACGGCGCCTCGCCGGACGTCCGCGCGGCGAGACGCACGGTGTGCTCGTTGGGGTCGTCGCCTGCGGCGGGCGCGGGCGCGGGCACGGGCTCGGGCGACGGGGGGCTCTGGGGCGGCTCGGCGGCCGCGGCGGGCTCGGCGGCGTCCGGGGCGTCGGGCGCCTCGGTTCCTGCTTCGGACTCGGCCGCGGCGGCGGCCTCGACGTCGGCCTCCGCCTCCGCCTCGGTCGGGTCGGCGGTGCTCGCGTCGGCCGGGGACGTCTCGGCCGACCCTGCCGTGTCGACTGGACGCTCCGCGGCCCCGGCGGAGTCGCTCGCGCCGGGGCTGTCGGCGGCGCCGGCCTCACCCGTGACGGCGTCGTCGCGGTCGGGGTTGTCGGGTCGCTCGGTGTTCACCGCATCGCTCCTGCTGCTGGAGGGTCGTATCCCACATCCCCACCACGGGGGACGGCGATGAGACGTAGCGGAGGAGCGTGCGGTTCCCTCCGGCGCGGGCGTTCAGCCTCCTGGGTGAGCCCGGTTGCGCCGCGGGGGTGAGGAGCCGGTCAGTCCCCGTAGTCCGACATCGCGTCCAGCAGTCGCGCCGACTTCGACGGTACGGTCACGCCGTGGATGCTGGACGGGGAGACAGGACGTGCCGTGCCCCGGTCGGGGGCGGCCCAGTGCCGGGCCATCCGGGCGCAGTCGCCGCGCAGCGAGGCCAGATCGCCCTCGAGGTCGGCGGGTGCGGGGGCGGCGGGAGCCTTGAGGTTCGTCATGGACGCACCGTATGCACGTCCGTACTCACGAAGAAAGATCTACTATCGGGTAGTTTTGTCGTCTTCTAGGCCGCGCCGCCCAACGGGTAGCGTGGATTGTCAATGACCCTCCACCCAGGAGACCCTCGCCGTGCGCATCGCAGTCACCGGCTCCATCGCCACCGACCATCTCATGACCTTCCCCGGTCGGTTCGCCGATCAGTTCGTCGCGGACCAGCTGCACACCGTCTCGCTGTCCTTCCTGGTCGACAACCTCGATGTACGGCGAGGGGGCGTCGGCGCGAACATCGCCTTCGGCATGGGCCAGCTCGGCACCGAGCCGATCCTGGTCGGCGCCGCCGGCTTCGACTTCGACGAGTACCGGGCCTGGCTGGACCGCCACGGCGTGGACACCGAGTCGGTGCGGATCTCGGAGACGCTGCACACCGCCCGTTTCGTGTGCACCACCGACTCCGACCACAACCAGATCGGTTCCTTCTACACCGGCGCGATGAGCGAGGCCCGGCTGATCGAGCTGAAGACGGTCGCTGACCGCGTCGGGGGTCTCGACCTGGTCCTCATCGGCGCCGACGACCCCGAGGGCATGCTGCGCCACACGGAGGAGTGCCGCTCGCGGCGGATTCCGTTCGCCGCCGACTTCTCCCAGCAGATCGCCCGGATGAACGGCGAGGAGATCCGCATCCTGCTGGACGGGGCGACGTACCTCTTCTCCAACGAGTACGAGAAGGGCCTCATCGAGTCCAAGACCGGCTGGACCGACGAGGAGATTCTCGGCAAGGTCGGTGTGCGGGTCACCACGCTCGGCTCGCGCGGTGTCCGTGTCGAGCGGGTGGGCGAGGACCCGATCGAGGTCGGCTGCCCCGAGGAGGAGCGCAAGGCCGATCCCACGGGGGTCGGTGACGCCTTCCGGGCCGGGTTCCTCTCCGGTCTCGCGTGGGGTGTCTCGCTGGAGCGGGCGGCTCAGGTGGGGTGCATGCTGGCGACGCTGGTCATCGAGACGGTGGGTACGCAGGAGTACCAGTTGCGGCGGGCGCACTTCATGGATCGGTTCACCAAGGCGTACGGGCATGACGCGGCGGACGAGGTTCGGGGGCACCTCGGCTGACGTTCCTCCGGGGGTGCGGGGGCGTTGTTCGCGGCCCCGCACCCCTCAGGGGTGGGTTCTGCGCTCGCGAGCCTCAGGATTGACCGGTTCCTCGCAGCCCGGGTCGCGCAGTTCCCCGCACCCCTTATAAAGATTGCGCAGTTCCCCGCGCCCCTGAAAGCGTGCGCCGTTCCCCGCGCCCCTCAAGAGATGCGCCGTTCCCCGCGCCCCTTATAAGGATTGCGCCGTTCCTCGCGCGCCCGGACGGGTGGGGGTCAGGTGGTTCTGCGGATCAGGTAGGCCGTTCCCGTTTCGGCCGGTTCTTCGCCCAGGTACTGCTGGGCGCGCATGTCGCACCAGGCCGGGATGTCCAGGCGGGCGGCCTCGTCGTCGGAGAGGACGCGGACCGTGCCGCCGATCGGGACGGTGCCGATGACCTTGGCCAGTTCGATGACCGGGATGGGGCAGCGTTTGCCGAGGGAGTCGACGACGACCTCCTGTGCCTGGGCCGGGCGGGCCGGCGGGGCGGACGTCGGGGCTCCCAGCTTCTCCCGTACCCCCGTCACCACACCCGGCAGGACGTCCAGGAAGCGGTCCACCTCCTCCGCCGGCGTCCCCGTCGGCAGCGAGACCCGTACGTTCCCCTCGCTGAGCACCCCCATTGCCTTGAGCACATGGCTCGGCGTCAGGGTGCTGCTCGTGCAGGACGACCCGGAGGAGACGGAGAAGCCCACCCGGTCCAGTTCGGTGAGCAGCGCTTCCCCGTCGACGTAGAGACAGGAGAAGGTGACGATGCCGGGCAGCCGGTGCCGGGCGTCGCCGACGACCTCCACGTCCGTCAGCAGCTCGGGCACCCGCGTGCGGATGCGCTGCGTCAGTTCGCTCAGTCGCCCCGCCTCCTGGGCGGCCTCCGCGCGCACGGCCCGCAGGGAGGCGACGGCCGCGACGATCGCGGGGATGTTCTCGAACCCGGCGGCCCGCCCCGACTCCCTCTCGTCGACCGGTCCTTGAGCGGCGAACCGCACCCCCTTGCGCACGACGAGCAGCCCCACCCCGGACGGACCACCCCATTTGTGGGCACTGCCCGTCAACAGGGACCAGTCGCCCTCCACCGGCCCCCACCCCAGCGACTGCGCCGCGTCCACCAGCAGGGGCACCCCCGCCGCCCGGCACACCTCGGCCACCTGGGCCACCGGCTGCACCGTCCCCACCTCGTGGTTGGCCGACTGAAGACACGCCAGCGCGGTGTCCTCCCGCAGGGCGTCGGCGTACGCGGAGGCGGAGACGCGGCCCTCGCGGCCCACCGGAACCTCCTCGACCGTCCCGCCCGAGGCCTGGTGCACCTCCGCCGAATGGAGTACCGAGGAATGTTCGACCGATGACACGATCAGGTGGCGTCCGACGCGCCGTCGTCCGGTCAACGCCCCGGCGACGCCCGTGTGTACGGCCCTGGTGCCGGACGCCGTGAACACGACCTCGTCCGCCCGGCAGCCCACCGCCTCCGCGGCGGCCTCACGAGCCGCGTCCAGCAGCATCCGCGCCCGCCGCCCCTCCCGGTACAGCCGCGCGGGATCCGCCCACCCTTCATCCAAAGAGGCCAACAGCGCCTGACGGGCTACGGGATGAAGGGGGGCACTGGAAGCGGCGTCAAAGTAGGGCACACCGCAACGTTAGATCGCCGCGAAGGACAACGTCCCCAAGGGGCGCGGGGAACGGCGCGACAAGCCACGGACAACCCGCACCCGCCAAACAAGCGAACCACCCTCTTCACTAGGCCCCCCTCCCCGCGAACCCCCGGAGGGCGTCGGCTAGGGTTTGGTCCGCATAAACATCCAAACCCCTGCCCGACGCAGGGCGGCGACCGACCACCGAGCAAGGCAGGCCGCAGCCGATCGCGCGGGCGAGACTCTCGGGAAGGCGCTACGTGAGTCCCAACGGCTCCGACCGCTCGCCGCGGCGCCCGATGCGGCGGAAGCTGCTGCAGGCATTGACCGCGGGCCTGGTCCTGGCGACCGCCACCGGTTGCACATGGGAGGACTTCCCCCGCCTTGGCATGCCCACCCCCACCACAGAAGAGGCTCCGCGGATCCTCTCCCTGTGGCAGGGTTCCTGGGCTGCCGCGCTCGCCGTCGGCGTGCTGGTGTGGGGCCTGATCCTGTGGAGTGCCATCTTCCACCGGCGCAGCCGCACCAAGATCGAGGTACCTCCGCAGACCCGTTACAACGTGCCCATCGAGGCGCTGTACACGGTGGTCCCGATCATCATCGTCTCGGTCCTCTTCTACTTCACGGCCCGTGACGAGACGAAGCTCCTCGACCTGTCCAAGAAGCCCGACGTCACGGTCAACGTGGTCGGCTTCCAGTGGAGCTGGTGCTTCAACTACATCGAGAACGTCGAAGGTTCCGCGGGCGACGCCAAGACGTCGAAGGAACTGAACGCGATCCCGGACCGCTACAAGGAAGCGTTCCCCGACAACGCCGGCGGCGTCTACGCCTGCGGCACCCCGGGCGAGCGCAACCCGCAGACCGGCAACCCCGGCCCCACCCTGTGGCTGCCCGAGGGCAAGACGGTCCGCTTCGTCCTGACCTCGCGCGACGTCATCCACTCCTTCTGGGTGGTGCCGTTCCTGATGAAGCAGGACGTCATCCCCGGCCACACCAACGCCTTCCAGGTGACCCCGAACCGTCAGGGCACCTTCATGGGCAAGTGCGCCGAGCTCTGCGGTGTCGACCACTCCCGGATGCTGTTCAACGTGAAGGTCGTCTCGCCGGAGCGCTACGAGCAGCACCTGCAGGACCTCGCGAAGAAGGGGCAGACCGGTTACGTTCCCGCGGGCATCGAGCAGACCGCCCATGAGAAGAACCGGGAGACGAACCAACTGTGAGCATCCTCAACGAACCTCAGGGTGCCGGGGCAGCCGAAGACTCGTACTACGAGGACGAGCTGCCGGTCCGGCGCAAGCAGCCCGGCAACGTCGTGGTGAAGTGGCTGACGACCACCGACCACAAGACGATCGGAACGCTCTACCTGGTCACGTCGTTCGCGTTCTTCTGCATCGGTGGCGTCATGGCGCTGCTCATGCGTGCGGAGCTGGCCCGCCCGGGTCTGCAGATGATGTCGAACGAGCAGTTCAACCAGGCGTTCACGATGCACGGCACGATCATGCTGCTGATGTTCGCGACGCCGCTGTTCGCCGGCTTCGCGAACTGGATCATGCCGCTCCAGATCGGTGCCCCCGACGTCGCCTTCCCGCGGCTGAACATGTTCGCCTACTGGCTCTACCTGTTCGGCTCGCTGGTCGCCGTGGCCGGCTTCCTCACGCCGGACGGCGCCGCGGACTTCGGCTGGTTCGCCTACTCCCCGCTGTCCGACGCGGTCCGCTCGCCGGGTCTCGGCGCCGACATGTGGATCATGGGTCTGGCCTTCTCCGGCTTCGGCACCATCCTCGGCTCGGTCAACTTCATCACCACGATCATCTGCATGCGCGCTCCCGGCATGACGATGTTCCGGATGCCGATCTTCGTGTGGAACGTCCTGCTGACCGGTGTCCTGGTCCTGCTGGCCTTCCCGGTCCTGGCGGCCGCGCTGTTCGCCCTGGAGGCGGACCGCAAGTTCGGCGCCCACATCTTCGACGCGGCCAACGGCGGCGCGTTGCTGTGGCAACACCTCTTCTGGTTCTTCGGCCACCCAGAGGTGTACATCATCGCCCTGCCGTTCTTCGGCATCATCAGTGAGGTCATCCCGGTCTTCTCCCGCAAGCCGATGTTCGGCTACCAGGGTCTGATCGCGGCGACCATCGCCATCGCGGGTCTGTCCGTGACCGTGTGGGCGCACCACATGTACGTCACCGGTGGCGTGCTCCTCCCGTTCTTCTCCTTCATGACGTTCCTCATCGCGGTTCCGACCGGTGTGAAGTTCTTCAACTGGATCGGAACGATGTGGAAGGGCTCGCTGTCCTTCGAGACGCCGATGCTCTGGGCGACCGGCTTCCTGATCACCTTCACCTTCGGTGGTCTGACCGGCGTCATCCTGGCCTCGCCGCCGATGGACTTCCACATCTCGGACTCGTACTTCGTGGTGGCGCACTTCCACTACGTCGTCTTCGGCACCGTCGTCTTCGCGATGTTCTCCGGCTTCCACTTCTGGTGGCCGAAGTTCACCGGCAAGATGCTCGACGAGCGTCTGGGCAAGATGACCTTCTGGACGCTGTTCGTCGGCTTCCACGGCACCTTCCTGGTCCAGCACTGGCTGGGCGCCGAGGGCATGCCGCGCCGCTACGCCGACTACCTGGCGGCGGACGGTTTCACCGCCCTGAACACGATCTCGACGATCAGCTCGTTCGTGCTCGGCGCCTCGGTGCTGCCGTTCTTCTACAACGTCTGGAAGACGGCCAAGTACGGCAAGAAGATCGCGGTCGACGACCCGTGGGGCTACGGCCGCTCCCTGGAGTGGGCCACGTCCTGCCCGCCGCCGCGGCACAACTTCCTCACCCTGCCGCGGATCCGCAGCGAATCCCCGGCGTTCGACCTGCACCACCCTGAGATCGCCGCGCTGGAGCAGCTGGGTCACGGTGGCCGGGAAGCCGCCGCGCTGGCGGGCGGCAAGGAGGCCGGCAAGTGAAGATCCAGGGCAAGATGTTCATGTGGCTGGGCGTCTTCGTCCTCGCCATGGCCGTCTTCTACGGCCTCTGGTCGCAGGAGCCGGCCGGTACCACCGCGCTGTTCCTCGCCTTCGCCCTGTGCGTCATGGTCGGCTTCTACCTGGGCTTCACCGCCCGGCGGGTCGACACCGGCGCCCAGGACAACAAGGAGGCCGACGTCGCGGACGACGCCGGCGAGCTGGGCTTCTTCAGCCCGCACAGCTGGCAGCCGCTCGCGCTGGCCTTCGGTGGCGCGCTGGCCTTCCTCGGCGTGGCCGTGGGCTGGTGGCTGCTGTACTTCTCCGCGCCGATCATCCTGATCGGCATCTGGGGCTGGGTCTTCGAGTACTACCGCGGTGAGAACCGCACCCAGTAACACGCCCCGAGCGCACCGGAACCCGGACACTCCGTCAGGAGGGTCCGGGTTCCGCCGTTTCGCCGAATGCGCGTCCCCCTTACGAGTCTCCCGGCGCGCCGTCGTTGACGAAGCTTCCTAGCGTGAGGTCATGAACACCTCCCCGCGCACCCGTACCGTCGCCGGCTGCATCGTGCTGGCGATGACCCTGGGCTCCGCCCTCGCGGCCTGCGGCGGCGACGGCAACCCGCTGTCGGCGGCGCCGTACGACGCCGCGGACCAGATCTCCTTCAACACCCCCGACGACGAGGACGAGAAGGCCGACCCGGACAAGCCTCTGGAGATCACCGCCGAGGACTCCGACGGCCGGATCACCGACGTCACCGCCCAGGACGCCTCAGGACGCCATGTGGCGGGCGAACTCTCCGCCGACGGCACCAGGTGGCACAGCACCTCACCGCTGGCCGCGGACGCCCGCTACACGGTTCGGGTGAGCACCGAGGACGAGGACGGCGCCCCGGGGCGCAAGGTCCTCACCTTCGACACCGGCAAGCCCCTCACCAAGAAGGGCCTGGACGTCACCTTCGGCCCCAGGGCGGGCACCTACGGTGTGGGCCAGCCCATCACCGCCGAGCTGTCCAAGCCGGTCGGGGACCGCGCCCAGCGCGCGATCGTCGAACGCGCCCTGCGGGTCGAGTCCGTCCCCCGCGCGGACGGCGGCTGGCACTGGGTGAACGACAAGGAACTCCACTACCGGCCCAAGGAGTACTGGCCCGCCGAGGCCACCGTCCGGGTCCGCAGCGAACTCGAGGGCGTCAAGATCAGCGATCGCCTCCGGGGCGGCCGGGCCAAGCCCCTGAAGCTCTCCATCGGTGACCGTGTGATCGCCGTCGCAGACGCTTCCAGCCACCAGATGACCGTCTACCGCAACGGCAAGGAGATCAAGAAGATCCCGGTCACCACCGGCAAACCGGGCTTCGAGACCCGCAACGGCGTCAAGGTCGTGCTGGGCAAGGAGTACTACGTACGTATGCGCGGGACCAGCATCGGCATCGCCGAGGGCTCCGCGGAGTCCTACGACCTGCCGGTCTACTACGCCACCCGCGTCACCTGGAGCGGCGAGTACGTCCACGCCGCGCCCTGGTCCGTCGGCTCCCAGGGCTCCGCCAACGTCAGCCACGGCTGCGTCGGCATGAGCACCGCCAACGCGGAGTGGTTCTTCGACAACGTCCGCGAAGGGGACCTCGTCCAGGTCGTCAACTCCGAGGGCAACACGATGGAGACCTTCGGCAACGGCTTCGGCGACTGGAACCTCACCTGGCAGAAATGGCGCAAAGGCAGCGCCATCCTCGGCGGCACCCCGGAAGCCCCCAACCCGGAACAAGCAGCCCGCCTACGCCCAGCAGCCGTCTAGCCCACCACCGCCCCGCGCCCCACCAGGACCGCGGGGCGCCGTCACGACCCCCTACGAACGCCCAGCAGCCAACCGCCGCCAAGGGGCGCGGGACTGTGTCCGAGATGCGGCTCCGCCGCAGGGGCGCGAGCACTACGAACGCCCAGCAGCCAACCGCCGCCAAGGGGCGCGGGACTGTGTCCGACATGCGGCTCCGCCGCAGGGGCGCGAGCACTACGAACGCCCAGCAGCCAACCGCCGCCAAGGGGCGCGGGGAACTGCGCGACAAGCCACAGACGAACCGGCACCCGCGCACAGCCCCGCACCACAGAAACGCTCAGCCGCTCAACTGCCAGAGGCCTACGCGCTCAACAACCGCTTGGCCCGCAGCAGAGCCGCCAACGCCCCCGCGAACTCCACCGGCTCCACCGGCAGCGTCACCGCCGCGTCCGCACGACTCCACGTGGCCAGCCACGCGTCCTGCGGCCGCCCGATCAGCAACAGCACCGGCGGGCACTCGAAGACCTCGTCCTTGATCTGCCGGCACATCCCCATGCCCCCCATGGGCACGGCCTCGCCGTCGAGCACACACACGTCGATACCGCCGCGGTCCAGCTCCTTGAGCACCGCGGCCGGAGTCGCGCACTCGATGAACTCCACGGCGGGGACGTCCGGCGCGGGCCTGCGCCCGGTCGCCAGCCGGACCTGCTCACGGGTGTTGGAGTCGTCGCTGTAGACCAGCACGGTGGCGGTCGGCTGCATGGTTCCTCCGGAGACGTCAGCGTCGTACGGACGGGGCCGTTTGGGGCGGATGTTACTCCCCTGAACACCACGTCAACACCGGTTCGGCGGGTAGCAACACTCCGAACGGCACCCCCCGGAGTGAGGGCGGGATAAGCGACCGACATAATGTCGGTCGTGGCGACAGCAACGACAGTAGAAACCGGGCACGCGCACCCGTCGGTCAATCGGCCGAACCTCACCAGCGTCGGAACCATCATCTGGCTGAGTTCCGAGCTGATGTTCTTCGCGGCCCTCTTCGCGATGTACTTCACCCTGCGGTCGGTGACCGGCCCCGAGTTCTGGAGTGAGAAGGCCGCGGCCTTGAACTTCCCGTTCTCGGCGACGAACACCACCATCCTGGTGCTCTCCTCCCTCACCTGTCAGCTCGGCGTGTTCGCCGCCGAGCGCGGTGACGTCAAGAAGCTCCGGATGTGGTTCATCGTCACCTTCATCATGGGTGCGATCTTCATCGGCGGTCAGGTCTACGAGTACACCGAGCTGGTGAAGAAGGACGGGCTCTCGCTCTCCTCCGACCCGTACGGCTCGGCCTTCTACCTGACCACCGGCTTCCACGGCCTGCACGTGACGGGCGGTCTCATCGCCTTCCTGCTGGTCCTCGGCCGTACCTACGCGGCCCGCAGGTTCACCCACGAGCAGGCGACGGCCGCCATCGTCGTGTCCTACTACTGGCACTTCGTCGATGTCGTCTGGATCGGCCTCTTCGCCACGATCTACATGATCAAGTAGCAGGAACCGATCACTCGCGTTTCCCGAAGCGCACATCCAGAAGCATCGACGCAGAAGATCCTGACACCGGGGTAATCCGTGAAAAAGCTCTCCGCACGACGACGCCATCCGCTGGCGGCGGTCGTCGTCCTACTCCTCGCGCTGGCGGCCACTGGGGGGCTGTACGCCGTGTTCGCACCCGCGGACAAGGCCCAGGCCGATGAAACCTCCCAGTCTCTCGCCATCGACGAGGGCAAGAAGCTCTACGCCGTAGGCTGCGCCAGCTGCCACGGCACCGGCGGTCAGGGCACCTCCGACGGTCCGAGCCTCGTCGGCGTCGGCGCCGCGGCCGTCGACTTCCAGGTGGCTACCGGCCGTATGCCGGCCGCCACCTCCCAGGGCGCCCAGGTGCCGAAGAAGAAGGCGATCTACTCGCAGGCCGAGATCGACCAGCTCGCCGCCTACATCGCCTCGCTGGGTGCCGGTCCGACCGTCCCGACCGAGGAGCAGTACGGCCCGGAGGGCGCGGACATCGCCGAGGGCGGTGAGCTCTTCCGCAACAACTGCGCGCAGTGCCACAACTTCACCGGCAAGGGTGGTGCGCTCACCAAGGGCAAGTACGCCCCGTCGCTCGAGGGCGTCGACCCCAAGCACCTCTACGAGGCCATGCAGACGGGCCCGCAGAACATGCCCGCCTTCCCCGACACCACCCTGTCGGAGCAGAACAAGAAGGACATCATCGCGTACCTCGACGCGGTCAACGGCGACGACACCGAGAACCCCGGTGGCATGGAGCTGGGCGGCCTCGGGCCGGTCAGCGAGGGCCTCTTCGGCTGGATCTTCGGCCTCGGCACGCTGATCGCGGTCGCCGTCTGGGTCGCCGCTCGGACCGCAAAGGCCAAGAAGTCATGAGTAGCCAAGACATTCCCGAAGAGAACCTGCCCGCCGAGGCGTCCGCAGGTCACGACGAGCACGGCACGCTGAGCGTCGCGGACGAGAAGAACCCGTTCGCCGACCCCGGCCTGCCGCCCCACGAGCACCGGATCCAGGACGTCGACGAGAAGGCCGCCCGGCGGTCCGAGCGCGTCGTCGCCCTGCTGTTCACGATCTCGATGCTGGCCACCGTCGCGTTCATCGCCGCCTACGTGGCGATTCCGCACGACAAGGCGATCTTCGTCTTCCCGCTCGGTCACATCAACGCGCTGAACTTCGCGCTCGGTCTGACCCTCGGTACCGCCCTGTTCACCATCGGCGCGGGGGCGGTCCACTGGGCCCGCACCCTGATGTCCGACGTGGAGATGGCCGACGAGCGCCACCCGATCGAGGCGTCCCCCGAGCTGCGTGCCCAGATCCACGAGGACTTCCGCCAGGGCACCGCGGAATCCGCGATCGGCCGTCGCAAGCTGATCCGGAACACCATGCTCGGCGCCCTCACCCTGGTCCCGCTGTCCGGTCTCGTGCTGCTGCGCGACCTCGGCCCGCTGCCGGAGGACAAGCTGCGTCACACGCTGTGGCGCAAGGGCAAGCTCATCGTCAACATGAACACCAACGAGCCGCTGCGTCCCTCCGACGTCGCCGTCGGCTCGCTGACCTTCGCCAAGCCCGAGGGCCTGGAGGAGGACAGCCACGAGTTCCAGAACGAGATCGCCAAGGCCGCCCTGATGATCGTCCGGCTCCAGCCGCAGGACATCAAGGACAAGCAAGAGCTGGAGTGGTCGCACGAGGGCATCGTGGCGTACTCCAAGATCTGCACCCACGTCGGTTGCCCGATCTCGCTGTACGAGCAGCAGACGCACCACGTGCTGTGCCCCTGCCACCAGTCCACCTTCGACCTGTCCGACGGCGCCCGCGTGATCTTCGGCCCCGCCGGTCACGCGCTGCCGCAGCTGCGTATCGGCGTGAACGACGAGGGCTACCTCGAGGCGCTCGGCGACTTCGAAGAGCCCGTCGGTCCTGCCTTCTGGGAGCGCGGATGAGCACCAACGAGAACCACACCGCCGCATCGGCCGCCGGCACGGCGGGCCGCTCCCGCGGCAAGGCCGGGGCCGGCGAGCGCATGGCCGACTGGGCCGACGGCCGGCTGGGGATCTACTCCCTGGCCAAGGCCAACATGCGCAAGATCTTCCCCGACCACTGGTCGTTCATGCTGGGTGAGATCTGCCTGTACAGCTTCCTCATCATCATCCTCACGGGTGTGTACCTGACGCTGTTCTTCCACCCGTCGATGAACGAGGTGGAGTACCACGGCACGTACGTCCCGCTCCAGGGACAGCTGATGTCGGAAGCCTTCAACTCCACGATGGAGATCAGCTTCGACGTCCGCGGTGGTCTGCTCATCCGGCAGATCCACCACTGGGCGGCGATCATCTTCCTCGCCGGCATGTTCGTGCACATGATGCGCGTGTTCTTCACCGGCGCGTTCCGCAAGCCGCGTGAGATCAACTGGCTGTTCGGCTTCCTGCTGTTCGTCCTGGGCATGTTCACCGGTTTCACCGGCTACTCGCTCCCGGACGACCTGCTCTCCGGCACCGGTGTCCGCTTCACGCAGGGCGCCATCCTGTCGGTGCCGATCGTCGGCACGTACATCTCGATGTTCCTGTTCGGCGGGGAGTTCCCGGGCACCGACTTCGTGGCCCGCTTCTACTCGATCCACATCCTGCTGCTGCCGGGCATCATGCTCGGCCTGGTCGTCGGCCACCTGATCCTGGTCTTCTACCACAAGCACACGCAGTTCGCGGGTCCGGGCAAGAGCAACAAGAACGTCGTCGGCATGCCGCTGCTGCCGGTCTACATGGCCAAGGCCGGAGGCTTCTTCTTCCTGGTCTTCGGTGCCGTCGCGGCCCTGGCCGGCATCGCGACCGTGAACCCGATCTGGGCGATCGGCCCCTACCGGCCCGACCAGGTCTCGACCGGCGCGCAGCCCGACTGGTACATGGGCTTCGCCGAGGGTCTGATCCGTGCCATGCCGGGCTGGGAGGTCAACTTCTGGGGTCACACGCTCGTCCTGGGCGTGTTCATCCCGCTGGTGCTCTTCGGTCTGTTCCTCGGTGTGATCGCGCTCTACCCGTTCATCGAGTCCTGGATCACCGGCGACAAGCGCGAGCACCACATCCTGGACCGCCCGCGCAACGCCCCGACCCGTACGGCCTTCGGTGTCGCCTGGGTCACCGGCTACATCATCATGCTGATCGGTGGTGGAAACGACATCGTCGCCACCCACTTCCACCTGTCGATCAACGCGGTCACCTGGTTCGTCCGGGTCGGCTTCTTCGTCGGACCGGTCCTGGCGTTCATCGCCACCAAGCGGATCTGCCTGGGCCTCCAGCGCCGCGACCGGGACAAGGTCCTGCACGGCCGCGAGACGGGCACGATCAAGCGCCTGCCGCACGGTGAGTACATCGAGGTGCACGAGCCGCTCAGCCAGGAGCAGCTCTACACCCTCACCGCGCACGAGCAGTACAAGCCGGCCGAGATCGGTCCGGCGGTCGACGAGAACGGTGTCGCCCGCAAGGTGAAGGGCTCCGAGAAGATGCGCGCCAAGCTCAGCAAGGCGTACTTCGGTGAGGACGCCCAGATCCCGAAGGCGACCGTCGACGAGTACAAGGAGATCACGAGCGGCCACGGCCACCACTGATCGCTGCGTTCGCCACGCCACAGCGAAGGGCCCCCGTCCGGTGTTCGGACGGGGGCCCTTCGCCGTGCCCGGGGCTGGATAGGCTGGGATCACACTCCCTTACGACACTCAGGAGCGGCTGATGAGCGCTGTGACCCCCGCTGGAGGCGACACCGCGGCGGGCCGTTCCTGGCCCCAGGTGCTGAACGCCCTGCTCGAGGGGCAGGACCTGAGCGCCGAGGCGACCGCCTGGGCGATGGACCGCATCATGCGCGGCGAGGCGACGGACGCGCAGATCGCCGGGTTCGCGGTCGCGCTGCGGGCCAAGGGCGAGACCGTCCAGGAGATCACCGGCCTGGTCCGCACGATGTACGAGCACGCCAACGTCATCGACGTGCCGGGCGCCACCGTCGACATCGTCGGCACCGGCGGCGACGGCGCGAAGACGGTGAACATCTCCACCATGGCCTCGATCGTGGTGGCCGGCACCGGCGCGAAGGTCGTCAAGCACGGCAACCGTGCCGCGTCCTCCGCCTCGGGCGCCTCCGACGTGCTGGAGAAGCTCGGCGTCAATCTGGAGCTGACCCCCGCGCGGGTGGCCGAGGTCGCCGACGAGGTCGGGATCACCTTCTGCTTCGCGGTGAAGTTCCACCCGGCCCTGCGGCACGTGGCGGCCGCCCGCAGCCAGCTCGGCATCCGCACGACCTTCAACTTCCTCGGCCCGCTGACCAACCCGGCCAAGGTGCGGGCGCAGGCCATCGGTGTCGCGGACGCCCGTATGGCCCCGATCGTGGCCGGTGTCTTCGCCGAGCGCGGCAACTCCTCGCTCGTCTTCCGCGGCGACGACGGCCTCGACGAGCTGACCACGACGGCCACCTCGCGGGTCTGGGTGGTGCGCGACGGCAAGGTCACCGAGGAGACCTTCGACCCGCGCGACGCCGGCATCGACCTGGTCCCCGTGGAGGCCCTGCGCGGCGCGGACGCCTCCTACAACGCCGAGGTGGCCCGTCGCCTCCTCGACGGCGAGCGTGGCCCGGTGCGGGACGCCGTCCTGCTGAACGCGGCAGCCGCCCTGGTCGCCCTGGAGCCGTCCGACGCGTCCCTGACGGAGCAGATCCGCGCCGCGATGGCGAAGGCGGCCGAGGCGATCGACTCCGGCGGGGCCCGGCGCACCCTGGAGCGCTGGGTGGCCGCGACCAACGCCTGAGTCTCAGGCCCGACGGTCCCGCGATCCGGACACGGGTTGCGGGACCGCGATCATTTCGCGTACGTTCCTCGACAGGTCATGAGTGACAGTCATACGGCCCCGGCCGACTGTCCGGCAACCCTCCGTCCGTGGCGGGGTGCCCCGGGTGAAGACCAGGCCGTGAGCGCAGGGCTCAGGGCAAGCGCGGACCCCTCGCGAAACCAGGGGTCCTGGTCGTCGAGGAGTCTTCCGTGAGCAAGCGAATGCGTTAGGGCCTGTCCCTCGGACAGGCCTGGGGCTGCCGAGCCCCGTCCCGCACTTCTCTTTCCCCCTCCTTCATCCACGCCCGAGCCGCGTCCGCGCGACCGCTCGCGGGGTGAATTCCTTCTGCCTTCACGGGAGTTCCGCCATGTCCGTCTCCACCGCTGCCGCCGGCCAGTCCGTTTGCACCCCGCTGCCCGTTCTGGGCCGGGATGTCACCGTCCCGCTCGTGACCGGCGGCGAGGTCACCTACGCCGCCCTCGACTACGCCGCCAGCGCACCCGCCCTCCAGCGCGTCTGGGACGACGTCGCCGCCTACGCGCCGTACTACGGCAGCGTGCACCGCGGTGCCGGCTACCTCTCGCAGCTGTCGACGGACCTCTTCGAGAACGCCCGCCGGACCGTCGCGGAGTTCCTGGACTGCCGGGAGAACGACCAGGTCGTCTTCACCCGCTCCACCACCGACTCCCTGAACCTCCTCGCCCGCGCCCTGCCGGACGACTGCCAGGTCTTCGTCTTCGAGACCGAGCACCACGCCTCGCTGCTGCCCTGGCAGGACGCCCGGGTCACCTACCTCGACGCCCCGCGCACCCCCGGCCAGGCCGTGCGGACCCTGGAGCGCGCCCTCGCCGCCCGTGAGCCGTACGGTCCCGCTCTGGTGTGCGTGACGGGCGCCTCCAACGTCACCGGCGAGATCTGGCCGGTCCGTGAGCTGGCCGCGGCCGCCCATGCGCACGGCGCCCGGATCGTGCTCGACGCCGCCCAGCTCGCCCCGCACCACCCGGTGAGCGTGCGGGACCTCGACGTGGACTGGATCGCCTTCTCGGGGCACAAGCTGTACGCCCCGTTCGGCTCGGGCGTGCTGGCGGGCCGCGCCGACTGGCTGCGCGAGGCCGAGCCCTACCTCGCGGGCGGCGGCGCGAGCCGCAGTGTCACCCGGCGCGAGGACGGCGGCGTGGACGTGGAGTGGCACGAGACCGCGGCCCGGCACGAGGCCGGCTCCCCGAACGTCATCGGCGCCTACTCCATCGCCTCCGCGTGCAAGGCTCTGACCGAGGCGGGCTGGGACGACCTCGTCGCCCGCGAGACCCGGCTGATCGCCCGGGTCCGCGCGGGCCTCGCCGATGTCCCCGAGGTCAGGGTCCTCTCCCTGTTCGGCGACGACGCCCCGCGGGTCGGCGTGATCTCCTTCGTCGTGGAGGGCTGGAACAGCTCCCACTTCGCCGCCGCGCTCTCCGCCGAGTACGGCATCGGCGTCCGCGACGGCCTCTTCTGCGCCCACCCGCTCGTACGCACCCTGCTGGGCAGCGACCCCCAGACCCAGGGCGAGTGCGGCGCCCCCGAGGCCGCGCCCGGCGAGAAGTCCCTCAACGCCATCCGCGTGAGCTTCGGCGCCGGCACCCCGGACGAACACATCGACCGCTTCGTCACCGCCGTCAAGGAGCTCACCACCCAGGGCGCGAAGTGGACGTACCGCACAGTGGAAGGCCGCTGCGTCCCGGCGGTGTGACCCGCTCTTCGGGGGCGCGGCCTGTGCCGGATCTGCGGCTACCGCCGCGCCTTTCCAGGGGCGCAGGACTGCGCCAGATCCACGGCCACCACCGCGCGGCCGCGACCGACCTGCTTTCAGGGGCGCGGGGCTGTTTCCGATCTGCGGCTGCCGCCGCGTGGCTGCGACCGACCTGCCTTTAGGGGCGCGGGGAACTGCGCGACCAGCCACGACGGACCCGCAGCCGCACGCAAACCCCACCCCCCAACCGACGGACGTCAGACGTCAGGAGTCCAGCCCGATCGCAAACGCCGCCTCAAGGTCATGCTGCGAGTACGTCCGGAACGCGACATGCGTGTCCGTCGCCTCCACCCCGGGAATCCGGCTGATCCGCCCGGGAATCACATCGGCCAGATCCTCGTGCTGCCGCACCCGCACCATGGCGATCAGGTCGTACGTCCCCGTCACGGAGAACACCTCGCTCACCGAATCCAGCGAAGCGACCTGCTCGGCGATCTCAGGGATCCGGTCCACGCTGGTCTTGATCAGAACAATCGCGGTGATCACGGCTGGTTCTCTCCCTCGGGGGCCGGCGCGGGCGGGGTGACCTTCACTCTAGTCGTACGGCCGTGGCGGGCCCACGCATAGGCGAAGCCCAGGCCGAACCCCACCAGATGGGCGAGATAGGCCACCCCGGGCCCCTCGGGCGCCCGCCCGGCGGCGAGCCACTGGAGCGCGGCCCAGAACGGCAGCACGATCCAGGCGGGGAACCGCAGCGGCAGGAAGAACAGGAACGGCAGCAGACTCGTCACCCGCGCCCGGGGGAACAGGCACAGGAACGCCCCGAGCACCGCGGAGATCGCCCCGGACGCCCCCACCAGCGACTGCCCGGAGTCGGCGTTGGCGGCGGCGTAGCCCAGCAGGGCGAGATAGCCGCACCCCAGATAGAAGAGGGTGAACTCGACCCGGCCCAGGCGCTCCTCCGCCATCACCCCGAAGACGTAGAGGAACAGCATGTTCCCCAGCAGATGGACCCAGCTGCCGTGCACGAACAGGGCCGTCGCCGGGGTGAGCGCGGCGCGCGGGGAGCCCTCGAACAGTTCGGCCGGGACCACGCCCCAGCGCCGGAAGTAGGCCCGCTGCGCGGCGAGCAGCTCGTCCCCGGTGCCGTATGCGGGATTGAGTCCGGCGGCCGGGCCGATCAGGAAGATCAGGCAGCACAGGGCGATCAGTGTGCAGGTCACCGGCGCCGCCGGCCGGCGCATCCCCTCGAGCACCCGGCCGGTCCGTCTGTTCCAGTCCCTGATCATGAACACAGAGCATGACGTAACTGGACGCATAGGGATACACCGCCTCGCCGCCGTGGACGGACGGGCACGGTGACGTCACCAGGCCGTAGGGTTACGAGCCACACGTGTCGGTAAGCCGACGCGTCACGGAGACTAGAAGGAAGCGAACAGTCACGATGACGGTTCCCCTGCCGACCGCCGCCACCCGGTGGCGCTGCACCCTGTGCGGCAACCTCACCCGCTTCGACGTGACCCGCTCGTCGAAGGTCGTCGAGTACGTCCACCTCGACCTTGCCGGGGAGCCGAGTGTGGAGGAGCGGGAGGTGGTCAGTGAGACCATCGAGTCGGTCCGCTGCCGCTGGTGCAACGCGGTGGATCAGGTGGAACTGGTGGACAGGCCGGGCGCCGCCTCCTGAGAGGGGCGGGCCCGCACAGCATTGGGGTGTGACGGATGGTGGAGACCGCAGGCGGGGGGCCGGGCGACGGCGCCGCTGAGGTGCTCGACCGTCCGCTGCCCGATGGTGTGCGGCGCCGGGTCGTGCAGATCGTCTCGGACGGCTTCGGCGGGCTGACCGTCGGTGAACTGCCCGCACAGCTCAGGCAGTACGCCCGGTTCGCCCCGAACCGCCGCGCCAAGTTCGCGGGCAACGCGATGGCCTCGGCGCTGGAGACCGACCCGGTGTTCCGGCAGCGGATCGGCGAGAAGCTCAGAGAGGCCCAGCCCGAGCTGACCGGCGCGCTCGACTCGGGCGCCCCGCCCCCGGCCGCGGACCCGCTGGACGTGGCG
The DNA here is from genome assembly GCF_055587025.1 of Streptomyces sp. NPDC048600. Taxonomy (NCBI): domain Bacteria; kingdom Bacillati; phylum Actinomycetota; class Actinomycetes; order Kitasatosporales; family Streptomycetaceae; genus Streptomyces; species Streptomyces sp. NPDC048600. The sequence goes on along the minus strand of NZ_JBVJGZ010000003.1, from coordinate 27,480 downwards.
GCCGCGGCCTACGTACTGCGCCCCACCGGCTGGGTGAAGCTGGTGACGGCGGCCGGCGAGGAGGCGCAGCGCGCCGACGCCGAACGCGCCGACGAGGAGAGCCGGGCCGAACTGGAGCGGCTGCGCGAGGAACTGGCCGCCGCCCGCGAGCACACCCGCGCCGAGACCGAGCGGCTGCGCGTCGAGCTGGAGACGGCCCGCAAGGAGGCCGAGGCGCTGCACCGCAAGCTGCGCGCGGCCGTCAGCGACGTCAGGCGCGGGGAGGCCGCCATGCGCAAGGCGCAGGCCGAGATGGACACCGTGCGCGCCGAGGGGCACGCCCAGGTGTCCGCCGCCGAGAGCGAGACGCGGCGGCTCAAGGCGCGGCTGGGGGAGACCGAGGCCGCGCTGGAGGCCAGCCGCAAGGCGGCCCGGGAGGGGCGCAGCGTCGAGGACATGCGGGTGCGGCTGCTGCTGGACACCGTGCTGGACGCGGCCCAGGGGCTGCGCCGTGAACTCGCCCTGCCTCCGGTGTCGGTGCGGCCCGCGGAGACCGTGGACGCCGTCGAGCCGGGGCGGATGACGCCGAAGGACATCGCCGCGCGGGCGCTGTCGGAGGACGACCCGGCGATCCTGGACCAGTTGCTGGCGCTGCCGCAGGCGCATCTGGTGGTCGACGGCTACAACGTCACCAAGACCGGCTATCCGCAGATGCCGCTGGAGAAGCAGCGGCTGCGGCTGCTCGGGCAGCTCGCGCAGCTCGCCGCGCAGACCGGTGCCGAGGTCACCTGTGTCTTCGACGGGGCCGAACTGGCCGCGCCGGTGCTGCTGGCGCCGCCGCGCGGGGTGCGGGTGCTGTTCTCCAAGGCGGGGGTGACCGCCGACGAGCTGATCCGTCAGCTGGTGCGGGCCGAGCCGCCGGGCCGGCCGGTCATCGTGGTCTCCACCGACCGTGAGGTGGCCGACGGAGTGGCCCGGGTGGGCGCGCGTCCGGTCGCCTCCGCGGTGCTGCTCAAGCGCTTCTCGCGCGGCTGAAACCCGAACACGCCGACGGATCTCGGGCCGCCGTCACTGTTTGCCCCATCGGCAACGTACGCACCAAGAGCAACGTACGGACCGATTGCCCGAATTGGCCCGGTCCTTACGCAACGTAGCGTCAACCGCATATCACCGCACGTGAGTTGCGGGCAAAGAATGCGCTCCGTGAGGGAGTTTTTTGGGCTCAGGATTTGAACTGATCACAGCAAGGTCACTAGGGTCATGCCTCGAACCTCCGATCGGGTGATCACCCCCAAGAAGGAGTCGCTCCCCGTGGCGTCCCACCGTCGACCGAAGCAGCCGAGCCGCACTCGCGTGACCGTGCTGACCACCGCAGCCGCCGCTGCCGTCGCTCTCAGCGCGCAGGCCGCCAACGCGGCCCCCAGCGAGAAGCCGTCCAAGGACGAGGTCAAGGCCAAGGTCGACGCGCTGTACGAGCAGGCCGAGCAGGCCACCGAGAAGTACAACGGCGCCAAGGAGAAGCAGGAGAAGCTCCAGAAGGAGATCTCCACCGTCCAGGACAACGTCGCCCGCGGCCAGGAGGAGCTCAACGAGCTGCGCGACGGCCTGGGTACGATGGCCAGCGCCCAGTACCGCAGCGGCGGCATCGACCCCTCGGTCCAGCTCTTCCTCTCGTCCGACCCGGACGACTACCTCGACAAGGCCTCCACGCTCGACCAGTTGAGCGCCCAGCAGGTCGACGCGCTGACGAAGATCCAGGACAAACAGCGCGAACTCGCCCAGCAGCGCGCCGAGGCCACCGACAAGCTCAAGGACCTCGCCACCACCCGCGAGGAGCTCGGCAAGAAGAAGGAAGAGGTCCAGAGCAAGCTCGGCGAGGCGCAGAAGCTGCTCAACTCCCTCACCGCCGCCGAGAAGGCCGCCCTCGCCGAGGAGGAGGCACGCGCCACCCGCTCCTCCGCCGAGCGCGTCGACCTCGGTGACGCCAAGCCCGCCTCGGGCCGCGCCCTGGCCGCCTTCCAGGCCGCCCAGAGCAAGATCGGCTCGCCGTACGTCTACGGCGCCTCCGGCCCGTCCTCCTTCGACTGCTCGGGCCTGACCTCCTGGGCGTTCGCCCAGGCCGGCGTCGGCATCCCGCGCATCTCCCAGGACCAGGCGAACGCCGGCACCCGGATCTACAGCCAGTCCGACCTCATGGTCGGCGACCTGGTCATCTTCTACGGCGACCTGCACCACGTCGGCTTCTACGCGGGCAACGGCCAGGTGCTGCACGCCCCGCGCTCCGGCACCGTCGTGCGCTACGAGTCGATCGGCAACATGCCGTTCCAGTTCGGCGTCCGCATCTGACGCCAGGACCCTGACCCGGATGCCGCCCGAACGGGCGAATTCCGGCGTCCCCCGATCACCCCGCGCCCCGTCGTTGACCTGCGTCAGCGGCGGGGCGTCACCGTGCGTGCCCGCGAAGGTCTTTGGCCGGTGCCCCGTCCCGGGGTTACTGTCTGCCGCGTTTCCAGCCAGTCAGTGGAAGGAGCGCGGCCAGCGTGGGCTCTCATCGCCGCCTTGTACCGCCCGGGTTCGACCGGGGGATCGGCGCCCTGTGCGCCCTGTCCGCCGCGGCCGTCGGCGCCGTACCGGCCGCCACGTCCTCCGTGGCCGCGCCGCACGACGACACCCGGGCCCGGGTGGACCGCCTCTACGCCGAGGCGGAGAAGGCCACCGAGGCCTTCAACCGGGCCGACGAGCGCGCCGACGAGCTGCGCGGCCAGGTCGGGGCCGCGCGGGACCGGCTGGCCCGGCAGCAGGACCGCGTCAACTCCCTGCGGGAGGCGCTCGGTTCGCTCGCCGGAGCCCAGTACCGGTCCGGCGGCGTCGACCCCTCGGTCGCCCTGCTGTTCGCGGACGACCCGGACGACTACCTGGACAAGGCCTCGACCCTGAGCCGGATCTCCGCCCGCCAGGCCGGCCGGCTCAAGGACCTCCGCGGCGCCCTGCGCGAACTCGCCCAGGAACGCGCGGAGACCTCCGGCAGGCTGAGGGAGCTGGAGCGCAGCCGCGCGGCGGTCGCCGGCCACAAGCGCACGGTCGAACGCAAACTCGCGGCGGCCCGGCGGCTGCTGAACTCGCTGCCCGACGCCGAGCGGGCCGCCTTCGACCGTGCCTCCCGCACCGGCCGTTCCGGCCTGACCGGCCTCTCCGGTGACGTCCCGGCCTCCGGCCGTGCCGCCGCGGCCGTGGCCGCCGCCCGCTCCGCGCTCGGCAGACCGTACGTGTGGGGCGCCAACGGGCCCGGCGGCTTCGACTGCTCGGGCCTGATGCAGTGGTCGTACGCGCAGGCCGGGGTCGCCCTCCCGCGCACCTCGCAGGACCAGCGCGTGGCGGGCCGCCAGGTGCCGCTCTCCCAGGCGCGGCCCGGGGACCTGGTGACCTACCGCTCGGACGCCAGCCATGTCGGCATGTACGTCGGCGACGGCCAGGTCATCCACGCCCCCTACCCGGGCGCCCCGGTGCGCTACGACCCGGTCGGGATGATGCCCGTCGCCTCGGTGACCCGGGTCTGATCGGCCCGCTCGGCCGTACGATCGGAAAGATGGCTGGTCGACGGCGGACATGGGGCGCGGGAGTCGCGGTGCTCTGCGCGCTGCTCGTCTCCCCGGCGGGCTGTGCCCGGCCCGCGCCCCAGGACGGGGCCCGCGGCGAGGTGCAGCGGCTGCTGGACCGGCGCGCGGACGCGATCGTCGACCGGGACGCCGCCGCCTGGCGGGCGACCGGGACGACCACCGCGTACGACCGGCTGCGGGCCGTGCCGCTGGCGGACTGGGACTACAAGGTGACGGGCCTGCGCCGGGACGGCGACCGGGCCACCGCCGAGGCCGAGCTGCGCTACCGCCTCACCGGCTACGACGCGGCCCCGGTCGTCGCCGGGCGCACGCTGCTCCTGAACCGTGCCCCCGACGGGCGCTGGCGGGTGGTGTCGGAGGGGCCCGCGAAGAAGTCGGCGCAGCAGCTCTGGGACCAGGGCGAGGTGACGGTGGTGCGCGGCCGGCACAGCATCGTGCTCGGCGCCGGGAGCTCCACGGACTCGCTGCGCGACTTCGCGGGCCTCGCCGACGACGCCGTACCGGCCGTGTCGGACGCTTGGGGCGGGGCCTGGAACCGGCGCGTGGTGGTTCTGGTGCCCGGGTCGCTGAAGGGCATGGCCGGGCTGCTCGGCTCGCCCGCCTCCAGCTACCGGGGCATCGCCGCGGTGACGACGGGCGAGGTCGGCGGCTCGGGCCGGGCGCCCGCGGACCGGGTCATCGTCAACCCCGACGCGTACGCCCTGCTCGGTCCGACCGGGCGGCAGGTGGTGCTCACCCACGAGACCACCCATGTCGCGACCCGCGCCCACACCAACGCGGCGACCCCGCTGTGGCTGTCCGAGGGGTACGCCGACTGGGTCGGCTACCGCGGCACCGGGCGCACCCCCCTGGAGGCCGCCCCCGAGCTGGCCCGCGCGGTCACCGACGGCAGCCTCCCCGCGGCGCTGCCGGTCGACGGCGACTTCGGCTTCGAGAGCGACTCGGCCGCGCTGGCCCGGGCCTACGAGGGCGGCTGGCTGGCCTGCCGGATGATCGCCGAGCGGTGGGGCGAGGAGCGGCTCGGCGAGTTCTACCGCGCGGTCGGGCGGCACGGGCAGCGGGCCGGGGCCGTGGAGGACGCGATGGCCGGGGTGCTGGGGACCACGCCGGAGGACTTCACGGTGCGGTGGCGGGAGTATCTGCGGGCGCAGCTGGGCTGAGCGGCCGGTGGCCGGGGGCGGGGCCCGGCCTCTTCGGGCCGGGGCCGGGCAGGGCCCGTCTCCGCGGGCCCGGGGACGGCCTGTCCCCGCGGGGCCGTGCCCGGCGACGGCGTTCGCGACGGGACTCCAGGGCGCGGTGGCCGCCGCGCTGTTCCGGCGGGCCCGGCGTCAGGAGCCGACCGGGGTCTCCCTGGCGGCGGTGGGCCGACCGGGCAGCGGGGGCCCGGCCGCGCGGGACGCCGAGGCGCGCCACAGCTCACGGGCCGCCGCGACACAGGCGACCACCAGCAGTCCGTTGCGCAGCACCAGCAGCGTCACGCCGAGGGTGTCGCTCGCGACCACGTGCGCGAACCAGACGGGGAACTCCAGCACCGTCACCAGCGAGGCCGCCACCACCAGCAGGCCCGGCAGCCGCATCCGACTCTCCCGGTAGCCGAGGCAGACCGCGGCGAGGCCGACCAGCCACACCATGTACTGCGGGCTGATCACCCGGCTGGTGGTGGTGAACAGCAGCACCGCCGTGAAGGCGGCGTCGGCAAGCGTGGTCGTCGTGAACCGCACCGCCGCCAGCCGCCACACCAGCAGCCAGCCCAGCGCCATCCCGGTCAGCGCCAGCGCGGCGGTGCTCACCACGTCGACGTACGGGCCGAGGAACTCCACCGAGCCGTAGTTCAGCAGGACCTGGCCCTCCCAGCCGTGGTGGCGGGCCACATGGAAGACCAGCGAGCCCAGCGACTCCACCTCGGTGCCCCGGTCGCGCTGGAAGGTCAGGAAGGCGAACGCGCCCGGCATCGCCACCGTGAACACCACCGCGAGCCCGGCCGCGGTCAGCGCCGCCGAGACCCACGCCCGGCGCCGCACACAGCCCACCAGCAGCAGCGCCGGCCACACCTTCAGCAGCGCCCCGAACCCGGCCAGCGCCCCCATCAGGCGCGGCCGCCGCGCCCCGGCGAGCAGCGCGGCCACCGCGACCGCGGTGACCATGACGTCGTAGCGGGCGTAGACGGTCGGGCCCAGCAGGGCCGCGCCGATCACCCACACCCAGGCGCCGCGCAGCGTGCGGCCCGGCCGCAGCCCGGTGAACAGCAGCATCGCCAGGACCGCGAAGTCGGCGAGGAAGGCCAGCACGAAGAAGGCCTGCGCGTACTCCAGGAAGGGCAGCACGGCGGGGGAGAGGATCGCCAGCGCGGCGGCGGGCGGGTACTGCCAGGTGACGTCGTTCTGCGGGAACGTTCCGCCGCTCAGGACGCCGTTCCAGCCCTGGTAGATGAAGGACACGTCGCTGGTGACGTCGGGGCCGGGGAAGACGATCACCTTGAAGACGAACAGCAGCAGGGCCAGCCGGGTCAGGCTCCAGACCGTGAGCAGCCCGAACAGCGAGCCCCGACCGTCCGTCCCGTTCACCTGTGCCCCGCTTCGTCCGCTGCCCGTCGTCCGGGACCATGTTCCCCCGGCGGCCCGGGTGCCCGCAGCGCGGCGCGGCCGGGTGCCGAGCCGCGAGTCTACGTTGGGTAAGGTCGGCGGCGATGCGCAAGACCCTGATCGTGACGAACGACTTCCCGCCCAGGCCGGGCGGTATCCAGGCGTTCCTGCACAACATGGCCCTGAGGCTCGACCCGGACCGTGTCGTCGTCTACGCCTCCACCTGGAAGCGCGGCCGTGAGGGCGCCGAGGCGACCGCCGCCTTCGACGCCGAGCAGCCCTTCACGGTCGTTCGCGACCGGACGACCATGCTGCTGCCGACGCCCGGCGCGACGCGGACCGCCGTGCGGCTGCTGCGGGAGCACGGCTGCACCTCGGTGTGGTTCGGCGCGGCGGCCCCGCTCGGCCTGATGGCGCCGGCGCTGCGCAGGGCCGGGGCGGAACGCCTGGTCGCCACGACCCACGGTCACGAGGCGGGCTGGGCCCAGCTTCCGGCCGCCCGGCAGCTGCTGCGCCGGATCGGCGACGCCACCGACACGATCACCTATCTCGGCGAGTACACCCGCTCCCGGATAGCGACCGCGCTCAGCCCGGCCGCGGCCGGGCGCATGGTGCAGCTGCCGCCCGGGGTGGACGAGAAGACCTTCCATCCCGGCTCGGGCGGCGCCGAGGTCCGCGCCCGGCTGGGCCTGACCGACCGCCCGGTCGTGGTCTGCGTCTCCCGCCTCGTCCCCCGCAAGGGCCAGGACACCCTCATCAGGGCCATGCCCCGCGTCCTCGCGGCCGAGCCGGACGCGGTGCTCCTGGTCGTCGGCGGCGGCCCCTACGAGAGGGACCTGCGCCGTCTGGCGGCCGACACCGGCGTCGCGGGCTCGGTCCGCTTCACGGGCTCCGTCCCCTGGTCCGAGCTTCCCGCCCACTACGGCGCCGGCGACGTCTTCGCCATGCCCTGCCGCACCCGCCGCGGCGGCCTCGACGTCGAGGGTCTCGGCATCGTCTATCTGGAGGCCTCCGCGACCGGGCTGCCCGTCGTCGCGGGCGACTCCGGTGGTGCGCCCGACGCGGTCCTGGACGGCGAGACCGGCTGGGTCGTCCGGGGCGACTCCCCGGACGAGACCGCCGACCGTGTCACGGCCCTCCTCGCCGACGCGGAGCTGCGTCGCCGTATGGGTGAGCGGGGTCGTGAGTGGGTCGAGCGGAAGTGGCGCTGGGACCTCCTGGCAGAAAACCTCAAGGCCCTGCTGTAGCCCCCGGGGTTCGGGTGCCCGGCCGCCGCGCCCTCCTCGTGGTCGGGTGACGGGTCGTCGTGGGCTGTTCGCGCAGTTCCCCGCGCCCCTAGGAACGGGGGCGTTGCGGCGTCCCTCCGGTGGTCGGGTGACGGGTCGTCGTGGGCTGTTCGCGCAGTTCCCCGCGCCCCTAGGAACGGGGGCGTTGCGGCGTCCCTCCGGTGGCTGGGTGGCGGGTCGTCGTGGGCTGGTCGCGCAGTTCCCCGCGCCCCTAGGAACGGGGGCGTTGCGGCGTCCCTCCGGTGGCTGGGTGGCGGGTCGTCGTGGGCTGTTCGCGCAGTTCCCCGCGCCCCTAAGAGCGGGGGCGTTCCAGCACCCCCCTGTGGTCGGCTGGCGAGTCGTCGTGGGCTGGTCGCCGCGCAGTCCCCCGCGCCCCCAAGAAGGGGCGCGTCCCAGCCCCACGGGAAACGGAGCAGGTCTTGAGGGGCGCGGGGAACTGCGCAAGCTTTAAGGGGCGCGGGGAACTGCGCAAGTCTTTAGGGGTGCGGGGAACGGCGCGGTCTTTTCAGGGGTGCGAGGAACTGCGCAAGCCTTTGAGGGGCGCGGGGAACTGCGCGAGCGCCCACTGGCGGCGGAAGGCTGGACGACAACCTGAACCCGGCACACGCACCCAGCGGAGCGTCTAGGCGGAACCGAAAAATCGACGCATGCTGCGAAACATGACAGCAAACCTGATGCAGCGTCAGCTGACAAGACGTCACATCCTCGGCATGGCCGCGCTCCAGACCGCAGCCACCCTCGGCTTCACCAGAGTCGGCCTCCAGTCCGCGAGGGCGACAGAACCCGACCCCACCCAGTCGGCGACAGCCATAGTCGTCGGCTCCGGCTACGGCGGCGCCGTGGCCGCCCTCCGCCTCGGCCAGGCCGGCATCCCCACCCTCGTCCTCGAGATGGGCCGCCTCTGGAACACCCCCGGCCCGGACGGCAAGGTGTTCTGTTCCACCGCGGCACCGGACCAGCGCAGCATGTGGTTCCGCACCCGCACCGAGGCCCCCCTCGCCACCTTCCTCTGGCTGGACGTCGTCAACAAGGACATCTCCCGCTACCCGGGCGTCCTGGACCGCGTCCGCTACGACCACATGTCCGTCTTCGTCGGCCGCGGCGTCGGCGGCGGCTCCCTGGTCAACGGCGGCATGGCCGTCACCCCGCCGAAGGCGTACTTCTCCGAGCAGTTCCCCACGGTGGACGCCGACGAGATGTACGGCACGTACTTCCCCCGCGCCCGCGACATGCTGGGCGTCAACACCGTAGACCCCGCCTGGTTCGAGTCCACGGAGTGGTACCGCTTCACCCGGATCTCCCGCAAGCACGCCGCCAACGCCGGGCTGAGGACCACCTTCGTGCCGAACGTCTACGACTTCGAGCACATGCGCCGCGAGGCCGCCGGCACGGCCCCGAAGTCCGCCCTGGCGGGCGAGGTCATCTACGGCAACAACCACGGCAAGCGCAGCCTGGACCGGACCTATCTGGCCGCGGCGCTCGGCACCGGCAACGTCACCGTGCACACCATGGAGCGCGTGACCTCGGTCCGCCGCGCCCCGGACGGGACGTATGTGCTGAGCGCCGAGTGCATCGACGTGACCGGGGCCGTCGTCGGGACGAAGGAGTACGGCTGCGCCTATCTGTTCCTGGCCGGCGGCAGCCTCGGCACCACCGAACTCCTGGTCCGCGCACGGGAGTCGGGCACCCTGCCCGATCTGGACACCAGCGTCGGCACCGGCTGGGGCCCCAACGGGAACGTGATGCTGGGGCGGGCCAACCACCTCTGGGACACCGTCGGGGCGAACCAGTCCACCATGCCGGTCATGGGCATCGACGACTGGTCCAACCCGGCCAACCCCGTCTTCGCCGAGATCGCCCCGCTGCCCACCGGCCTCGAACACTGGGTCAGCCTCTATCTGGCGATCACCAGGAACCCGGAGCGGGCCTCGTTCGGTTACGCGAACGGGGCGGTCCGGCTCGGCTGGAGCGCGGCCCAGAGCGCGGTGTCGGCGGGCATGGCCAAGAAGCTGTTCGACCGGATCAACCGGGCCAACGCCACGATCTACCGATACGACCTGTTCGGCTCCTCCGGCCGGGTCTTCGCCGACGACTTCACCTACCACCCGCTCGGCGGCTGCGTGCTGGGGAGGGCGACGGACGGCTACGGCCGTCTCAAGGGCTACCGGCGGCTGTACGCCGTCGACGGCTCGCTGGTGCCCGGCTCGATCGGGGTGAACCCGTTCGTGACCATCACCGCCCTCGCCGAACGCACCATGGCGCGGGTCCTCGTGGAGGACACCGCGCCATGACGTTCCGTCAGCAGGCCGTCTACTTGGCGTAGATCGCCTCGATCTCGGCCGCGTAGTCCCTCGCCACCACATTGCGCTTCAGCTTCAGCGACGGCGTCAGGTGGCCCGACTCCTCCGTGAACTGGGAGGACAGAATGCGGAACTTCCGCACCGATTCCGCCTTCGACACCGCGGCGTTGCCGTCGTCAACCGCCGACTGGATCGCGGCCAGCAGGTCCGCGTCCTCGCGCAGCGACGCCGCGGTGGACCCCGCCGGCTTGCCGTGCTCGGCCGCCCAGCGGCCCAGGAACTCGTCGTCCACGGTGACCAGCGCGCCCACGAACGGCCGCCCGTCACCGACCACCATGCACTCCGCGACCAGCGCGTGCGCCCGGATGCGGTCCTCGATCACGGCCGGGGCGACGTTCTTGCCGCCCGCGGTGACGATGATCTCCTTCTTACGGCCGGTGATCCTGAGGTAGCCGTCCTCGTCGAGGGTGCCGATGTCACCGGTGTGGAACCAGCCGTCGGCGAGCGCCTCCGCGGTCGCGCCCGGGTTGTTCCAGTACTCCTTGAACAGGTGCTCGCCGTGCAGCAGCACCTCGCCGTCGTCCGCGATGCGCACCACCGAGCCGGGCAGCGGCTGGCCGACCGTGCCGATCTTCTGCCGGTCCCACGGGTTGAACGCGGTCGCCGCGCAGGACTCCGTCAGGCCGTAGCCCTCGAGGACCGTGAAGCCGATGCCGCGGAAGAAGTGACCGAGGCGCTCGCCGAGCGGGGCGCCGCCGGAGATGGCGAACTCGCCGCGGCCGCCGAGGACCGTGCGCAGCTTGCTGTAGACCAGCTTGTCGAAGACCTTGTGCTTCAGCTTCAGGCCGAGCGACGGGCCGGACGGGTCGTCCAGCGCCTTGCTGTAGGCGATCGCGGTGTCCGCGGCCTTGTCGAAGATCTTGCCCTTGCCGTCGGCCTGCGCCTTGGCACGCGCCGAGTTGTAGACCTTCTCGAAGACGCGCGGCACGCCGAGGATCAGCGTCGGGCGGAACGAGGCCAGCTCGTCGGTGAGGTTCTTGATGTCCGGGACGCAGCCCAGCTTGATCGGCGCGATCATCGGCGCGATCTGCACGAGCCGTCCGAAGACATGGGCGAGCGGCAGGAAGAGCAGCACCGAACACTCGCCGGTGCGGAACAGCGGCCGCAGACGCTCCACGATGTTGCCGCACTCGGCGAAGAAGCTGCGGTGGGTGAGCACACAGCCCTTGGGGCGGCCGGTGGTACCGGAGGTGTAGACGATGGTCGCCGGGTCGTCCGCCTTGGCGATCGAGCTGCGCTCCTCGACCGTCTCGTCGGCCACGTCCTGGCCGAGCCGGCCCAGCTCCTCGACGCCGCCGGCCTCGATCTGCCAGACGTGCTTGAGGGCGGGCAGGGAGTCGCGCACGGCCTCGACCGCGGCCACATGGTTGTCCAGCTCGACGATGCAGGCGGTCGCGCCCGAGTCGGACATGATCCACTGCACCTGCTCCGGCGAGCTGGTCTCGTACACCGGCACGGTGACCGCGCCGGCGCTCCAGATCGCGAAGTCCAGCAGGGTCCACTCGTAGCGGGTGCGGGACATCAGGCCGACCCGGTCGCCGGGCTGCACACCGGCGGCGATCAGACCCTTGGCGGCGGCCCGTACCTCGGCGAGGAACTCGCGCGCGGACACGTCCTGCCAGCGGCCGTCGACCTTGCGGGCGATGACGGCGACGTCGGGGTGCTGCGCGGCGTTTCTGCGGACGATGTCGGTCAGGTTGCCGTCCGCGGGGACCTCGTACAAAGCCGGAAGGCTGAACTCGCGCAAGACTGCTGCTCCTCATAGGGCGCCGGCGCCACGACTTTGTGTGATGCGACGGTGCGGTCCAAGGCTCGGGCAAGTACTCGGATTTCCGGCCACGGTCCTTCTGGGGAACCACTGGTTGAAAACCTGAGCACGACTGGACTGCCCGGACGTTACCCGTCGGTATGCCTTCTACGACAGGGGTTCCCGGCGAGATGTTCGCTGCGTCACACGGATTGGCGTTCCCCACGCACAGTAGTCGAAAGCGTTCGGAACCAGCCAGTAACCGCAGGTGGGACCGTGACTGTTCACGGCGGCCGTGCGCCGCCTACCCTTGATCGCCATGGCATCCACACGAGCCGGGACCCGCGTGCACGTGGTCAGCGACGTGCACGGCAACGCGGCCGATCTGGCGCGGGCCGGGGACGGCGCCGACGCCCTGATCTGCCTGGGCGACCTCGTCCTCTTCCTCGACTACGCCGACCACTCGCGCGGCATCTTCCCCGACCTGTTCGGCACCGAGAACGCCCACCGCATCGTCGAGCTGCGCACCGCCCGCCGCTTCGAGGAGGCCCGTGCCTTCGGCGCCGGGCTGTGGGCCGGCCTCGACGGCGACCGCGCCACCATCATCGAGAGCGCGGTGCGCAAGCAGTACACCGAACTGTTCGCCGCCTTCCCCGCCCCGACGTACGCCACCTACGGCAACGTCGACATCCCCCCGCTGTGGAAGGACTTCGTCCGCCCCGGCGTCACCGTCCTCGACGGCGAGCGCGTGGAGATCGGCGGCCGGGTCTTCGGCTTCGTGGGCGGCGGCCTGCGCACCCCGATGCGCACCCCCTACGAGATCTCCGACGAGGAGTACGCGGCCAAGATCGAGGCCGTCGGCGAGGTCGACGTGCTGTGCACGCACATCCCGCCGGAGGTGCCGGAGCTCGTGTACGACACCGTCGCACGGCGCTTCGAGCGCGGCAGCCGGGCCCTGCTGGCGGCGATCCGCCGCACCCGCCCCCGTTACGCCCTGTTCGGGCACGTCCATCAGCCCCTCGTGCGGCGCATGCGCATCGGGGCGACGGAGTGCGTCAACGTCGGTCACTTCGCGGGCACGGGCCGCCCGTGGGCGCTCGAATGGTGACCGGTGGCAGGGGGTGAAGTCGGCAGGTCGCAGGCGCGGTAGCCTTCACGCTGCACACACGTGCGCACCACGACTTCCCTCCGGCCGGCATCCGAAGGAGCCACGACGATGGCGGAACACACCAGTTCGAGCATCACGATCGAGGCGGCACCGGCCGACGTCATGGGGGTGATCTCCGACTTCGCGCGCTACCCGGACTGGACGGGTGAGGTGAAGGAGGCGGAGGTCCTCGCGACCGACGGACAGGGCCGCGCCGAGCAGGTACGGCTCGTCATGGACGCCGGGGCGATCAAGGACGACCAGGTCCTCGCGTACACCTGGAGCGGCCAGAACGAGGTCTCCTGGACGCTGGTGAAGTCCCAGATGCTGCGCTCCCTCGACGGCTCGTACGTGCTGAAGGCCGCCGCCGCCGGTTCGACCGAGGTGACCTACCGGCTCACCGTCGACGTCAAGATCCCGATGCTGGGCATGATCAAGCGCAAGGCCGAGAAGGTCATCATCGACCGGGCGCTCGCCGGGCTGAAGAAGCGCGTCGAGTCCGCCAAGTAGTCCGCCGAGCAGCACGTCCACGCCGGGCCGGAGTCCGGGAAGCACCGCCTCCGGGTCCCCTCGGAGCCGGGTGAGCGGCACGCCCTCGCCGTCCCGGGGTCCGGGGAGCGGCACGCCCGCGCCGCCCGGGACCGCCGGTCCGCCGTGGCGGGGCACGCTGTTTCCCGCACCCCGTCCGCGGTGTCTCGGTTAGCGTTCCTTCTCATGCGCACCATCCTGATCTTGGGCCCCGGCGGCGCGGGCCGTACGACCGTCGCCGCCGCCACCGCGCTCTCCGGGGCGCGCTCCGGACAGCGCACGCTCGTCCTGAGCGGTGACCGCACCGACACCCTCGGCGCGGTCCTCGGACGTCCCACCGGTCCCGAGCCCGTCCGGGCCGGCGAGCACCTCACCGCCTGGCGGCCCGATCCGGCGTCCGGCTTCCGGGACGACCTCGTCGCCCTCCAGGAACGCGCCGCCTCCGCCCTCGATCTGCTCGGCGCCGCCCGGCTGGAGGCCGAGGAGATGACCGCGCTGCCCGGCGCCGAGGAGCTGAGCCTGCTGCGGGCGCTGCGGGACGCCGCCCTGTCCGACGCCCACGACCTCGTCGTCGTCGACCTGCCCCCGCTCGACCGGGGTCTCGACCTGCTCGCCCTGCCCGGCGAACTGCGCCGCTATCTGCGACGACTGCTGCCGCCCGAACGGCAGGCGGCCAGGGCGCTGCGGCCCGTGCTGGGACGGCTGGCCGGGGTGCCGATGCCCGCGGAGTGGCTGTACGAGGCCTCGGCCCGCTGGGATCTCGAACTCGGCGCGATCGAGGCCGTGCTCGCCGACCGCGACACCCATGTGCGGCTCGTCGCCGAACCCACCCCGGCGGGCGCCGACGCCGTACGGACCGCGGGCCTCGGCCTCGCCCTGCGCGGACGGCGGCCCGAGCGGCTGCTCGCCGCCAGGGTGCTGCCCGAGCGGGAGGCCGGACCCGGCAGCTGGCTCGCCGGGCCCGTGGCGCAGCAGCGCAAGGTGCTGGAGGAGTGGCAGGGCGGACACGGCGTACGGCCCGTACCGCACCTCGGCCGCGATCCGCGCGGGCCCGAGGACCTGGAGCGGCTCGACGTCCCCGGCCCCGGCGAGGGGACGTCCACGGTCGAGTGGCCGGTGGCCGACCGGCTCGCCGAGGACGGGGTGCTCGTGTGGCACATCCCGCTGCCCGGCGCCCGGCGCGAGGAACTGGACCTGATCCGGCGCGGCGACGAACTCGTCCTCGCCGCCGGACGGTTCCGCCGGATCGTGCCGCTGCCCTCGGCGCTGCGCCGCTGCACGGTGGCCGGGGCGAGCCTGCGCGAGGACGAACTCCGCGTCCGTTTCGCGCCGGACCCCGGACTCTGGCCGGCCGGACGGTGAGGGCCGCGCGCCCGTTCGGGTAACGTCGTAAGGACGAAACGTAGTCAGGAGCCCGCCATGAGCGAAGAGCACCCCACCGCGCAGGAGCGACCGGCCGCGTCCGACGCCGACGCCTGGGCGGCGGCCTGCGCGGAGGACCTCGCGGCGGAGCAGGCCCGGCGCCAGCAGCAGCACGGCACCCCGCCCGGCTCGGCCGCCGAGGAACTGCGCCGGCTCCTGGACACCGTCGCCGACAAGCTCTCGGACCTCCAGTCCCCGCTGCTCGGCGCGGTCGCCGGACCCGCCGCCCAGCAGGTCGTGCAGCAGGTCGTCCAGCAGGCGAGGGCCGCCGTCGAACCCGTCATCGAACGCAACCCCGACGTCTTCGACCACCTCGCCTCCGCCGGCCAGGAACTCCTCGCCGCCTACCGCTCCGCGGTGCAGACCCAGGAAAAGCGCTGGACAACCCGTACAGCGGACTTCGAGAAGGACCCCGAGCAGGGTGAGGACGGCGGTCCGGGGCAGCGCATCGACCTGGACTGACGCCGCACCGGTGTCCACCAGCCGGGCTCCCGCCTGCCCGGCCGGTGGACGACGCGAATTCCACGGCAGGGCCTCGGGTACGGTTGGCCGTAGCGGGGCTCGACCGAAACTGAGGGATTCATGGGACTCACCATCGGCGTCGACATCGGCGGCACGAAGATCGCGGCCGGCGTGGTCGACGAGGAAGGCAACATCCTCTCGACGTTCAAGGTGCCGACCCCCACCACGCCCGACGCCATCATCGACGCGATCGCCTCGGCGGTGGAGGGCGCGCGCGCCGGCCACGAGATCGTGGGCGTGGGCATCGGTGCCGCGGGTTACGTCAACCGTCAGCGTTCGACCGTCTACTTCGCACCCAACATCGACTGGCGCAACGAACCGCTCAAGGAAGCCGTCCAGGCACGCGTCGGACTGCCGGTCGTCGTGGAGAACGATGCCAACGCCGCCGCCTGGGGCGAATACAAGTTCGGCGCCGGCAAGGGCCACCGCAACGTCATCTGCATCACGCTCGGCACCGGCCTCGGCGGCGGCATCATCATCGGCAACAAGCTGCGCCGCGGCCACTTCGGCGTGGCCGCCGAGTTCGGCCACATCCGCATGGTGCCGGACGGCCTGCTGTGCGGCTGCGGCTCGCAGGGCTGCTGGGAGCAGTACGCCTCCGGCCGCGCCCTCGTCCGCTACGCCAAGCAGCGCGCCAACGCCACCCCGGAGCTGGCCGACATCCTGCTCGCGCTCGGTGACGGCACGCCCGACGGCATCGAGGGCAAGCACATCTCCATGGCCGCCCGGCAGGGCTGCCCGGTCGCCGTCGACTCCTACCGCGAGCTCGCTCGCTGGGCCGGCGCCGGCCTCGCCGACCTGGCCTCCCTCTTCGACCCCTCCGCGTTCATCGTCGGCGGCGGGCTCTCCGACGAGGGCGAGCTCGTGCTGGACCCGATCCGCAAGTCCTACAAGCGCTGGCTGGTGGGCGGCAACTGGCGCCCGGTGGCCGACGTGATCGCCGCGCAGCTCGGCAACAAGGCCGGACTCGTCGGCGCGGCGGACCTGGCCCGGGAGCCCGACCCGATCATGTGACCGCCTCGGGGTGCGGTGCTGTGCGACCACGCGGCCCTGCCGCGTGGGTACGACGAGCCACGACGAACGGTCAGTCGTGTACGTCCGCCGCGCCCCGGCCGGTCGGGCGTACATTGGCGCCCATGGCGCCGCTCCCCAACTCCCGCACAGAGTCCGACGGTTCCGCAGTCGTCCGCGTGCTCAGCTACAACGTCCGCTCCCTGAGGGACGACACCGACGCCCTCGCCCGGGTCGTCCGGGCCTGCGCCCCCGATCTGGTCCTCGTCCAGGAAGCGCCCCGCTTCTTCCGCTGGCGCAAGAAACTCGCCCGTGTGGCCCGCGCCGCCGATCTGGTGATCCTCTCCGGCGGCGCGACCGCGGCCGGTCCGGCACTGCTGTGCGGTCTGCGGGCCACGGTCGAGCGCACGGAGGACGTCCTGCTCCCGCTCACCCCCGGCCGACACCGCCGTGGGCTGGCCACGGCGGTGGTCCGCTTCGGCGGCGCCCGCCTCGGCGTGATCAGCTGCCATCTCTCCCTGGACCGCGCCGAGCGCGAGGAGCAGGGCGGCATGCTCCTGGACCGGCTCGCCGCACTCGGCACCGACCACGCCGTGGTCGGCGGTGACCTCAACGAACGCCCCACCGACCCCACCTTCCGGCGGCTCGCGAACGAGCTCCAGGACTGCCGGGCCGTGGCGCCCTGGGGCGCCGAGCACACCTGGGTCCGGGACGCGCCCCACCGCCGTATCGACGCGGTCTTCGCGACCAAGGGCGTCGAGGTGCTGGGCTGCGGTGTGCCGCTCGGCGAGCCCGGGATCTCCGAGGACGACCTGAGAGCGGCCACGGACCACCTTCCGGTGCTGGCCGCCCTCAGAATCCCGGCCGGACGGCCGCTGCCGTCCTCGCCCTTCCGGCAGCCCTAGACGACGGCCCCCCGGCCGGGGTCCTCGTCCTCCTCGTCGTCCGTGCGCATCCGCGCCACCAGCGTGGCGAAGCCGCCCAGGAACCCGCCGATGCCGAGCGTGGTCAGCCACCAGGTCATGTCCCAGCCCAGCACGACCGCCAGCAGAAGCAGCAGCGGGCCGCCGATCACGCCCAGCCAGGCGAACTTGGCGGTCGTGTCGGCGGCGGGCAGCGGCGGGGGCTCCGGCGGCACGAAGTGGCCCTCGTCGTCCTCGTCGAAGTCCTCCTCGGCCGGCTCGGCGACCGCGTAGTCGCGCGGGCCCACGCCGGGCGCGAAGGACACCGAGCTGCCCAGCGGCTTCGGCGACTCCTTCTGCGCGACGGGCGCCTCACCCTCACCCTCGCCGTCCGTGTTGGTCTCGGCCTCCAGCAGTGCCAGGTCCTCCACCGACTTGAACGGCTTGGCGCCCGGCGGGTCCACCGGCTCGTCGCCGTACCCCGCGACGATCGCCGCCCAGGCGGCGTCCTCGTCGAAGGGCACGTTCTGCTCCTCCGGTCCGAGGCCGTCGCGCTCCTCCCGGTCCTCGCGCTCGGAGTCGTGCTCAGCCACCTGCCGCCGTCCCTTCCTTGCCGACACTGGGTGCGAGCCGGCCGATGAACGCGTAGCTCTCCTCGAAGATCCGGTCCGCGTCGTGGTCCAACGTAGCGACGTGGTAGCTCTGTTCCAGCAGGATCTCCGTGACGTCCGTGGAGGAGACCCGGCTGAGGATGCGGGCCGAGTCCGCGGGCGGCACCACATGGTCCTGCGGGCTGTGCAGCAGCAGCAGCGGCTGCGTGACCTGCGGCAGCTCGCCGTCGACGACCCGGAAGAACTGCCGCAGCGAGTGCGCGGCGTGCAGCGGCACCCGGTCGTAACCGACCTCCTCGCCGCCCGGCTTGGCGATGTCGCTGGCGATGCCCTTCGTCGTGCGCACCAGATGCCGGGCCACCGGAAGGGCGTACGCCGACAGCCCGTGCACCTTGTTCGCCGGGTTGACGACCACCAGGCCGGCGACCGCGTCGCCGTGCCTGGCCGCCAGGCGCAGGGAGAGCGCGCCGCCCATGGACAGGCCGAACACGAAGACCCGCGCACAGCGCGCGGTGAGGGCGCGCAGCTCGCGGTCCACCTCCGCGTACCAGTCCTGCCAGCCGGTGACGGCCATGTCCTCCCAGCGCGTGCCGTGCCCCGGCAGCAGCGGCAGGGACACGGTCAGGCCGCGCTCGGCGAGGTACTCCGCCCACGGGCGCAGCGACTGGGGCGACCCGGTGAAGCCGTGGCACAGCAGGACGCCGACCTCCCCGCCCTCATGGCGGTACGGCTCGGCTCCAGGAAGGACCGGCACCTTCGGTCTCCTTGTTCGTCAGGGGGCTGGGGGATCGTGCGGTGGAGTGCTGGGACCGGAGTCCAGGAGTGCTCCGGCAAGAGTCCAGGTGTGGTTCACCGTACGCGACCGCACTGACACCGACCAGGGCCGTCGGGCCACTCGACGGACCTTGGGGTTAAGGTCTGATCCACAGACACAGGAGGCACTCGGTTGTTGTACGGCGCGATGAAGGTCACCATCGGGGGTTCGTTGAAGCTCGTCTTCCGGCCCTGGGTGGAGGGCCTGGAGAACATTCCCGCCGAGGGCCCCGCGATCCTCGCGAGCAATCACCTCTCGTTCTCGGACTCCTTCTTCCTGCCCGCGGTGCTCGACCGCAAGGTGACGTTCATCGCGAAGGCCGAGTACTTCACCACTCCCGGGGTCAAGGGACGGCTGACGGCGGCCTTCTTCAAGGGCGTCGGCCAGCTGCCCGTGGACCGCTCCGGCGCGCGCGGGGCGGGTGAGGCCGCCATCAGGAGCGGCATCGAGGTGATCGAGAGCGGCGAGCTGTTCGGGATCTACCCCGAGGGCACCCGCTCGCCCGACGGCCGTCTCTACCGCGGCAAGCCCGGCGGCCTCGCGCGCGTGGCGCTCGCCACCGGCGCCCCGGTGATCCCCGTCGCCATGATCGACACCGAGAAGATCCAGCCGCCCGGCCAGGTCGTGCCGAAGGTCATGCGCCCCGGCATCCGCATCGGCGAGCCGCTGGACTTCAGCCGCTACCACGGCATGGAGCACGACCGGTTCGTGCTGCGCGCGGTGACCGACGAGGTCATGTACGAGATCATGAAGCTCTCCGGCCAGGAGTACGTCGACATGTACGCGACCGCCGCCAAGCGGCAGATCGCGGATGCGGCCAAGGCCGAGAAGGAAGCGGCCAAGGAGGCCGCGAAGGCCGCCAGAAGCGGCGACTAGCGGGGATTTCGGGGGTTCGGGGGGATGGGCCGGTGGCCAAGCGCGTAAGAGTCATGAGGATGTCGGTCGAGCTGCCGCTGTGGCGTGCGCTCACCGCCTACCGCGTGCTGACCATGCTGTACGCGGTCGGCCTGTTCGCCACCGCGTACGAGGAGTTCACCCGCCCCTGGCTCGCCGTCGGCTACTACGCCGTGCTCGTCGTGTGGACGCTCGCCACCCTGCCGCGCGTGCAGAACGCGGCGGCCTGCACCCGGCGGTTCCTCGCCGTGGACCTCACGATCGCCCTCGGCGGCATCCTGCTCACCCCGCTCGCCGACACCTCCCAGCGGATCGCGGACGGCGGCCCGACACTGCCGTCCATCTGGACCGCCGGGTCGGTGCTCGCCTTCGCGATCAAGGGAGGCTGGCGCTGGGCGGCCGGCGCCTCCACGGCCGTCGCCGTCGCCAACCTCGTCGAGCGCGGCCACCCGGCCCGTGACACCGTCCACAACGTCATCCTCGTCTGGGTCGCCGCCATCGCCATCGGCTACGTCGTCGAGGTCGCCCGCGCCTCCGAGCGCACCCTCGCCCGCGCCCTGGAGATCGAGGCCGCGACCCGGGAGCGGGAGCGGCTCGCCCGGGACATCCACGACAGCGTGCTCCAGGTGCTGGCCATGGTGCAGCGGCGCGGAGCCGTCATCGGCGGCGAGGCCGCCGAGCTGGGCCGGATGGCCGGGGAGCAGGAGGTCGCGCTGCGCACCCTGGTCTCCGGCGGCCTGGTGCCCGTCTCCCGGGTGTCGGAGGACGCCGCCGACGGGGCCCTCGTACGGGCCGTGGAGGAGCCGGACGACGACGGGCCGGTGGATGTGCGCGCCCTGCTCGCGCCGTTCGCCTCCGCCCGGGTCAGTCTCGCCGAGCCCGGCGCGCCCGTGCCGATGCCGCCCGACGCGGCCCGCGAACTGGCGGCGGCGGTCGGGGCGGCCCTGGACAACGTCCGAGTGCACGCGGGGGAGGACGCCCGTGCCTGGATCCTGGTCGAGGACTGGCCGGACGAGGTGATCGTCACCGTACGGGACGACGGTCCTGGCATCCCCGAGGGCCGGCTCGCCCAGGCCGAGGGCGAGGGACGGATGGGCGTGGCCCTGTCCATCAGGGGACGGCTGCGCGATCTCGGCGGCACCGCCGAGCTGATCTCGGTCCCGGGCCAGGGCACGGAGGTCGAGCTGAAGGTACCGAAGGTCTCCCGGGGGAAGGCGGAGAAGCGATGAGTGAACAGGCCCCGATCAAGGTCATGGTGGTCGACGACCACCCCATGTGGCGCGACGCGGTCGCCCGCGACCTGGCCGAGTCCGGCCTCGACGTGGTCGCCACCGCCGGAGACGGCGAACAGGCCGTCCGCCGCGCCAAGGCCGCGGCGCCCGACGTGCTCGTCCTCGACCTCAACCTGCCCGTCAAGCCCGGCGTCCAGGTCTGCAAGGAACTCGTCGGCCACAACCCCGCCCTGCGGGTCCTGGTGCTGTCCGCCAGCGGCGAGCACGCCGACGTGCTGGAAGCGGTGAAGTCCGGCGCGACCGGCTATCTGCTGAAGTCGGCCTCCACCGGGGAACTCCTGGACGCGGTACGCCGGACCGCCGTCGGCGACCCTGTGTTCACGCCGGGCCTGGCCGGCCTGGTCCTCGGTGAGTACCGCCGGCTGGCCTCCGAACCGGCCCCGGCCGCGGGGACCGAGAACGACGAGGGCGCGCCCCGGCTCACCGACCGCGAGACCGAGGTACTGCGCCTGGTCGCCAAGGGGCTGAGCTACAAGCAGATCGCCGAGCGCCTGGTCATCTCCCACCGCACGGTCCAGAACCACGTCCAGAACACCCTCGGCAAGCTCCAGTTGCACAACCGCGTCGAGCTCGTCCGCTACGCCATAGAGCGGGGTCTCGACGACGAGTGAGCCCGGCGCCGCCGAGGTTCACCGGACATGCCCGGTCCAGACCATGTCGAAGTGACCTGGGTCACGGTTAGCTTGTTGTCTGCGTCACAGGTACACGGCACGGCGCGCGCGTCCGGCGTGCGCCGGTTCGGCACGGGCGGACTCGGCAACCGCGGCGAAGGGACTTTTCCATGCGGGTCGGAGTGCTGACCGGAGGCGGCGACTGCCCCGGGCTCAACGCGGTCATCCGCGCCATCGTCCGCAAGGGCGTGCAGGAGTACGGCTACACCTTCACCGGTTTCCGGGACGGCTGGCGCGGTCCTCTGGAGGGCGCCACCGTCCGGCTGGACATCCCCGCGGTGCGCGGCATCCTGCCGCGCGGCGGCACCGTCCTCGGCTCCTCGCGCACCAACCCGCTCCGCGAGGAGAACGGTGTGCGCCGGATCAAGGAGAACCTCGCCAAGCAGGAGATCGACGCGCTGATCACCATCGGCGGCGAGGACACCCTCGGCGTGGCCGCCCGGCTCGTCGGCGAGTACGGCGTGCCCTGCGTGGGCGTGCCCAAGACGATAGACAACGACCTGTCCGCCACGGACTACACCTTCGGCTTCGACACCGCCGTCAACATCGCCACCGAGGCCATCGACCGGCTGCACACCACCGCCGAGTCCCATATGCGCGTCCTGGTGGTGGAGGTGATGGGCCGTCACACCGGGTGGATCGCCGTCCACGCCGGTCTCGCGGGCGGCGCCAACGTCATCCTCATCCCCGAACAGCGCTTCGACGTCGACCAGGTGTGCGCCTGGGTCACCTCCCGCTTCAAGGCGTCGTACGCCCCGATCGTGGTGGTCGCCGAGGGCGCGATGCCCAAGGACGGCGGCGCGGTCCTCAAGGACGGCTCCCTCGACCCCTACGGCCATGTCCGCCTGTCCGGCATCGGCGAATGGCTCGGCCGCGAGATCGAACGCCGTACCGGCAAGGAGGCCCGCACCACGGTGCTGGGCCACGTCCAGCGGGGCGGTACGCCCAGTGCCTTCGACCGCTGGCTCGCCACCCGCTTCGGCCTGCACGCGATCGACTGCGTCCGTGACGCCGACTTCGGCAAGATGGTCGCCCTGCGCGGCACGGACATCGTCCGCGTCCCCATCGCCGCCGCGACCACCCGCCTGAAAACGGTCGACCCCACCTTGTACGAGGAGGTCGGCGTCTTCTTCGGCTAGCGCCCCGCCGGAGCAGCCGCCAGAGGCAGTCCTCCGACCGCGGCGTCGCCGTGGCCGTTCGCGCAGTTCCCCGCGCCCCTATGGGGCCGTGCCGCGACCGGCGGATTCTCGGCCGCGGCGTCGTCGTGGCCGTTCGCGCAGTTCCCCGCGCCCCTGACGGGGCGCGCCGAAGGGGCGCCTTCAGGGGCGCGGGGCTGTATCGATGTGCGGCTCCGCCGCGTGGGCGCGACCAGCCACCCACAACCCGCACGGATATATTCGAAACCGGCACCACCCCGATCCCGGCCCAACCCCCGGAGGGACCCCGTGGAGATTCTCGCGTTCGGCGTCCAGGCCGACGAGAAACCCCTCATCGAGCACGCCTTCAAGGGCCACCACGAGGTCCGCTGCCTGGACGTCTTCCTCAACGAGGACACCGCCCCCATCGCCGTCGGCTACGAGGTCATCTCCACCAGTGTCAACGCCGACCTCGGCCCCCGCGTGCTCCAGACCCTCGCCGCGGGCGGCACCCGGCTGATCGCCCAGCGCTCCACCGGCTTCAACAACATCGACCTGGCCGTCGCCGAACGCCTCGGCATGACCGTGGCGAGGGTGTCGTACTACTCGCCCTACTCCGTCGCCGAGTTCGCCTGGACCCTCGCGATGGCCGTCAACCGCCGCGTCGTACGCGCCTCCATCCGCACCCGCGACTTCGACTTCCGCCTCGACGGCCTGATGGGCCGCGACATGCACGGCCGCACCGCCGGCGTCCTCGGCACCGGCAAGATCGGCGAGGCCTTCGCCCGGATCGCCCACGGTTTCGGCATGCGCCTGCTCGGCTGGGACGTCGCCGAGAACCCCGAGTGCATGCAGCTCGGCATGCGCTACGTCTCCAAGGAACAGCTCCTGGCCGAGTCCGACCTGGTCACCCTGCACGTGCCGCTGATGCCGGAGACCCTGCACCTGATCGACGCCGCCGCGCTCAGGGCGATGAAGGACGACGCGATCCTGGTCAACTCCAGCCGCGGCGGCCTGATCGACAGCTCCGCCCTCGTCACCGAACTGCGCGCGGGCCGCTTCACGGGCGTCGGCCTCGACGTGTACGAGGCCGAGGCGGGCCTGTTCTTCCTCGACAAGTCCCTGGAGGCCGTCGAGGACGACACCCTGGCCCGCCTCGTCACGTTCCCGAACGTCCTGGTGACGTCCCATCAGGCGTACTACACCGAGGACGCCGTCGGCCAGATCATCGACGCCACGGTGAAGAACGTCCTCGACTACAGCGCGGGCCGCCGCTCGGAGAACGTGCTCGTGCCGCGCACCTGACCCAGCAGCTCCCGCACCACCGCGGCCCCGTTCAGCGTCAGCACCGACTCCGGATGGAACTGCACCGAGGCGAAGTCCGGACCGCGCAGCGCGTGCACCTCACCGTTCGCGGCCCGGCTCACCTCGACGTCGTGGGCGGCCAGTTCGACTGCCGCCTCGTCGTCGCAGCGGGCCACGAAGCTGTTGTAGAACCCGACGGTCTCGGGCCGGCCGAACAGATCGACCACGGTCTGCGCCCCCTGGTACGGCACGTCCTTGCGGACGATGTCCAGCCCCAGCTCGACCGCGATCAGCTCGTGGCCGAGGCAGACGCCGAGCACCCCGTGGGCGTGGCCGCGCAGCACGTCCGCCGTGAGCCCGCGCAGGAACCGCATCTTCGGGTCGTCGAGGTCGCGGGGGTCGCCCGGGCCGGGGCCCAGCACGACGGGACCCTCGTGCGCGAGCACCGCCGCCCGCAGGCCCGGCTCGTCGTAGCGCCGCACGGTCACCTCCAGGCCGCCGGAGCGCAGCACGTGCGCGAGCATCGCGGTGAAGGTGTCCTCGCCGTCCACCACCAGCGCGTGCCCGGACAGCTCCGCCGACCGCTCCTGCATCCGCAGCCAGAACGGCGCCAGCCCGGCCCGCCGCCCGTCCAGTGCCGCTCGCACCCGGGGATCGTCCGCCAGCCGGGGCAGCGAGCCCTCGGCCCCGGGCCGGGACGGCCGTACGCCGAGGGCCGCGAGTACCCCGGCCGCCTTCGCGTGGGTCTCGGCGACCTCGCTCGCCGGGTCGGAACCACGCACCAGCGTGGCGCCGACGGGGACGCGCAGCCGGCCGTCGGCGGAGATGTCCGCGGTGCGGATGAGGATGGGGGAGTCCAGGGTCTGGGCGCCGCCGGAGTCCCGGCCGAGCAGGGCCAGGGCACCGGCGTAGTAGCCGCGCCCGCGCCCGTCACGCCCGAGGGGCTCGTACCGCTCGATGACCCGGCAGGCGTTCTGCACGGGCGAGCCGGTGACGGTCGCCGCGAACATGGTCTCCCTCAGCACCTCCCGCACGTCCAGCGACGACCTCCCGCGCAGCTCGTACTCGGTGTGCGCGAGATGGGCCATCTCCTTCAGCCGCGGGCCGACCACGACCCCGCCCATGTCGCCGACCGTGCACATCATCTTGAGCTCCTCGTCGACGACCATCGACAGCTCCTCGATCTCCTTGCCGTCGGCGAGGAAGTCCAGCAGATGCTCCGGCGTCGGGCCCCCGGCCGGGTAGCGGTAGGTGCCGCTGATCGGGTTCATCACCACCGTTCCGCCGGACATCCGGACATGCACCTCGGGGCTCGCCCCGACCAGGGTCCGCTCCCCGGTGTGCACCACGAACGTCCAGTACGCGCCCCGCTCGCCCGCCAGCAGCCGCCGGAACAGGGCGAGCGCGTCCGCCCGGGAGAAGCCGGGGATCTCACCCTCGTAGGTCCGCCGGATGACGAAGTTCGCGCCCTCGCCCCGGCCGATCTCCTCGCGCAGCACCCGGCCGACGATCTCGCCGTACGCCTCGTCGTCCACGTCGAAACCGCCCCCGCGCACCTCGACCTCGTGCGCCGGGAGCTGGGCGAGGGCCTCCTGGAGGGTGAGCGTGTGCGACTCCTCGGGGACGAGCACCGACAGCGGGGTGCCGTCGTCGCGGACGTCGAAGCCGCGCTCGCGGATCTGCCGGAACGGGATCAGCGCCAGCCCCTCGTCGGGGAGGTCGGCGAGCCGCTCGCAGGAGGCGACCGGGCCGAGCAGCACCTCGACGGTGTTCTCGTCGTGCCCCGGCGTGCGGCGGCGCAGCAGGGCGAAGGGGCGGGGGTCGTCGAGCAGGTCGAGCAGATGCATGGTCCGTGTCCTTCTCGTGGGAGCGCTTGTGGCTCACTCGGAGCGCACTGGGAAGTCACTCAGGAGGAACGGACCCCGGAAACGCCGAAGGCCGCCCCTCGGCGGCCTTCGCGAAGTCTTGCGTACGCGCAGTCAGTGGGCCGCCGGATGAGCGGTCCACCACCAGTTCTGGTCGGAATGCGCGAACATGCCGGGAACCCTACCGCATGCCCCGGGGGCCCGGCGGAAGCCCTGTCCACGGAATGTAGCGGGTGTCTCACTTGATGGTCATGGCCCGGAGACGCCGATCCGACCCCGTAGTGTTGACGTCGTGACCGTGAACGCTGATTCCCAAGCCGTCGCTGCTCAAGCGAGCTGGCGAGACCTGCCCGCGGCGCAGCAGCCCGAATACCCCGACACTGAGGCTCTGCGCACGGTGATCGCCGAGCTGGAGTCCTATCCACCGCTGGTCTTCGCCGGCGAGTGCGACCAACTGCGTGCCCGTATGGCGGCCGTCGCCAAGGGGGAGGCGTTCCTCCTCCAGGGCGGCGACTGCGCCGAGGCCTTCGACGCGGTCGGTGCCGAGCACATCCGGGCCAAGCTCAAGACGCTGCTCCAGATGGGCGCCGTCCTGACGTACGCGGCCTCGGTGCCGGTGGTGAAGGTCGGCCGTATCGCCGGCCAGTACTCCAAGCCGCGCTCCAAGCCGACCGAGACCCGTGACGGGGTGACGCTCCCGACCTACCGGGGCGACTCCGTCAACGGCTTCGACTTCACCGAGGCCTCCCGGGTGCCGGACCCGGAGCGGCTGAAGCGGATGTACCACGCGTCCGCCTCGACGCTGAACCTCGTGCGCGCCTTCACCACCGGCGGTTACGCCGACCTGCGCCAGGTGCACGCCTGGAACCAGGACTTCGTGAAGTCCTCGCCCTCCGGCCAGCGCTACGAGCAGCTCGCCCGCGAGATCGACAACGCGCTGAACTTCATGCACGCCTGCGGGGCCGACCCGGAGGAGTTCAAGACCGTCGAGTTCTTCTCCTCGCACGAGGCGCTGCTGCTCGACTACGAGTCCGCGCTCACCCGTGTCGACTCCCGCACCGGACAGCTCTACGACGTGTCCGGGCACATGGTGTGGATCGGCGAGCGCACCCGGCAGCTGGACCACGCGCACATCGAGTTCGCCTCGAAGATCCGCAACCCGATCGGCATCAAGCTCGGCCCGAGCACGACGGCCGAGGAGGCGCTGCAGTACATCGAGCGCCTTGACCCGGACCGCGAGCCGGGCCGGCTGACCTTCATCGTCCGCATGGGCGCCGACAAGGTCCGCGACAAGCTGCCCGAGCTGATCGAGAAGGTCACCGCCTCCGGTGCCACCGTGGCCTGGGTGACCGACCCGATGCACGGCAACACCTTCGAGGCCGCCTCCGGCCACAAGACCCGCCGCTTCGACGACGTGCTCGACGAGGTCAAGGGCTTCTTCGAGGTCCACAAGGGGCTGGGCACCCACCCGGGCGGCATCCATGTCGAGCTCACCGGTGACGACGTCACCGAGTGCGTGGGCGGCGGCGACGAGATCTTCGTCGACGATCTGCACCAGCGCTACGAGACGGCCTGCGACCCGCGTCTGAACCGCAGCCAGTCCCTTGACCTGGCCTTCCTCGTCGCGGAGATGTACCGGGACCAGTGACGGACCGGCCGGTCACCGGCTGTTTTCGGCCATGAAGTGGGGGGGGGGGGGCACACAACCCCCCCCCCCCCCCCCCCTTTTCCTTTCTGGCTCCCCGGGGGGGGTGGGGTGGGCTCCCCCCCCCTCCGGGAACCCCCTGCG
>NZ_JBVJGZ010000002.1:390739-465834 GCF_055587025.1 Streptomyces sp. NPDC048600 | reverse complement strand
CGCCCGGTTACATTCCGAACCCGGAAGCTAAGCCTTACAGCGCCGATGGTACTGCAGGGGGGACCCTGTGGGAGAGTAGGACGCCGCCGAACAATCTTTGGAGGACCCCTGGTCCCAGCGTTCAGCTGGGACCAGGGGTCCTTTTGTTTTTACAATGCTTGCGGTACCGAAGACAGGAGTCACCCATGTCCACCAACTCTCCCGACGACCGACCGGAGCGCGACCAGCGGCGACGGGACAGTGGTGATCGTGGTGCCCGCGGCGGGTTCCGCCGTGACGACCGCGGTGACCGCGGCGACCGTCGTGACGAGCGCGGTGACCGCGGCGACCGTCGTGACGAGCGCGGTGGCCGAGGCGACCGCGGTGGCTTCCGACGTGACGACCGTGGCGATCGTGGTGGCGACCGTCCCGCGTTCCGCCGTGACGACGACCGTGGCGGTCACGGCCGCCGTGACGACCGCGGCGACCGCGGCGGCTTCCGACGCGACGACCGTGGTGGCGACCGTCCCGCGTTCCGCCGCGACGACCGTGGTGAGCGTCGTGACGACCGCGGTGGGTTCCGTCGTGACGACAACCGTGGCGGCGACAACCGTGGTGGCGGCTACGGCCGTCGCGACGACCGGAGCGACCGTCGTGACGGTGACCGGGGCGGGGATCGCGGCGGGTTCCGTCCGTCGTACCAGCGTGACGACCGTGACCGCGATCGTGGACCGCGTCGCGACGACCGTGACGGTGGCTTCCGGCGTGACGACCGCGGTGACCGCGGTGACCGTCCGGCCTACCGTCGCGACGACAACCGTGGCGACCGTCCCGCATTCCGCCGCGACGACAACCGCGGTGGCGGCTACGGCCGTCGCGACGACCGTGGTGAGCGTCGTGACGACCGCGGTGGGTTCCGTCGTGACGACAACCGTGGCGGCGACAACCGTGGTGGCGGCTACGGCCGGCGCGACGACCGCGGCGGCGACCGTCCGGCCTACCGCCGTGACGACGACCGCGGCGGGTTCCGTCGTGACGACAACCGTGGCGGCGACCGTCCGTCGTTCCGCCGTGACGACCGTGGTGACCGTCCTGCGTTCCGTCGCGACGACGACCGTGGCGGCTACGGCCGCAGGGATGACCGTCGCGACGACCGGCGTGACGACCGCGGTGACCGCGGCGACCGTCCGGCCTACCGCCGTGACGACGACCGCAGCGGCTTCCGTCGGGACGACAACCGTGGTGGCGGCTACGCCGGCCGGCGTGACGACCGTGGCGGCGACCGCGGCGGGTTCCGTCGTGACGACCGTGGCGGCGACCGGGGCGGCTTCCGCCGTGACGACCGTGGCGGGCGGCCCGGTGGCGACCGCGGCGGGTTCCGCGGGCGCGGCGGGGACGACCGGCGTGGTGGCGACGACCGGCGCGGAGGCGGCCGGTTCCGCGAGGAGCGCGAGCGCGACCGTGAGCCGATCAAGCGGCTGCCGATCCCCGAGGACGTCACGGGCGACGAGATCGACGGCGACGTGCGGCAGGAGCTCCAGAGCCTGCCCAAGACGCTCGCCGAGGATGTCGCCAGGAACCTGGTGATGGTCGCGCGTCTCATCGACGAGGACCCCGAGGGCGCGTACGGCTACTCCAAGGTGGCCCTGCGCCTGGCGTCGCGTGTCGCGGCGGTGCGAGAGGCGGCCGGTTTCGCGGCGTACGCGAACCAGAAGTACTCCGAGGCGCTGGCCGAGTTCCGGGCCGCGCGGCGGATGACCGGGTCCGTGGAGCTGTGGCCCGTCATGGCGGACTGCGAGCGCGGGCTCGGCCGGCCGGAGAAGGCGCTGGACATGGCCGGCGCGCCCGAGGTGAACAAGCTCGACAAGGCGAGCCAGGTCGAGATGCGGCTCGTCGCCGCCGGTGCCCGGCGTGACATGGGACAGCTCGACGCGGCCATCGTGACGCTCCAGAGCCCCGAGCTGGCCTCCAACGCCGTACAGCCGTGGACCGCGCGGCTGCGGTACGCCTACGCCGACGCCCTGCTGGCGGCCGGTCGTGAGGGCGAGGCGCGGGAGTGGTTCGCGAAGGCCGTGGAGGCCGACCGGGACGGCAGCACGGACGCCTCCGACCGGTTGGCCGAGATGGACGGCGTCGAGTTCGTCGACGCGCTCGACGAGACCGAGACCGCCGACGGCGAGGTCGTCGTGAAGGTCCAGGACGACAAGCGCGCCGATGACGTCGAGGACGCGGACGACCTCGACGAGGACGAGGACGACGACTTCGATGAGGACGACGAGGACGACGAGGACGAGGTCGACGGCAAGAGCTGACCTCGGTCTCACGGCCGTATGACAGGCAGTACGACAAAGGGCGGGGCCCCCGAGTGGGGTCCCGCCCTTTTGCGTGTCCGGCTCCGCCCGGCTCCCTCCCCTCCGGGGCGTCCTCAGATGTCGAGGGCGCGCAGCACCAGGCCGGAGGCCGGTTTGGGGCCGAAGGACGTCGACTTGCGGGGCATGGTGACGCCCTGGCGGGCGAGGTCGCGGACCACGGCCTCGCGGACGGGATGCATCAGGACGGCCGTACTGCCGTGACGTTCGGCCTTGCGGACGGTGGCGGCCGTGTCGTGGATGTAGGCGATGCGGGCCGGGTCGTCCTCGGGGATGCGCCAGACATGGTCGAGGAGCGTGGCGTGCAGGACGGTCGCGTCCAGGGTGCGCCAGGCGGCGGGGCGGTCGGCGGGGACGGTGCGGGCGAGCAGGTCCGGGTCGGGCCGGTCGACGAGGTGGAAGGCGCCGTCGCCGGCCAGGAGGAAGGCGTTGCCGTCGCAGGCCGCGTCGGCCAGTGCCTCCAGGGCGCCCGGCAGCGGCAGATCGAGGGAGCGGACGCGGAAGTGGTCGCGGATCGCGGCCAGGGCGTCGGCGACCGGCAGGCCGTGCAGAAGGCGGTGGATGGCCCGCACGCGCAGCGGGTAGCGGGAGGTGTCGACCAGCAGGACGAGGCCGAGGTCCCAGGGGCTGGGGGAGGCGTGCTCGGCGCGCAGCCGGCGGTAGGTGGCCCAGCGGTGGTGGCCGTCGGCGATGAGGGCCTGGTGGTGGGCCAGGTCCGTCTGCACGCGGCTCAGGTCGTCCGGGTCGGTGACGGACCACAGGCGGTGGTGGTAGCCGTCCTCGGTGAGGGTGGCGAGCAGCGGCGGCCGCTGGGCGGTGCGTTCGACGACCTCGGCGGCGGAACCGTTGCCGTGGTAGGTCAGCAGCAGGGGTTCGAGGTTCGCGGAGGTGGCCCGCATCAGGGCGGCGCGGTCGGCGACCACGTGCGGCATGACGTCCTCGTGGGGCAGGACGATGCCCTCGGCGGGGTCGGAGACGCGCAGGGTGCCGATGAGGCCGCGCTGGAGCATGCCGTCGGAGTGGCTTTGCTCGTACACGTACAGGGCGGGCTCGGGGTCGGCGGTGAGGACGCCCTCCGAGAGCCAGCGGCGCAGTGTGTCGGCCGCCTGTTCGGTGCGGGCGCCGACGGTGCCGGCCTGGGGGAGGATCAGCCGGACGATGTTGTGCGGGTCCGCGTCCTGGAGGTGGTGCACTCCGTCGGGGCGTACGACGACGTCGTACGGAGGGGAGGTGACGGCGGCGAGACTGCCGACCCGGTCGGGGTCGTAGCGCAGGCCTCGGAACGGGGTGAGTTCCAGGCCTCGGGGCGCCGTTGCTTCCGAGTGACCTGCAGTGTTCATCAAGGCATCGTACGTGTGTCAGTGGCATGCGGGATGATCGGGGGAAAGGCCGGACCAACGAGGAGCGATGCGGAATGAGCCAGGGCGTCAGGACGAGGCCCGAGGGCAGTGGGCAGGCCCTGAGCGCGGCGTACGACACGGCGCTGCTCGACCTGGAC
Source organism: Streptomyces sp. NPDC048600 (assembly GCF_055587025.1). Taxonomy (NCBI): domain Bacteria; kingdom Bacillati; phylum Actinomycetota; class Actinomycetes; order Kitasatosporales; family Streptomycetaceae; genus Streptomyces; species Streptomyces sp. NPDC048600. The sequence goes on along the minus strand of NZ_JBVJGZ010000002.1, from coordinate 461,988 downwards.
GGGGTGGTGTACGCGGGCGGGAGCGCCATCGTGCACGCCGTCGGGTCGCTGGCGACCGCCCGGGAGGGCGGGATGCATCTGGCGTACGTCACGAACAACGCGCTGCGGACCCCGGACGCGGTGGCCGGGCATCTGACCGAGCTGGGGATACCGACGGACGCGGGGGATGTCATCACCTCGGCGCAGGCGGTCGCGCGGCTGATCAGTGAGCAGGTGCCGGCGGGGTCGCGGGTGCTGGTGATCGGTGGCGAAGGGCTGCGGGTGGCGCTGCGGGAGCGGGGGCTGGTGCCCGTGGAGGGCGCGGACGACGATCCGGCGGCGGTGGTGCAGGGGTACGGCGGGCCGGACCTCGCCTGGGGGCGGTTCGCCGAGGCCTCGTACGCGGTGGCGCGCGGGGTGCCGTGGTTCGCGTCGAACACCGATCTGACGATTCCGAGCGGGCGGGGCATCGCGCCGGGCAACGGGGCGGCCGTGCAGGTGGTGCGGATCGCGACCGGGGCCGAGCCTCAGGTGGCGGGCAAGCCGCTGCCGCCCATGCACCGGGAGACGATCCTGCGGACGGGCGCCCGGCGGCCGCTGGTGGTGGGGGACCGGCTGGACACGGACATCGAGGGCGCGTTCAACGGAGAGGTGGACTCGCTGCTGGTGCTGACCGGTGTGACCGACGGGGCGCTGCTGCTGGCTGCTCCGCCGCAGCACCGGCCGACGTATGTCGACGCGGATCTGCGCGGGTTGCTCACCGGGCAGCCGGAGGTCGTCGGGGCCGGGGAGGGCTTCCGGTGCGGGGGCTGGACGGCGACGGCGGGTGACGGGCGGCTGGAACTCGACGGTGAGGGCGAGGCCATGGACGGGCTGCGGGCGCTGTGCGCGGCGGCGTGGACGGCGGCCGGGGAGGGTTCCTGCACGCTCGACTCGGAGAAGGCGCTGGCCAGTCTGGGGCTCTGAGGGGATCTCAGGAGTTGCGGGCCGCGACGTGTGGGTGCCGTGGGTCTGAGGGGTCCTCGGCGGATGCGGGAGCTGTACGGAAGGTGGTGACCGACCGTCGTCCAAAATGGGAGGGTAGGCTAACCTAACCTGCGTGTTGGTCGACAGTCCTCCCGAACAGCGCGCGGAAACCGCCCCCGCGCCCCCCGAGCGCGGCGCGATACGCGCGGTCGGGCTTCTCGTCTCCGTCCTGATCCTGGCGCTCGTCGCCGTGGCGAGCATAGCGATCGGGGCCAAGGAACTGTCCCTGGACCAGGTCTGGCACGGCCTGTTCCAGGACAGTGGGACCTACGGCGACGTCGTCGTGGACGAGCGGCTGTCGCGGACGCTGCTCGGACTGCTCGCAGGGGCCGCGCTGGGCCTGTCGGGAGCCGTGCTCCAGGCGCTCACCCGCAACCCGCTGGCCGACCCGGGCCTGCTCGGCATCAACGCCGGGGCCTCCGCCGCCGTGGTCACCGCGATCACCTTCTTCGGGGTCACGAGCCTGAGCGGCTATGTGTGGTTCGCCTTCCTCGGCGCCGCGGCGGTGGGGGCGCTGGTCTGGTTCCTCGGCGGCAGCCGGGGTGCCACACCCGTACGGCTCGCGCTCGCCGGGACCGCGCTCAGCGCCGCGCTCTACGGCTACCTCCAGGCCGTGATGATCATGGACGAGGCGGCGCTCGGCAAGATGCGCTTCTGGACGGTCGGCTCGCTGAACTCGGCGACCGACGAGACCATCACCCAGGTGCTGCCCTTCCTGGCGGTCGGCACGCTGCTCGCCCTCTCCCTCGCCCGTCCGCTGAACGCGATGGCGATGGGCGACGACACCGCGAAGGCGCTCGGCGCCCATCTGGGCCGCACCCGGGCGCTGTCCATGCTGGCCGCGACCGTGCTGTGCGGGGCGGCGACCGCCGCCTGCGGCCCGATCGTGTTCGTCGGCCTGATGGTGCCGCATGTCGTGCGCTCCTTCACCGGGCCCGACCTGCGCTGGATCCTGCCGTACGCGACGGTCCTGTCGCCCGTGCTGCTGCTCGGCGCCGACGTCGTCGGCCGGGTCGTGGCCCGCCCTGCGGAGCTCCAGGTCGGCATCGTCACCGCGATCATCGGCGGCCCGGTCTTCATCTTTCTCGTACGACGGCGGAGGACGGCCCAGCTGTGAGCAGCGCAGTGAAGAAGCCGCGCGGGGCCACCCGTGCGCTGCGTACCCCGGGCGGGCTGTCCGTCCGTGTCGACCTGCGCGCGTTCCTCGTGATCGCGGCCCTGCTGGTGGCCGCGCTCGCCGCGAGCGTGCTGCTGATCGGCACCGGCGACTTCCCCATCGCGGCCGGGGACGTGCTCAGGACGCTGGCCGGGAACGGCGACGCGGGGCAGGAGTTCATCGTCAACGAGCTGCGTCTGCCGCGCGTCCTGGTCGGGCTGCTGGTCGGCGCCTCGCTGGGCCTGGGCGGCGCGCTGTTCCAGGCCGTCTCGCGAAACCCGCTGGGCAGCCCCGACGTGCTCGGCCTCGGACAGGGCGCCACGGCCGGTGCGCTGACCGTCATCGTGCTGATGTCCGGCAGCGCGGGCCAGGTCGCGGCCGGAGCGCTGATCGGCGGGCTGGTCACCGGCGCGGCGATCTATCTGCTCGCCTGGAAGCGGGGCGTGCACGGCTACCGGCTGGTGCTGGTGGGTATCGGTGTGTCGGCCGTCGCCACCGCCGTCAACGGCTATCTGCTCACCAAGGCCGACCTCGTCGACGCCTCCCGCGCGGTCGTCTGGATGACCGGGTCGCTCAGCGGCCGGGGCTGGGAGCAGGTGTGGCCGCTGCTCTGGCTGTGCGTCGTACTGGTCCCGCTCGTCCTCGCCAACGCGCGCGGGCTGCGGATGATGGAGATGGGCGACGACGTCTCCAACGCGCTGGGGGTGCGGGTGGAACGCGTGCGGCTGGTGCTGATGGTGGCGGCCGTGCTGCTCACCGCGTCCGCCACCGCCGCCGCCGGGCCGATCAGCTTCGTCGCGCTCACCGCGCCGCAGCTCGCCCGGCGCCTGACCCGTTCGCCCGGCCCGAACCTGCTGGCTTCCCTGTGCATGGGCGCCGCCCTGCTGGTCGTCGCCGACTGGGTCTCGCAGCGGCTGTTCGGCGCCGACCAGCTCCCCGTGGGCGTGGTGACCGGCGTGGTCGGCGGGGTCTACCTGCTGTGGTTGCTGGTCACCGAGCGCCGGGCTGGCCGGATATGACGACGGACACGCGCGCAGCCGCGTACCAGAACACCTCGAGGAGCACCGTGAACCGCCTGTCCGCCGAGAACGTCACCCTCGCCTACGACCAGCGGGTGATCGCCGAGCAGCTGTCGGTGGAGATCCCCGACAACTCCTTCACGGTGATCGTCGGGCCGAACGCCTGCGGCAAGTCGACGCTGCTGCGCGCGCTGTCGCGGATGCTCAGGCCGAGCCAGGGCCGGATGCTGCTGGACGGGCAGGTCATCCAGTCGATGCCGGCGAAGAAGGTCGCGCGCACCCTCGGGCTGCTGCCGCAGTCCTCGATCGCCCCGGAGGGGATCACGGTCGCCGACCTGGTGGGCCGCGGCCGCTATCCGCACCAGGGCATCCTGCGCCAGTGGTCGGCCGAGGACGAGCGGGTGGTCCGTGAGTCGATGGCCCAGACGGGAGTCGCCGAGCTGGCCGACCGGTACGTCGACGAGCTGTCCGGCGGTCAGCGCCAGCGCGTGTGGATCGCGATGGCGCTCGCCCAGCAGACGCCCCTGCTGCTGCTCGACGAGCCGACGACCTACCTCGACATCCAGCATCAGATCGACGTGCTGGACCTGTGCGCCGAGCTGCACGAGACACAGGGCCGCACGCTCGTGGCCGTCCTGCACGACCTCAACCACGCGGCCCGGTACGCCACGCATCTGATCGCCCTCAAGGGCGGCCGGGTCATCGCTCAGGGCGCGCCGGACGAGGTCGTCACGGCCGGTCTGGTGGAGGAGGTCTTCAACCTGCGCTGCCAGGTCATCGACGACCCGGAGACGGGCACGCCGCTGGTGGTGCCGGCCGCGCGCAAGGCACGGGCGCGGGCACAGGCGACGGCGAAGGCGGGCGCGACCTCCGGAAGTCCTACAGAAGTTTCCTGAGCCGGAACAGGTCCATCAGGCTCGCCTCCAGCCTCACCCGGCCCGAGCCCCAGGCCTTGGCGAAGTGCAGTCCGCCGCCGACCAGGGCCACCAGGTCGTCGCCCGCCATGGCGAGCCTGATCTGGGCCCGGTCCGGGGGCGGGCCCTGGACGGTGTCCCGGACATGGATGCGGCCGCCCGACATCCGGCCCACGAAGGTGACGTCCAGATCGGTGATGTGACAGCTCACCGAGCGGTCCAGGGCGGCGGCCGCGCGGACGTCGCCCTCGGCGCGCTGCATGTTGTCCGAGAGCGTCTCCAGTGCCGCACGGCACTCGTCGATCGTGGCCATCGGGACCGACGGTACCGCAGCGGTTCGGGGTAGCGTCTGGGCATGGACGACGCAGCCCCCGAGCCGGACCCCGCCGAGCAGTCCGGGCCGGACCTCCGTCCGGAGGACACCTCCGCGCCCGAGGAGGACCCCTCGGCTCCGGCCCCCCTCGACATCGCGCGCACCCCCACCGGCGACGCCGAGGTCGACACGCAGCTCGAGCGGCTGGCCGACGCCGACCACCTCGCCACGGACGGACATCTGGAGGTGTACGAGGATGTACACCGGGGGTTGCGCGACGCGCTCACCGCGCTCGACGCCCGTCCGGGACCCCCGGCGCCCCCGTCGTCCTCGACGCCGTACCAGAGCAGGAGCTGAACCGAACGTGGCAGGAGTCGCACGCCGCCGTCTCGACGCGGAGCTGGTCCGCCGGAAGCTCGCCCGCTCGCGCGAGCACGCCAGCCAGCTGATCGCCGCGGGCCGGGTGACCGTCGGCAAGACCGTCGCGACCAAACCCGCCACCCAGGTGGAGACCGCCGCGGCGATCGTCGTCGTGAGCGACGACAGCGATCCCGAGTACGTCTCCAGGGGCGGGCACAAGCTCGCCGGGGCGCTGGAGGCGTTCGTGCCGCAGGGGCTCGCGGTGCGGGGGCGGCGGGCACTGGACGCCGGCGCGTCGACCGGCGGGTTCACCGATGTGCTGCTGCGCGCGGGCGCCGCGCACGTCGTCGCCGTCGACGTCGGCTACGGGCAGCTCGCGTGGTCTCTTCAGAGCGATGAACGCGTCACCGTCAAGGACCGTACGAACGTACGCGAGTTGACGCTTGAGGCGATCGATGGGGAGCCTGTGGATCTGGTGGTGGGGGATCTTTCGTTCATCCCGCTCGGGCTGGTGCTGCCCGCCCTGGCGCGGTGCGTACGGCCGGACGCCGATCTGGTGATGATGGTCAAGCCGCAGTTCGAGGTGGGCAAGGAACGGCTGGGCAGCGGGGGTGTCGTACGGAGTCCGCAACTGCGGGCGGACGCCGTGCGGGGTGTGGCCGGCAAGGCGTGGGAACTGGGGCTCGGGGTGCGAGGAGTCACCGCCAGTCCGCTGCCCGGGCCTTCCGGGAACGTCGAGTACTTTCTGTGGCTGCGGGCCGGTGCCCCCGCGCTGGACCCGGCCGACGTTGACCGTGCAGTGGCGGAGGGGCCGCGTTGACACAGAACCGAGCTCGTACTGTTTTCCTGCTGGCCCACACCGGGCGTCCGGCAGCCATTCGCAGCGCCGAGCTCGTGGTGAAGGGCCTGCTGCGGTCCGGCATCGGCGTGCGTGTCCTGGAGTACGAGGCCGCCGACCTGCCGCTGCCGGACGAGGTGGAGCTGGTCAAGGAGGCCACCCCGCAGTGCCTCGACGACTGCGAGCTGCTGATCGTGCTCGGCGGGGACGGGACGCTGCTGCGCGGGGCGGAGTTCGCCCGGGCTTCCGGGGTGCCCATGCTGGGCGTGAACCTCGGACGGGTGGGCTTCCTGGCCGAGGCCGAGCGCGACGACCTCGACAAGGTCGTCGACCGGGTGGTCACGAAGTCCTACGAGGTCGAGGAGCGGATGACCGTCGACGTCGTGGTGCACAGCAACGGCGACATCGTGCACACCGACTGGGCGCTCAACGAGGCGGCCGTGCAGAAGGCCGGCGCCGAGAAGCTGCTCGAGGTCGTCCTGGAGATCGACGGGCGGCCCGTCACCGGGTTCGGCTGCGACGGGATCGTGCTGTCCACGCCCACGGGCTCCACGGCGTACGCCTTCTCGGCCGGCGGGCCCGTGGTGTGGCCCGAGGTGGAGGCGCTGCTGATGGTGCCGATCTCCGCGCACGCGCTGTTCGCCAAGCCGCTGGTCACCTCGCCGGACTCGGTGCTCGCGGTCGAGGTCCTGCCGCACATCCCGCCCGGGGTGCTGTGGTGCGACGGACGGCGGACGGTCGAGCTGCCCGCGGGCGCGCGCGTGGAGGTGCGCCGGGGCGCTGTGCCCGTCCGGCTGGCCCGGCTGCACCACGCCTCGTTCACGGACCGGCTCGTGGCGAAGTTCGCGCTGCCCGTCTCCGGGTGGCGAGGGGCGCCGCACTAGCCCGTGCGGGGATGTGGGGGCGCCCCACTGGCCCGTGCGGGCATGCTTCCCTCGCGCGGGTGACAAGGGCGCCTCGCACTCCTGGTGCCCTACCTCGTATGGTCTTCACCGTGCTGGAAGAGATGCGGATACGGTCGCTCGGCGTCATCGACGACGCGGTGGTCGAGCTGTCGCCCGGGTTCACCGCCGTCACCGGCGAGACCGGTGCGGGCAAGACCATGGTGGTCACGAGCCTCGGGCTGCTCCTGGGCGGGCGCGCCGATCCGGCGCTGGTGCGGATCGGCGCGGAGAAGGCGGTCGTGGAGGGGCGGATCTCGCTCTCCGCGGACGCCTCGGCGGCCGTACGGGCCGAGGAGGCCGGGGCCGAGCTGGACGACGGGGCGCTGCTGATCAGCCGTACGGTCTCGGCCGAGGGCAGGTCGCGGGCCCACCTGGGCGGGCGCAGCGTGCCCGTCGGGCTCCTCGCCGAGCTCGCGGACGAACTGGTGGCCGTGCACGGCCAGACCGACCAGCAGGGGCTGCTGAAGCTGTCCCGGCAGCGGCAGGCGCTCGACCGGTACGCCGGGGACGGCGTTGCCGTGCCGCTGGCCAAGTACGCCGAGGCCTACCGGCGGCTCAAGGCCGTGTCCGTGGAGCTCGATGAGATCACCACACGCGCGCGTGAACGGGCCCAGGAGGCCGACATGCTGCGCTACGGGCTCGACGAGGTCGCCGGGGTGGAGCCCCGGGCCGGTGAGGACACCGAGCTGGCGGAGGAGGCCGAGCGGCTGGGCCACGCCGAGGCGCTGGCGTCCGCCGCGACGGCCGCGCACCGGGCGCTCGCGGGCGACCCCGAGGACCCCGAGGGCGTCGACGCGGCCACGCTGGTGGCGGGCGCGCACCGGGCCCTGGAGGCCGTACGGTCGCACGACCCGGCGCTGGCCGCGCTCGCCGACCGGATCGGGGAGGTCGGGATTCTGCTGGGCGACGTGGCCGGGGAGCTGGCCGGGTACGCCGACGACCTGGACGCCGACCCGCTGCGGCTGGCCGCGGTCGAGGAGCGGCGGGCGGCGCTGACGGCGCTGACCCGCAAGTACGGCGACGACGTCGCGGGCGTGCTGGCCTGGGCCGAGCAGGGTGCCGCGCGGCTGACCGAGCTGGACGGCGACGACGAGCGGATCGGGGAGCTGACCGCCGAGCGGGACGGGCTGCGCACCGAACTGGGCGGACTGGCGCAGGCGTTGACGGACGCCCGCGGGGAGGCCGCCGAGCGGTTCGCGGCCGCCGTGACACGGGAGCTGGCCTCGCTGGCGATGCCGCACGCGCGCGTGTCCTTCGCGATCCGGCAGACCGAGGACCCCGAGGGCGTCGAGGTCGGCGGGCGGACCGTCGGCTACGGGCCGTCCGGGGCGGACGAGGTGGAGCTGCTGCTCGCCCCGCACCCCGGGGCGCCGCCGCGGCCGATCGCCAAGGGCGCCTCCGGCGGTGAGCTGTCCCGCGTGATGCTGGCCGTGGAGGTCGTCTTCGCGGGGACCGACCCGGTGCCGACGTATCTCTTCGACGAGGTCGACGCCGGCGTCGGCGGCAAGGCCGCGGTGGAGATCGGGCGGCGGCTGGCGAAGCTGGCCCGCAGCGCGCAGGTGGTCGTCGTGACCCACCTTCCTCAGGTGGCCGCGTTCGCCGACCGGCAGCTGCTGGTGGAGAAGACCGACGACGGGTCCGTGACGCGGTCCGGGGTGAAGGTCCTGGAGGGCGAGGAGCGGGTACGGGAGCTGTCGCGGATGCTCGCGGGGCAGGAGGACTCCGTCACGGCCCGCGCACACGCCGAGGAACTGCTGGCGGCGGCGCGCGGCGACGCCGGGTAGCCCCCAGGTTCACCCGTACGGGTGAGGGTGCGGGGGATCCCGGCTCGGCTTCCTGACGTCGGCGTGCCCGGAACACCCGTGCGCCCTGGCATCCTTGGGCCTGTGTACGTCCCCGAACCAGGAGCCCCGGCCACGTGAGCCACGTGAGCAGCCACTCAGCGCCCGGACAGTCGCCGCTGCGCACCGTGCAGGTGCTGGGCGGTGGCAACGCCCGCAGCAGCGCGCATGTCCGTTCGCTGGCGTCCGGGCTCGTCGCACGGGGCGTGCGCGTGACGGTGTGCGCCCCCGTCGAGGTCGCTCACACCTATGACTTCTCCGCGGCGGGCGCCGACCATGTCCCTGTGCCGCGCAGCAGCGACCCGACGTCGGTCGCCGCGCTGCGGGCGGCGTGCGCGGAGGCCGACCTGGTGCACGCGCACGGGCTGCACGCCTCGTTCCGGGCCGTGCTCGCGCTGAGCGGGCGGCGCACCCCGCTGGTGGTGACCTGGCACGGGCGCGCGAACGCCGAAGGGGCGCGCGCCCACTTCCTGCGGATGTTGGAGCGCCGGGTCGTCAGGTCCGCCTCCGTGGTGCTGGGCACCAGCTCCGACCTGGTGGACCGGGCGCGCTCCACCGGAGCCCGGGACGCCCGGCTGGCCGCGGCCGCGCTGCCGGGGCCGAGGGCGGCGGTCGAGCGCGACGAGTCCCAGGGGCCCAAGCTGCGGGCCGAACTCGGCGCGACGGGACGCCCGTTGCTGCTGGCGGTCGGCGCGCTGGAACGCCGGCGCGGCTACCGGACCCTGCTCGACGCCGCCGGGTCGTGGCGTGACCTGGACCCGGCCCCGCTGGTGGCGATCGCCGGCGAGGGCCCGCTGCGGCCGGTGCTCCAGCGCCGGATCGAGGACGAGGAGCTGCCGGTGCGGCTGCTGGGCCGCCGCGAGGACGTGGGCGACCTGCTGGCCGCCGCCGACGTCGCGCTGCTGCCCAGCAGTTGGGAGTCGCGCTCCGTGCTCGCCCAGGAGGCCCTGCACGCCCGGGTGCCGCTCGTCGCCACGGCTGTCGGCGGCGTCCCCGACCTCGTCGGCGACGCCGCGGACCTCGTCCCCTACGGCGACGCCGCCGCCCTCGCCCGTGCCGTCACCGCGCTGCTCGCCGACCCCGCACGCCGTGAACTGCTGCGCGAGCGCGGCGTACGGCAGGCGGCGACCTGGCCGACGGAGGACGAGACCGTCGCGCAAGTGCTCAGCGTGTACGACGAGTTGACGCAGCCACGGCCGCTGATCTGAACGGCCGCGGTCAGGCCTGGCCGACGTGTCTGCGGGCCCGCAGCGCCAGGCTCAGCGCCAGTACGGTCTGCGGGTCGTCCAGGTCCGTGCCCAGCAACTCGCCGATACGGGCGAGGCGGTTGTAGAGGGTCTGCCGGTTCAGGTGCAGTTCGCGGGCGGTCTCGGCCTTGCGCCCGGCATGCGCCAGGTAGGTCTCCAGGGTGGGCAGCAGCGGCGGCTTGGAGCGGCGGTCGTGGTCCCGGATCGGGCCGATCGCCCGCTCCACGAAGGCCGCCAGGTCGGGATGGTCGCGCAGCCGCCACAGCAGCAGGTCGATGTCCAGCCGGCGGGCGTCGTACCAGGGCCGGTCCGCCAGGCCCTGCGCCGCGGCGGCCGTCTCCGCGGCGTGCCGCAGCCCGGCCGAGGCCGCGGTCCAGCCGCCTGCCACGCCGACGACCACCACGGGGGGCCGGGCGCCTGGGCGTTGCATGCCCGCCCGTTCCACCCCGGCCCGCAGCGCCGCCGCGACCCGGTCGGCGACCGCGGCCCGCTCCGGCTCCGTGCGCAGGCACAGCAGCACCGGCACCCTCCCCTCCACCGGCCGTACGCCGAGCAGCACGGGCACGCCGACGGAGGCCAGTTCCTCGGCGACCGCGCGGGCCAGCACCGCCCAGCCACCGCCGGGGGAGAGGGTGTCGCCGAGCCGCATCACGACCGGCAGCAGCGGGCCGGTGCCGGGCTTGAAGCCGAGCACCCGGGCCTGTGCGGGGGCGTCCTCTGCGGTGATCCGGCCCTCGGCCAGGTCGGTGAGGAAGTCGCCCCGGCCGCGCGCGGCGAGCTCCTCCTCCTGGCGGGCCTGCATCAGCACCACGGCGAGGATTCCGGCGGCCCGCTCGGCGGCGATCCGGTGCACCGGCGCCAGCGGGGCGCGCACCGGCAGCAGCACCAGCCGGGCCCGGACCGCGCCGGAGCCCTGGCCACCGCCGGGCACGTCCACCAGGACCGAACCGGCCGGCGGCGGGGTGTCCTTGTGCTGGCCGCGCAGCCCCTCCCACACCTGGAGCGGATCGGCGCCCTCCGGTCCGGCGCCCGCGGCGTACAGCAGCCGACCGTCGGCGGCCTCCAGGAACACCGGGTTGTCGCCGAAGTCGGCGAGGATGCCGAGGACCTGAGGCACCCCGCCGCCGCCGAGCAGGGCCTCGGTGCAGCGGCGGTGCACCTCCTCGGCGCGTTGCAGCAGCGCGTAGTGGCCGTTGACGATCTCGGTGTGGATCTCCTCCGTGACGGTCACGAAAGGCACCTCGCGGTGCAGCTGGACCAGGGGCAGACCGGCCGAGCGGGCGGTCTCGATCAGGGTGGCGGGCAACCGGGTGAAGCGCGGGCCCAGTTCGACGACCAGGGCGGCGATGCCCCGCTCGGCCAGGGTCCGCACGAACGCCCGCTGCTCGGCCGGCCGGGTGCCGAGGCCGTAGCCGGTGGTCAGCAGCAGCTCGCCGCCCTTGAGCAGGGAGGCGATGTTGGGCACCTCGCCCGCGTGCACCCAGCGCACGGCGCGGTTCAGCCGCTCGGCACCCGCCAGGACCTCGGGGAGCCCGCTGCGCAGTCCGGGCAGTTCCAGAGCGCGCTGCACGGTGATGCCCGCGCCATGGCTGTCGAGTCGGGTGTCCCTGCGGCTTTCCATATCGCGGACGCTACCTGTGCGTGTGTGCCGGTGGCATCCCTGGTGATCACCCGGAGGCGCCGGGTGATCACCCTCGCCGTGCAAGGCCGGTGTCAGCGCGCGTCAGGCGGGCTGGATGTTGTGGTTGTAGCGGAACACGTTGTCGGGGTCGTAGGTCCGCTTCAGCGTGGCCAGCCGCCGGGTGTTCTCCGGGCCCATCCCGGCGACGACCCGGTCGGCGCCCTCGTCGCCGATGAAGTTGAGGTAGACCGCGCCGGTGCTCCAGGGCCGGGCGTCGGCGCGTACGTCGCGCACCCACTGCTCGCACCGCTCGTCGTCCGCCGCGTCCTCCCACATGGCGAAGGGATGCACGCCCCAGGGGGAGTCCCGGTACGGCACCGGGTACTCGCGCGGCCCGGCCGTGATGGCGCCGCCCAGCGGGAACAGGACGTGCATGGTGCCGGTGGGCACGGGCATGGTCGCCGCGCGGGCGCAGAACAGGTCCAGGTAGGGGTCGGGCATGCCGGTGAGGTACTCCGCCGACCAGTAGTTCCGGAAGCCGGGCGGGTCGTCGATCATGCACTGGACGTCGGCGTACGGCATCGCCCCGACGATCTCCGCCTCGTGCGGCAGCGCCAGCAGCGGTTCGGCCACCTTGCGCATGTCCGCCTCGGGTCCGGCGTACGTCAGCATCGTGGCGCAGATCAGCTTGCCGACCAGATGCTCGGGGACGAACTCCTCGGGCGGGGCGGTGATGTAGAGCGCGGCCCCGCTCGCCTCGTCCGGCCCGGCGGCGATCAGGTCCCGGTAGGTGCGCACGACCTCGGGGCCGTGCTCGGGCAGGTACAGCAGGAAGGCGATGGAGAACTCGGGCAGCTCGTGGAGCTTCAGGGTCAGGGCGGTGGCGATGCCGAAGTTGCCGCCTCCGCCGTGCAGCCCCCAGAACAGCTCGGGGTTCTCGTCGGCACTGGCGTGGACGCGGTCGCCGTCGGCGGTGACCAGTTCGACGCCGAGGAGGTTGTCGACCGCGAGTCCGCACCAGCGGTCCAGCCAGCCGCTGCCGCCGCCGAGCACGAAGCCGCCGACGCCCGTGGTCGAGACCCGGCCGCCGGTGGTGACCAGGCCGTGCGGCTGGGTGGCGCGGTCGAGGTCGCTCATCGTGGCGCCGCCCGCGACCCGTACCGCCTCGGCGCCGGGATGGACGGTGACTCCGCGCATATGGCGCAGGTCCACCACCAGTCCACCGTCGTTGAGCGCCGAGCCCGCCACGCTGTGCCCGCCGCCGCGCACGGCGATGTGCAGGTCCAGCTCCCGGCCGAACCGCACGGCCCGCACCACGTCGTCCTCGTCCACGCACTGCGCGATCACCGCGGGCCGCCGGTCGATCATGGCGTTGAACACGGTCCGGGCGTCGTCGTAACCCGCGTCGCCGGGGGCGAACACATCGCCGGACAGATCCTCGCGCAGCGCGGTGAGAGCCGCGCCCGCCTTCGAGAGGGAAGCCATGGCCGCCCCCTTTCCGGAAGGGGGATGGATGCCCTACAAGCCTAGGCGCGCGAGGCCGGGGCGGCTCGCCGGCGGTCCGCTCCGACGAGGCACACGGCGACGGCCCGGCCCCGGCGGGCGGACCCGCCGGGGCCGGGCCGTGTCACGGGCCCGGCGGAAGGACTCAGCCGCCGTACGCGCCCGAAGCCGTCAGCCGCAGGGCCGTGTCGATGAGCGGGACATGGCTGAAGGCCTGCGGGAAGTTGCCCACCTGGCGCTTCAGGCGCGGGTCCCACTCCTCGGCCAGCAGTCCCAGGTCGTTGCGGAGCGCGAGCAGCCGCTCGAACAGCTGGCGGGCCTCGTCGACACGGCCGATCATCGCCAGGTCGTCGGCCATCCAGAACGAGCAGGCGAGGAACGCCCCCTCGTCGCCCGGCAGGCCGTCGACGCCCTCGGACTCGCCCTCGGTGGGGTAGCGCAGGATGAAGCCGTCGGAGGTGGACAGCTCGCGCTGGATCGCCTCGATGGTGCCGATCACGCGCTTGTCGTCCGGCGGCAGGAAGCCCATCTGCGGGATCAGCAGCAGCGAGGCGTCCAGCTCCTTGGAGCCGTAGGACTGCGTGAAGGTGTTGCGCTCCTTGTCGTAGCCCTTCTCGCACACGTCCCGGTGGATGTCGTCGCGCAGTTCGCGCCAGCGCTCCAGCGGGCCGTCCGCGTCACCGGACTCGATCAGCTTGATGGTCCGGTCGACCGCGACCCAGGCCATGACCTTGGAGTGCACGAAGTGGCGGCGCGGGCCGCGGACCTCCCAGATGCCCTCGTCCGGCTCGTTCCAGTGGTCCTCCAGGTAGCGGATCAGCTTCAGCTGGAGCAGCGAGGCGTAGTCGTTGCGGGCCAGGCCGGTCATATGGGCCAGATGCAGGGCTTCGGTGACCTCGCCGTAGACGTCGAGCTGGAGCTGGTGGGCCGCGCCGTTGCCGACCCGGACCGGGGCGGAGTTCTCGTAGCCGGGCAGCCAGTCCAGTTCGGCCTCGCCGAGCTCGCGCTCACCGGCGATGCCGTACATGATCTGGAGGTTCTCCGGGTCGCCGGCCACCGCGCGCAGCAGCCACTCGCGCCAGGCGCGGGCCTCCTCGCGGTAGCCGGTGCGAAGCAGCGAGGACAGGGTGATCGCCGCGTCCCGCAGCCAGGTGTAGCGGTAGTCCCAGTTGCGCACGCCGCCGATGTCCTCCGGCAGGGACGTGGTGGGCGCCGCGACGATGCCGCCGGTGGGGGCGTACGTCAGGGCCTTGAGCGTGATCAGGGAGCGTACGACCGGCTCGCGGTAGGGGCCGTGGTAGGTGCACTGCTCGACCCACTCGCGCCAGAATTCCTCGGTCGCCGCCAGCGACTGCTCGGGCTCCGGCAGCGGCGGCGCCTCCTTGTGCGAGGGCTGCCAGGAGACCGTGAACGCGATCCGGTCGCCGGGGGCCACGGTGAAGTCGGAGTACGTGGTCAGCGACCGGCCGTAGGTCTCGGCCTCGGTGTCGAACCACACCGAGTCGGGGCCGGCGACCGCGCACGTACGGCCCTCGTCGTTGCGGTGCACCCAGGGCACCACCCGGCCGTAGCTGAACCGCATCCGCAGCGCCGAGCGCATCGGGACGCGCCCGGAGACACCCTCCACGATCCGGATCAGCTGGGGAGCGCCGTCACGCGGCGGCATGAAGTCCGTCACCCGGACGGTGCCGCGCGGGGTGTCCCACTCCGACTCCAGGATGAGCGAGTCGCCGCGATAGGTGCGCCGGTCCGCGGTGGGCGGCTCGGTGTCGGGTGTGTGCGCCGGTCCGATGCGCCAGAAGCCGTGCTCCTCGGTGCCCAGCAGGCCGGCGAAGATGGCGTGCGAGTCGAAGCGGGGCAGGCACAGCCAGTCGACTGTGCCGTCCCGGCAGACCAGTGCCGCGGTCTGCATGTCTCCGATGAGTGCGTAGTCTTCGATGCGCCCGGCCACGTGCATCTCCAGTCGAACGGCCACGTCACCCCGTGAAGGGGCGGTCGCTAGTGCGGTCAAGGGGTCGTTGTAACGCGTTGTCGAGTCTGAGGCAATGCCTCGCCGGACCGTGGACAGGTCTCGGCCTTCCTCGCTCAACGAACTGACGAGCTCTCGTTGTTTCCGGTGCCTACGGACGGGGGTGGTGCCGTGTTGCCGGACGGCTCGACAGCGAGTGTCCGAGCAGGATACGACGCACACGGTGGCTCCGTGTGCCCCTCCGGACAACGCGGCTGCGCCGAACGAGTGAGCCGCGGGTGAGCTGCGCGGACCCGCCCGGCACGCTGACCTGGAGGGTGTCCGCGCGTGTGCGGAGCGTGGCCGGGAGCCGGTGCCCCGCGGCGCTGATACGCTGGTAGCCCGTGGACCGGTGGGCGTCCCTCCCTTGAGATCGCACCCCCGAACCGCAGCGACGGCGCCGCCGGAATTCTCCGGTCCGGCAGTCGGACCGCACCGCCAGACAGCGACCACGGGAGCCCCCTCTTGGCCATGACGCCCAAATCCACGACGACCAAGCACATCTTCGTCACCGGGGGTGTCGCCTCCTCTCTCGGCAAGGGGCTGACCGCCTCCAGCCTGGGCATGCTGCTCAAGGCGCGGGGTCTGCGGGTCGTCATGCAGAAGCTCGACCCGTACCTGAACGTCGACCCGGGCACGATGAACCCGTTCCAGCACGGCGAGGTCTTCGTCACCAACGACGGCGCCGAGACCGACCTCGACATCGGTCACTACGAGCGCTTCCTCGACCGTGACCTGGACGGCACCGCCAACGTCACCACGGGCCAGGTCTACTCCACCGTGATCGCCAAGGAGCGGCGCGGCGAGTACCTGGGCGACACCGTGCAGGTCATCCCGCACATCACCAACGAGATCAAGCACCGCATCCGCCGCATGGCGACGGACGAGGTCGACGTCGTGATCACCGAGGTCGGCGGCACGGTCGGCGACATCGAGTCGCTGCCGTTCCTGGAGACCGTCCGCCAGGTCCGCCACGAGGTCGGCCGGGACAACGTCTTCGTCGTGCATATCTCTCTCCTGCCCTACATCGGTCCCTCCGGCGAGCTGAAGACCAAGCCCACCCAGCACTCGGTCGCCGCCCTGCGCAACATCGGTATCCAGCCGGACGCGATCGTGCTGCGCTGCGACCGCGAGGTGCCGACCGCGATCAAGCGCAAGATCTCGCTGATGTGCGACGTGGACGAGGCGGCCGTGGTGGCCTGCCCCGACGCCCGCTCGATCTACGACATCCCGAAGACCGTCCACGGCGAGGGCCTGGACGCCTACGCCGTCCGCAAGCTGGACCTGCCGTTCCGCGACGTGGACTGGACGACCTGGGACGACCTGCTCGACCGCGTCCACAACCCCGACCACGAGGTCACCCTCGCGCTGGTCGGCAAGTACATCGACCTGCCCGACGCCTATCTGTCGGTGACCGAGGCGCTGCGCGCCGGCGGCTTCGCCAACAAGACCCGCGTCAAGATCAAGTGGGTCACCTCGGACGACTGCAAGACCCCGGCCGGCGCCAAGGCCCAGCTGGCCGACGTGGACGGCATCTGCATCCCCGGCGGCTTCGGCGACCGCGGTGTGCTCGGCAAGGTCGGCGCGATCAAGTACGCCCGCGAGAACAAGATCCCGCTGCTCGGCCTCTGCCTGGGCCTGCAGTGCATCGTGATCGAGGCGGCGCGCCACCTGGCGGACATCTCGGACGCCAACTCCACCGAGTTCGACCCGGCGACCGGCCACCCGGTCATCTCCACGATGGCCGAGCAGATGGACATCGTCGCCGGTGAGGGCGACATGGGCGGCACCATGCGACTCGGCATGTACCCGGCGAAGCTGGCCGAGGGCTCGATCGTGCGCGAGGTCTACGACGGCAAGGAGTACGTCGAGGAGCGCCACCGGCACCGCTACGAGGTGAACAACGCCTACCGCGCGGAGCTGGAGAAGAAGGCCGGCATCCTCTTCTCGGGCACCTCCCCGGACGGCAAGCTCGTCGAGTACGTCGAGTACCCGCGCGACGTCCACCCCTACCTGGTCGCCACACAGGCCCACCCCGAGCTGCGCTCGCGGCCGACCCGCCCGCACCCGCTGTTCGCGGGGCTGGTGAAGGCGTCCGTCGAGCGTCAGCTGGCGGGGGCCGAGGAGAAGGCTGCCGAGTAACACACCAGTTGTACGGTGGCCGGGGTGCGAACCTTCAACGGGGCGCACCCCGGTTTCGTCTTCGCACGTGGAAGGGCTGGCATGACGATCAAGGACACCCCCGAGGAGTGGGAGACCCGGGCGACGGAGTTCCCCTTCCGGGGCAACAAGACCTCCGTGCGCACCGACGAGGTGGTCATGCCCGACGGCACCGTGGTGCGCCGCGACTACCAGGTGCACCCCGGCTCGGTGGCCGTCCTCGCGCTGGACGAGCAGGACCGGGTGCTGGTGCTCCGCCAGTACCGGCATCCCGTACGGCACAAGCTGTGGGAGATCCCGGCGGGGCTGCTCGACGTGCCCGGGGAGAACCCGCTGCACGCGGCCCAGCGGGAGCTGTACGAGGAGGCGCACGTCAAGGCGGAGACCTGGCGGGTGCTGACGGATGTGTACACGACGCCCGGCGGTTGTGACGAGGCCATCCGGATCTTCCTGGCGCGGGATCTCTCCGAGGCGGAGGGGGAGCGGTTCGCGGCGGAGCACGAGGAGATCGACCTCGAGCTGGCTCGGGTGCCGCTGGACGATCTTGTGCGGGGTGTACTCGCGGGGGAGTTGCACAACAACTGTCTTGTGGTGGGTGTGCTTTCGCTGGTGGCCGCGCGGCAGGGGGCGGGGTTGGAGGGGTTGCGTCCGGCGTCGGCGCCTTGGCCTGCCCGGCCGTTTGAGGAGTGAGCGCCGCTCGGGCCGGCTTGTTCGGTTGAGTGCTGCGCCGTCGTTGCTTGTCGCGCCCACGCGGCGGAGCCGCAGATCGGGCACCGTCCCGCGCCCGTTTAGGGCGGCTGTTGTCGCGTGCGTGCGATGGAGCTGCTGAGGGTGCACTGTCCCTCGCCCCGTAGAGGGCTGTCCTACTGTCCGTTGATCCGATCAGGGGAGTCCTTGATCGGTGTCGGCCTGCTCGGACCGGTCCGTCGCAGAGCGTGAACTAGGCTCTGGAAACGCCCGAACCGGAGTCCCGGCGGGCTTGCGCGTGCGGTGGGACGGGAGTGTGGCCCGTGACGGATCAGGCGGTGGACACCGGTGGTGCGCGGCTGTCGGTCCAGGCCCGTGAGGATGGGTTTCTCGGGCGCACCCGGGAGTTGAAGGGCCTGTGCGCCGACATCGAGCGGGCCGGGCTGGACACCCTCTCCGGGCGCAAGGCGCCCCGCGCGCGTGTGCTGCTGATCGCCGGGCGGCCCGGGTCGGGGCGCAGCGCGCTGGCCGAGGAGCTGGTGCGCCAGGTCGCCCACCGTTACCCCGACGGGGTACTGCGCGCCCGGCTGAGCGAGCCCGGCGGAACCCCCGTACCCGTCGAGCGCGTGGCCCGGGACCTGCTCACCGCGCTGGAGCTGCCCACGCCGCCGGGCGCGGCCGAGGACGAGCTCGCGGAGGCGCTGCGCGAGGCCCTGGCCGGGCGCCGGGCCCTGCTCCTGCTGGACGACGCCGTCGACGCCGCACAGGTCGACGCGCTGCTGCCGGACTCGCCCGAGAGCCTGGTCGTGGCCGTCTCCGGCGGGCCGCTGACCGGCATCTCCGACGTACGGCCGTGCACGCTGGGCGGGCTGGACACCAAGTCGGCCCTGGAGCTGCTGTCGCGGCACACCGGGTCGGTCCGGATCACCGTGGACCCGCGGGCCGCCGAGGGCCTGGTGGAGGAGTGTCAGGCGCAGCCGGCCGCCCTGATGATGGCCGGCGGCTGGCTCGCGGCCCGGCCCAAGGCCGCCGTCGCCGACCTGGCCAAGCATCTGCACGCCGAGGGCGACGAGTCCGGCACCCCGCTCGCCCGTGTCTTCCGCCTCGCCTACGGCTCGCTGCCCGCCCCCGCCGCCCGGATACTGCGACTGCTCTCGCTCGCCCCGGCCGGTCTGGTCGACCCGCACACGGCTTCCGCGCTCGCCGGGTGCTCGGTCAGCAGCGCCGGCACCACCCTGGACGACTTCGTCGCGCTCGGCCTGCTGCACGCCCTGGACGCCCCGCTGCCGCAGTACGAGGTCCCCGGCTGCCTCCAGCCGCTGCTGAAGGCCCTCGCCGAGTCCCAGGACCGTCCGGCCGAGCTCCAGCTGGCGCGGGCGCGCATGCTGGAGCGGACCGTACGGCTGCTCCAGTCCTGCCGGGCGATCACCGAGACGGACAGTCCGCAGGCCCGCGAGAAGCTGCTCGGCATGCCCCGCTCGCTGCGCTTCCCCAGCCCGCGGGCGGCCGCCGAGTGGCTGGGTGTCCGGCGGCCCGCGCTGCTCGCCTCCGCCCGGCTGGCGGTCGCCGACGGCGAGCTGGACACGCTGGCCCGGCGGCTGATGTCCCAGCTGGTGCGGACCATGGTCGCGCACATCGGCACCCAGGCCGCGGCGGCCGACCTGTATGGCCTGCACGGACTGGTGCTGGACGTGGCCGAGCGCCGCGGGCTGGCCCGGGAGCAGGCCGCGGCCCTGCTGAACCTGGGCGATCTCGACGCCCGCACGGGACGCACGGCCGAGGCGCTGGTGCGTTTCCGGACGGCCTTGGACGCCGGACGCCGGGCGAACGACCCGTACGCGACCGGCCGGGCGATGGAATCCGTAGGCGGCGCGCATCTGGAGCTCGGGGACTACGACCGGGCGGCCGACTGGTTCGGCCGGGCGCTGGCCCAGCGGCTGGCCCGGGACGAGCGCGCGGACGCCGCCCGGCTGTACGGCCGGATCGCCACCGCGCACACCTACGCGGGCCGCTACGGCGAGGCGCTGCGGGGCTGGCGGGCGGCTGTCGCGGGCCACCGCAAGGAGGGCGATGTCGCCGCACAGGCACGGGCGTTGAGCGAGCTGGCACGCGTGCAGGAGTACGCCGGGCGGCCCGAGGAATGCCTGCGCACCTGCCAGGAGGCGGTGGAGTGGGCGAGGCAGGCGGAGGACCAGCGTCTCCAGGCGGCACTGCACCTCAGGACGGCCGACATCCTGGAGCACCTGGGCGACCCGGCGGCCGCGCGGCTGCACCGCGCGACGGCCGAGCGCATGCTGGGGGAGGAGCTCCAGGAGGTCGTTACCGGCGAGGAACCCCCGGAACAAGGCCCTAATGCCTGCGAAATCCGCAGTACATCTGCTGAAGATTGATGCAATGAAAGGCTAGACAGCGGGAACACCTTCATTAAA
Organism: Streptomyces sp. NPDC048600; assembly: GCF_055587025.1. Lineage (NCBI taxonomy): Bacteria > Bacillati > Actinomycetota > Actinomycetes > Kitasatosporales > Streptomycetaceae > Streptomyces > Streptomyces sp. NPDC048600. The sequence continues at coordinate 441,943 of NZ_JBVJGZ010000002.1, read as the reverse complement.
CTGGCTCTGCCGCACGTTCTCCTGCGGTGTCTCCCGGTATGCCCCTGCGTATACGGGTATGTCGTGCAATCCCCCTCTGAGCCAAGGACCGTGATCGACGTGAAGGTCGGCATCCCCCGCGAGGTCAAGAACAACGAGTTCCGGGTGGCCATCACCCCCGCCGGTGTGCACGAGCTGGTGCGCAACGGCCACCAGGTCGTCGTCGAGCGCGACGCCGGTCTCGGCTCCTCGATCACGAACGACGAGTACGTGGCCGCCGGTGCGGAGATCCTGGACACCGCCGACGAGGTCTGGGCCACCGCCGACCTGCTGCTGAAGGTCAAGGAGCCCATCGCCGAGGAGTACCACCGCCTCCGCAAGGACCAGACGCTCTTCACCTACCTGCACCTGGCCGCCTCCAAGGAGTGCACGGACGCCCTCCTGGAGTCCGGCACCACGGCCATCGCCTACGAGACCGTCGAGCTGGCCAACCGCGCGCTGCCGCTGCTCGCCCCGATGTCCGAGGTCGCGGGCCGGCTGGCCCCGCAGGTCGGCGCCTACCACCTGATGCGCCCGGTCGGCGGCCGTGGCGTCCTGCCCGGCGGCGTCCCCGGTGTCACCCCGGCCAAGGCCGTCGTCATCGGCGGCGGCGTCTCCGGCTGGAACGCCGCGCAGATCGCCATCGGCATGGGCTTCGACGTGACCCTGCTCGACCGCGACATCAACAAGCTGCGCGAGGCCGACAAGATCTTCGGCACCAAGATCAAGGCCGTCATGTCCAACGCCTTCGAGCTGGAGAAGGCCGTCCTCGACGCCGACCTCGTCATCGGCGCCGTCCTCATCCCGGGCGCCAAGGCCCCGAAGCTCGTCACCAACGAGCTGGTCTCCCGGATGAAGCCCGGAAGTGTCCTTGTCGACATCGCGATCGACCAGGGCGGCTGCTTCGAGGACTCCCGTCCCACCACCCACGCCGAGCCGACCTTCAAGGTCCACAACTCGGTCTTCTACTGCGTCGCCAACATGCCGGGCGCGGTGCCGAACACCTCCACCTACGCGCTCACCAACGCCACGCTGCCGTACATCGTCTCGCTCGCCAACAACGGCTGGGCCGAGGCGCTGCGCCGCGACCCCGCGCTCGCCAAGGGCCTGAACACCCACGACGGCAAGGTCGTTTACCGCGAGGTCGCCGAGGCGCACGGCCTGGAGCACCTCGAGCTGGAGACCCTGCTCGGCTGACCTCGGCCGACGGTCCCGGTCGCCGAGTCACCGTTCGGTAAAAGGCGATTCGTCAACACAGGTCGTCAACACCACGCATCCGGCCGGACCTTGCCGACAAGGTCCGGCCGGATGTGTGTATGGTCACTTTGCGACTCTAGGCCAACTCGCCTCGAACGTAACCCTTGAACCGATTCGCACACCCGTGAAACCTGCCGTGCGACGCCCGTACGCCCTTGACAGAGGGATGTTTCATTGCCGACACATCCTGCCGGGTCCGGCGGATTGTGTTGCTGCGGACCCTCGACACGCCATAGAGTCGCCAACCGTCGGCATGGTGCCACGCTGACCTTGTCTAGAAGTTTCCTGGTCACCAAGGAGGTAAGACGACTTGTGAATGAGTCGACATTTTCTCCCGGGGGTGGTCAACCAGGAATGCCTACGCGGGGCCAGGGCTCCACGGGGCTCGAGGCTGTCGGCTCCGTCGCTGTCCGAACCTTCGCAGCCCGCCAGAGCCAGACCAGCCCCCACACGGCTCTGTCAGCACACCAGAGCATGGATGGCCATCACGTGAACGCCATGGCCGGCGACGGAAGTGGCGCGCCCCACAACCACTTCGCCGACTACGACGAACTGCCCGAGGGGCACTTCTACGACCCCGACGCCGAATACGAGCCGGACCCGGAGTACGCGGCCACGCTCGCACCCGACGCTGCCCGTCAGCGCCGTGAGCGCATCGGCCCGACCGGACGCCCGCTGCCGTACTTCCCGATCCCGGGACCGCTGACCAACCACGGTCCCGCGACGATCATCGCGATGTGCAACCAGAAGGGCGGCGTGGGCAAGACCACGTCGACCATCAACCTGGGTGCCGCCCTCGCGGAGTACGGCCGCCGGGTGCTGCTCGTGGACTTCGACCCGCAGGGCGCGCTGTCGGTGGGTCTCGGTGTCAACCCGATGGAGCTCGACCTCACCGTCTACAACCTGCTCATGGAGCGGGGCATGTCGGCGGACGAGGTGCTCCTGAAGACCGCGGTCCCCAACATGGACCTGCTGCCGAGCAACATCGACCTCTCGGCGGCGGAGGTCCAGCTGGTCTCCGAGGTGGCCCGCGAGTCCACGCTCCAGCGTGCGCTGAAGCCGCTGATGGACGACTACGACTACATCGTGATCGACTGTCAGCCCTCGCTCGGCCTGCTCACCGTCAACGCGCTGACGGCCGCCCACAAGGTGATCGTCCCCCTGGAGTGCGAGTTCTTCGCCCTCCGCGGTGTCGCGCTGCTGACCGAGACCATCGAGAAGGTCCAGGAGCGGCTCAACCCGGAGCTGGAGCTCGACGGGATCCTCGCCACGATGTACGACTCGCGCACCGTGCACAGCCGTGAGGTGCTCGCGCGTGTCGTCGAGGCGTTCGACGATCACGTCTACCACACGGTCATCGGCCGCACGGTGCGCTTCCCGGAGACCACGGTCGCCGGCGAGCCGATCACCACCTACGCCTCCAACTCCGTCGGTGCCGCCGCCTACCGCCAGCTCGCCAGGGAGGTGCTCGCCCGGTGTCACGCCGAGTGAGTCTGCCGGGGGCCGACGAACTCTTCCGTACGACAGGGGGCACGGCGCTTCAGCCGTCCACCCCACGACGCCAGGCAGGCGGCGAGGCCCGGGTGCCCCCGCCGGCCGGTGAGGGCGACGCCGCCGCGGCCGCGGAGGACGCGCCGCAGGCGGTGCCCGCGCAGGCCGGGGACGGGGACGGGGCGGAGCACGTCGCGGCCGACGCGGAGGGGGCCGAGGCCGGGGAGTCCCGCAGCCGCGGCTCCGCCCGGCGGCAGGCGGTACCGCCGCAGGAAGGTTCTGCCACGGAGCCGCGCAAGCGGGGGCGGAGCTCCTCGCGGCGCCCGAGCGGGCGCGAGCGGCACGACGAGAAGATCACCGTCTATGTGTCCGCCGAGGAGCTGATGGATCTGGAGCACGCCCGTCTGGTGCTCCGCGGTGAGCACGGGCTGGCCGTGGACCGTGGGCGGATCGTCCGCGAGGCGGTCGCCGTGGTGCTCGCGGATCTGGAGACGCGCGGGGAAGCGAGCATTCTGGTTCGGCGGCTGCGGGGACGGTAGGGGTAGCCTGCGGAGGCTATGACCTCGAGCGACGTTCCCGCTGCCGCGGCCGGTGGTGCCGGCGGGCGTCGGCGTGCGCTGGGGCGCGGGCCGGGGGCGGGCGGGGCCGTGGCTCCCGCGGCGGCGGAGAGTGGCGGCGCCGGGGCCGGGGACGAATCCGGGACCGGGTCGGTCGAGGCCGAGCGTCCGGAGGTCCAGCGTCCCGAGGCCGAGCGTCCTGAGGTCGAGGGGCTTGAAGCCGGTCGCCCAGAGGCCGAAAGTCCTGAGGCGGAGCCGCCCGAGCCCGAGCCCGAGCGACAACCTGAGCCCGAGGCCGAGTCAAAGCCTGAGCCTGAGCCGCAGCCCGAGCCCTCGCCGCAGCCCGAGCCCTCGCCGGAGCCCGAGCCCTCGCCCGGGCCCTCCGCCGGTGAGCCCGGCGACGGCGTCTTCAAGGTCCGGCTCGCCAACTTCGAAGGCCCCTTCGACCTCCTGCTCCAGCTGATCTCCAAGCACAAGCTGGACGTCACCGAGGTGGCGCTGTCCAAGGTCACCGACGAGTTCATGGCGCACATCCGGGCCATGGGGCCTGACTGGGACCTGGACCAGACGACCGAGTTCCTCGTCGTGGCCGCGACCCTGCTCGACCTGAAGGCCGCCCGGCTGCTGCCGGCCGCCGAGGTCGAGGACGAGGCCGACCTGGCCCTGCTGGAGGCCCGGGACCTGCTGTTCGCACGGCTGCTCCAGTACCGCGCGTACAAACAGATCGCGGAGATCTTCAACCGGCGGCTGGCGGACGAGGCGCGGCGCTACCCCCGTACCGTCGGTCTGGAGCCGCAGCTCGCCGAACTGCTGCCCGAGGTCGTCATCAGCATCGGCCCCGAGGGGTTCGCCAGGCTCGCCGTGAAGGCGATGCAGCCGAGGCCCAGGCCGCAGGTCTACGTCGACCACATCCACGCGCCGCTCGTCAGCGTGCAGGAACAGGCCGGGATCGTCGTCTCGCGGCTCCGCGAGTTCGGGGAGGCCAGCTTCCAGGCGCTGGTGTCGGACGCCGACGGCACCCTCACCGTCGTGGCCCGGTTCCTGGCGCTGCTGGAGCTGTACCGGGAGAAGGCCGTCGCGCTGGAGCAGGAGGAGGCGCTGGGGGACCTGCTGGTGCGGTGGACCGGCGGGGACGGGGACGATACGCCGAGGGTGACGGACGAGTTCGACCGGCCGCCCGAGGAGCCCAAGGAGGAGAAGAAGCCATGAGCGAGTCCGGCACCGACGCGTCGGGCGGCCCGCGTTCCGTGGCCGAGCTCGACCTCAGGCCCGCCCTGGAGGCCGTGCTCATGGTCGTGGACGAGCCCGCGACCGAGGAGCATCTGGCGAAGCTGCTCGAACGGCCCCGGCGGCAGATCACCAAGGCGCTGCGCGAGCTGGCCGAGGACTACGCGGCCCAGGGCCGTGGCTTCGAGCTGCGGTTCGTCGCGGGCGGCTGGCGCTTCTACACCCGTCCCGAGTACGCCGCGGCCGTGGAGAAACTCGTCCTGGAGGGGCAGACCGCCCGGCTCACCCAGGCGGCGCTGGAGACCCTGGCCGTCGTGGCGTACCGCCAGCCGGTCAGCCGCAGCCGGGTCTCGGCCGTGCGCGGGGTCAACTGCGACGGCGTGATGCGCACCCTCCTCCAGCGCGGTCTGGTGGCGGAGGCGGGCACGGAACCCGAAACAGGTGCGATCCTGTATGTGACGACGAACTACTTCCTGGAGCGGATGGGCCTGCGCGGTCTGGACGAACTCCCGGAGCTCGCGCCCTTCCTCCCGGAGGCGGACGCGATCGAGGCCGAGACCCAGGAAGGGGTGCCGTCGTTCGACCCGGACGCCCCCGACGGCGGCCCGGACGCAGACGGCGAACACACGACGACGACGGAACTTTGATGCGAAGCAGCGGTAGCGGTAGCGGTAGCGGCAGCGGCAGGAACGGCGGGCGCGGTAACTCCCGCGGCGCCGGCAACAACAGGGACGAGCGCCAGGGGCAGGGCGGCCGTCCCCGCAAGCCCCGCCCCGAGGAGCGCCGCTACGACGTGGGCCCCGGAGCGACCCAGGACGGCCCCAAGTCCGGTCGCGGCGGCGCCGCGCGCGGCGGAGCCAAGGGCGGCCCCAAGCAGTCCCAGCAGGGCACGGGACGCGGCCGTACGGCCCCCGGACGCTCGCGCGAGTACGAGACGCGGGCCGAGGAGCGCAACCGCGAGCGGTACGCGGGCAAGAAGGACGTCAAGCTGCCCAAGACCTTCCCGGGCGCCGAGCAGGAGGGCGAGCGGCTCCAGAAGGTGCTCGCCCGGGCCGGCTACGGCTCCCGGCGCGCCTGCGAGGAGCTGATCGAGCAGGCCCGTGTCGAGGTCAACGGCGAGATCGTGCTCGAGCAGGGCAAGCGGGTCGACCCGGAGAAGGACGAGGTCAAGGTCGACGGCCTGACCGTCGCGACCCAGTCGTACCAGTTCTTCTCGCTGAACAAGCCTGCCGGTGTCGTCTCCACCATGGAGGACCCCGAGGGCCGTCAGTGCCTCGGCGACTACGTCACCAACCGTGAGACGCGGCTCTTCCACGTCGGCCGGCTCGACACCGAGACCGAGGGCGTCATCCTGCTCACCAACCACGGCGAGCTGGCCCACCGGCTGACCCACCCCAAGTACGGGGTGAAGAAGACCTACCTCGCGGCCATCGTCGGCCCGATCCCGCGCGATCTGGGCAAGAAGCTCAAGGACGGCATCCAGCTGGAGGACGGCTACGCCCGCGCGGACCACTTCCGGGTCGTCGAGCAGACCGGCAAGAACTACCTCGTCGAGGTGACCCTGCACGAGGGCCGCAAGCACATCGTGCGCCGCATGCTCGCCGAGGCCGGTTTCCCGGTCGAGAAGCTGGTGCGCACCTCGTTCGGCCCGATCACCCTGGGCGACCAGAAGTCGGGCTGGCTGCGCCGGCTGTCGAACACCGAGGTCGGGATGCTCATGAAGGAAGTCGACCTCTAAACAGCTTGTGATCCCCCGCCACCCTCTTTTATAGTCGCAGTGACTATTAAAGGGGGTGGTGGTCGTGGGCGGGTACGACAAGCACGCGTACGAACCCTTCGCCGTCACCGTCGACCTCGCGGTCCTGACCCTGCGCGAGGGCGCCCTGCACGTCCTGCTCGTCCAGCGCGGGCAGGAGCCCTACGCCGGCCGCTGGGCCCTGCCCGGCGGCTTCGTGCTGCCCGAGGAGTCGGCCGAGACGGCCGCCCGGCGCGAACTCGCCGAGGAGACCGGCCTGGCGGACGTCTCCGGGCTGCACCTGGAGCAGCTGCGGACCTACAGCGAACCCGGCCGAGACCCCCGGATGCGGGTCGTCTCGGTCGCCTTCACCGCGCTGCTGCCCGACGCTCCCGAGGCGCGCGGCGGCGGGGACGCGGCCCGGGCGGGCTGGCTGCCGTACGGCACGGCCGGGCCGCTGGCCTTCGACCACGACCGGATCCTCGCCGACGCCCACGACCGGGTCGGCGCCCGGCTGGAGCACACCTGCCTCGCCACCGCCTTCTGCCCGCCCGAGTTCACCCTCGGCGAGCTCCAGCAGGTCTACGAGACCGTGTGGGGCACCCCGCTGGACCGGCCCAACTTCCGCCGCAAGGTGCTCGCCACCCCCGGCTTCGTGGAAGCCGTGCCCGGCGCCGCGCGGCTGACCGGAGGCCGCGGCAAGCCCGCCGCCGTCTACCGCGCGGGCACCGCCACCGCACTGCATCCACCCCTGCTCCGACCGTCCCGGGAAGGACGTCCCGAATGACCAGCATCGTGGGGAAGAACGCCGCCACCGGGGCCCTGCTGGGGCTCGCCCTGGGGGACGCGCTGGGCCGTTTGACGGAGTTCAGCACGGTGGAGTCCATCGAGTACCGGTTCGGGCCGTGGCGGCAGTTGCGGCTGCCGGAGAAGGCGCTCGTCACCGACGACACCCAGATGACCCTCGCTCTCGGCCGCGGCCTGCGCACCGCCATGGACCGGGGCGTGCTCGGGCCCGAGCGGCTGGAGCGGCCGGTGCGCGAGGAGTTCGTGGACTGGTACCGGTCACCGGAGAACAACCGCGCACCCGGCAACACCTGCCTGGTCGCATGCAACCTCCTCAAGGCCGAGGGCCGCGCCTGGCAGGACGCCAGCCAGATCGGCTCCAAGGGCTGCGGCGCCAACATGCGGGTCGCGCCGACCGGCCTCGCCCCCGGGCTGAGCGACGAACAGCGCGCGGGCGCCGCCCAGTTGCAGGCCGCCCTCACCCACGGCCATCCCACCGCGCTCGCCGCCTCCGACCTCACCGCGCACGCCGTACGGCTGCTCGCCCAGGGCGCCGAGCCGACCGGACTGGTCGGGCTGCTGCGGTCGTACGCCTACGACAACCGCACCCGTTACCACCACACCTGGCTGGGCGACCTGTGGACCCGCGCCCAGGACCCCTCGCCCGAGCACTTCATCGCGCGCGGCTGGGACGACTGCCTCGCCGTGCTGGCACGGCTTCAGGAGGCGCTGCGCGAGCCTTCCCCCGAGACCGACCCGTGCCTGGCCACCGGCGAGGGCTGGATCGCCGAGGAGGCGCTGGCGACCGGGCTGCTGTGCTTCCTGCTGTTCGTGGACGAGCCGCTGACCGCGCTGCGCCGGGCCGCCTGCTCCTCGGGGGACTCCGACTCCATCGCCTGTCTGGCGGGCGCCTTCGCGGGGGCGCACCTGGGCGCGGCGGCCTGGCCCGCCGAGTGGGCGGACCGGATCGAGTACCACGGCGAGCTGATGACCCTCGGGGCGCTGTGGGACATGTGACCGGGCCGCGCGGGGGCGGCGGGTGACGGACGCCGGGGTGCTCACGGCATGTGACTATGGAGCGCCTCCAGGCGGACTCGAGCCGTACGCCGTTCCCGCGCGAGCTGACTACGCTGGTCAGGCCAACAGCACAGACGCAGACCAGCGAGGAGCAGCACCGTGGCGGTACGAGCGGTCCGGGGAGCCGTGCAACTGGAGCGGGACGAGGCCGGGCACATGGAGGAGCGGGTCGGCGCGCTGCTCACCGAGGTCCTCGAGCGCAACGGCCTGACCACCGAGGACCTGATCAGCATCTGGTTCACGGCCACGCCCGATCTGCACAGCGACTTTCCCGCGGTGGCCGCCCGCAAGCTGGGCATCGTCGACGTGCCGCTGATCTGCGCCCAGGAGCTGGAGATCGAGGGGGCGATGCCCCGCGTCGTCCGGGTCCTCGCCCACATCGAATCCGACCGGCCGCGCGCCGACATCGCCCATGTGTACCTCGGTGCGGCCGCCGCCCTGCGTAAGGACATCGCCCAGTGAGGACCGCACTCGTCGTAGGAACCGGGCTCATCGGCACCTCGGTGGCGCTGGCCCTCGTCCAGCGGGGCGTCACCGTGCATCTCGCCGACCACGACCCCGAGCAGGCCCGTACCGCGGCCGCGCTGGGGGCCGGCACCGACGAGGAGCCCGCCGGGCGGGTCGACCTCGCGGTGGTCGCGGCGCCGCCCGCGCACGTGGCCGGGGTGCTGGCCGACGCCATGCGCCGGGACGTGGCCTACGGCTACCTCGACGTGGCCAGCGTCAAGGGCGGCCCGCGCCGCGAGCTGGAGGAGCTGGGCCTGGACCTGTCGCGCTATCTCGGCACCCACCCGATGTCCGGCCGGGAGAAGTCGGGCCCGCTGGCCGCGACGGGCGACCTCTTCGAGGGCCGCCCCTGGGTCCTCACGCCCACCCGGGACACCGAGACCGAGGTGCTGAACCTGGCCCTGGAGCTGGTCTCGCACTGCCGTGCCGTCCCGGTCGTCATGGACGCCGACGCCCACGACCGTGCCGTCGCCCTCGTCTCGCACATGCCCCACCTGGTGTCCAGCATGGTCGCCGCGCGCCTGGAGAACGCCGAGGAGGCCGCCGTACGGCTGTCCGGGCAGGGCATCCGTGACGTGACCCGGATCGCGGGCTCCGACCCCAGGATGTGGATCGACATCCTCTCCGCGAACCCCGGCCCGGTCGCCGACCTGCTCGCGGACGTCTCCGCCGACCTCGGTGAGACGGTCCGGGCGCTGCGGGCCCTCGCGTCCTCCGACGAGGACAAGCGGCGCGAGGGCGCGGCCGGCATCGAGGACGTGCTGCGGCGCGGCAACGCCGGGCAGATAAGGGTCCCCGGCAAGCACGGCTCGGCGCCCCGGGTGTACGAGACGGTGGCTGTGCTCATCGACGACCAGCCCGGACAGCTGGCCCGGATCTTCGCCGACGCCGACCGGGCCGGGGTCAACATCGAGGACGTGCGCATCGAGCACGCGACCGGGCAGCAGGCGGGCCTGGTGCAGCTCATGGTGGAGCCGAAGGCCGCGCCGATGCTGACGGCGGCCCTGCGCGAGCGGGGCTGGTCGATCCGGCAGTAGGGCGTCCCCGCGGGGCCCGGGCCGGAAGGTGCCGGGCGCCGTCCGGGACGGCTCTCGGACGGCGCCCGGCGCCTTCCGGGACGGTGAGGAGCACACCGGAGGGACCGGCCGTACGGGGCCGGTCCCTCCGGCAGTCGGAGGGGTGCCGAAGGGCCGGTAACCTTGTGTGGGGCGTTCTGACGTCCCGCACCCCACCAGCCTCACCGCACCAGGAAGGTGTCCCTCCGTGGAAAACGGCGCCGCCCAGCCCGTGATTGTCGCCATCGACGGCCCCTCCGGCACCGGCAAGTCGAGCACCTCCAAGGCCGTGGCCGCCCAGCTGGGCCTCAGCTACCTGGACACCGGCGCCCAGTACCGGGCGATCACCTGGTGGATGGTGAGCAACGGGATCGACGTCGAGGACCCCACCGCGATCGCCGCGGTCGCGGGCAAGCCCGAGATCGTCTCCGGCACCGACCCGGACAAGCCCACGATCACCGTCGACGGCATCGACGTCGCCGCGCCGATCCGCACCCAGGAGGTCACCTCCCAGGTCAGCGCGGTCAGCGCGGTGCCCGAGGTCCGGTCCCGGATCACCGAGCTCCAGCGCTCCATCGCGGCCGGCGCGGAGCTCGGCATCGTGGTCGAGGGCCGGGACATCGGCACGACCGTGCTGCCCGACGCCGACCTGAAGATCTTCCTGACCGCCTCGGCGGAGGCCCGTGCCGCCCGCCGCAGCGGAGAGCTGAAGGGTGCCGACGTGCACTCGACCCGCGAGGCGCTGCTCAAGCGCGACGCGGCCGACTCCAGCCGCACGACCTCGCCGCTGGCCAAGGCCGGCGACGCGGTCGAGGTCGACACCACCGACCTCACGCTGGCCCAGGTCATCGAGTGTGTCGTCACCCTCGTCGAGGAGAAGCGAGCCGGAGAGTGAGCCTTCCGTCCGAGCGGGCTGCCGGGATTCCGTCCGAGCAGGGCGCCGAGATCGGGCGCCGGATCGGCGTCGGCCTGATGTACGGGCTGTGGAAGCCGCGCGTGCTGGGCGCCTGGAAGGTGCCCGTGGCCGGCCCGGTGATCTTCGCCGTCAACCACAGCCACAACATCGACGGCCCGATGGTCATGGGTGTGTGCCCGCGGCCCGTGCACTTCCTGATCAAGAAGGAGGCCTTCATCGGCCCCCTCGACCCCTTCCTGACCGGCATCGGCCAGCTGAAGGTGGACCGCGCGGCCGCCGACCGCACGGCGATCACGCAGGCCCTCGGCGTGCTCAAGAACGGCGGCGCCCTCGGCATCTTCCCGGAGGGCACCCGGGGCGAGGGCGACTTCGCCTCGCTGCGCGCCGGGCTCGCCTATTTCGCGGTCCGCGGCGACGCACCGATCGTGCCGGTGGCCGTCATGGGAAGCGCCGAGCGCCGCGGGCGGTTGATAAAGGCGCTGCCGCCGCTGCGCAGCCGCGTCGACGTCGTCTTCGGCGAGCCCTTCGACGCGGGCGACGGCAGCGGCCGCCGCACCCGCCGGGCGCTGGACGAGGCGACCGAGCGCATCCAGAAGCAGCTCACCGAGCACCTTCGGAGTGCCAGGCGCCTGACCGGGCGCTAGCGACGAAAACGCCGGGCGCCCCACCGGGTGCTGGGCGAGACTGAGTAGTGGATCACCCGTGACGGGAGGTCCACCGATCACCACGATGAACGAGGTACGGACTTCATGAACGACCACATCCAGCCCGATGGCTCGGCCGAGCACGAGTACGACCACGGGGCGCTCGGCGACGCCGAGTACGCGGAGTTCATGGAGCTCGCCGTGGAGGAGGGCTTCGCCCTCGAGGACGTCGAGGGCGCCATCGAGGAGGCCGGGCACGGCCCGCTCCCGGTGCTCGCCGTCGTGGGCCGCCCGAACGTCGGCAAGTCGACCCTGGTGAACCGGATCATCGGCCGCCGTGAGGCCGTCGTCGAGGACAAGCCCGGCGTCACCCGCGACCGCGTCACCTACGAGGCCGAATGGGCCGGCCGCCGCTTCAAGGTCGTCGACACCGGCGGCTGGGAGCAGGACGTCTTCGGTATCGACGCCTCCGTGGCCGCGCAGGCCGAGTTCGCCATCGAGGCGGCCGACGCGGTGGTCTTCGTGGTGGACGCCAAGGTCGGCGCCACCGACACCGACGAGGCCGTCGTACGGCTGCTGCGCAAGGCGGGCAAGCCCGTGGTGCTGTGCGCCAACAAGGTCGACGGCCCGAGCGGTGAGGCCGACGCCACCTACCTGTGGTCGCTGGGCCTGGGCGAGCCCCACCCGGTGTCCGCGCTGCACGGCCGGGGCACCGGCGACATGCTGGACGCCGTCCTGGAGGCGCTGCCCGAGGCGCCGGAGCAGAGCTTCGGCGGGGCGGGCGTGGGCGGTCCCCGGCGCATCGCGCTGATCGGGCGCCCGAACGTCGGCAAGTCCTCGCTGCTGAACAAGGTGGCCGGCGAGGAGCGCGTCGTCGTCAACGAACTCGCGGGCACCACCCGTGACCCGGTCGACGAGCTGATCGAACTGGGCGGCGTCACCTGGAAGTTCGTGGACACCGCCGGTATCCGCAAGCGGGTCCACCTCCAGCAGGGCGCCGACTACTACGCCTCGCTGCGCACCGCGGCCGCCGTCGAGAAGGCCGAGGTCGCCGTCATCCTGATCGACGCCGCCGAGAACATCTCGGTGCAGGACCAGCGCATCGTGACCATGGCCGTCGAGGCCGGGCGCGCGGTGGTCGTGGCCTTCAACAAGTGGGACACCCTCGACGAGGAGCGCCGCTACTACCTGGAGCGGGAGATCGAGACCGAGCTCGCCCAGATCGCCTGGGCGCCCCGGGTGAACGTCTCGGCGCGCACCGGCCGGCACATGGAGAAGCTGGTCCCCGCGATCGAGACGGCCCTCGCGGGCTGGGAGACGCGCGTCCCGACCGGCCGGCTGAACGCCTTCCTGGGCGAGCTGGTCGCGGCCCACCCGCACCCCGTCCGGGGCGGCAAGCAGCCGCGCATCCTCTTCGGCACCCAGGCCGGCACCAAGCCGCCGCGGTTCGTGCTCTTCGCCTCCGGCTTCATCGAGGCGGGCTACCGGCGCTTCATCGAGCGCCGGCTGCGCGAGGAGTTCAGCTTCGAGGGCACGCCGATCCATATCTCCGTGCGGGTCCGCGAGAAGCGCGGCGCGAAGAAGAAGTGACCACGGCACGGACGTGACCACGGCACGAAGGGGCGGCCTCCCGCAAGGAGGCCGCCCCTTCGGCGTCAGTTCCCGCCGGTCCCCGGCGGCAGCGCGGCCGGCACATGTGTCATCGTGCCGAGCTGCCCGACCCGCTGCCACTGCGACTGCTGTCCCGTGCCGTGCCGGGCGCTGCTCGCGCCCGCGCTGTAGGCGCTGTACGAGCTGCTGAAGGAGCTGCTGAACGAGCCCGGGTACGCCGCCGGGTGGCGCGTGCCGAACGCGGTGAAGCCCAGCTCCTCCTCGCCGCTGCGGTCGCCCGGCAGCGAGCGGAAGGTCTTGACGTACTCGGCGTAGAGCGCGTCGTAGATGGGCGTGGCCGAGGGCCCGCCGTCGTTCGCCGCTCGTGCGGACGGAATCGGCGGGGGAACCTGGCGGCGGGGGACGGAGTATGCGTGCACGTATGTCCAAACGACCGAGCCGTGGAAGAGATGCGCCGCGGAGCCGGCGTGAAGGGGGGTGCGGGGCGGTGTCGGTGCGTGGCTCCGCCGCGCGGGCGCGAGCGGCCGCACGGGCCCCGCGGCCCCGACTCAGCAGGCGGGACTCACGTCCCCGCCAGCGGCAGCACGGCCCCGACCAGCTTTCCGTTCGCCGCGGCCTTGTCGAGCGCGTCGCGCAGCAGGTCCTCGCGGGGCTGCCGTCCGATGGACCCCACCGGCGCGGCGAACATCAGCACCTGCTGGTGCTTGTTCGCGGCGGCCCGCCAGCCCTCCGTCACCTGCAGCGGCTGGTGGGCCTGCCACCAGGCCACCGGCTGGCCGCCGTTCGGGCCGGGCTGGAGCACCGCGTGCAGCTGCCCCATGGCCAGCAGCACCGACCACCCGTGCTGCACCGGCGGCACCGAGGACAGCTCTGTGACCGGCATGAAGCCCTGCTCGATGAGCAGCGGCAGGAAGTCGTCGCCCAGCCCGTCGGAGCCGGGCCGCACGACCGGGCCGGTCGGCTCCACGACCAGGGCGGGGTGCAACTCCCCGGCGATCAGCATGAGTCCGCTGGTCACACCCAGGACGGCCTGCTCGGGAACGACCTTGTCGGGCTCCAGATCGACGGTGTCACCGCTGATCGACCGCACGGCCCCGCGCAGCTGCTCCTCGGTGACCTGGACGACCTGCGAGGGCAGACAGCCCGCGTGGGCGAAGGCCAGGACGGCGGTCTCGTCCCCGACGAACAGGACGGTGCTGGTGGGCTCCTGGTCCGAGTCGCCCGGGGTGCGGCAGGACGTGCAGTCGTAGCTGCCGGGGGCGTTGACTCCGGCGAGCAGCCGGTCTGCTTCTTCGTCGCCGATCTCGGCGCGTACCTCGTCACTGAGGTCGAGCATGCGCGGCACGGGTGGCTCCCTGGGGATGCGGGGTCGGGCGAGGCCGGGCGGCCTCATGAAGAAGACAACGGGGGAGTTGTGGCGGTGGTCACGCTGCTCGGCGAACGGAATCGAACCATCCGACGCGCAGGGTCACAATGCGCACGGAATCGGCCACTCATAGTCAAGTAAGTGAAAGGCGAAGGAACTTGAAGCGGTGAGCTGAGTCACAGATCGTCACGTGACCGGGTCGTTACCTGGTCGACAAGTCGGGAAATCCAGCGATGAAGTGGACAGTCGCCCTACGGTGATACCGCCGGTAACGGCCAACTGGCCTGGAATGACAAGAAGTTGGTTGATGTGGACTCGCCACGCTCCGTACATTCATCGGCCGTGTGCAACGAGCACCGCTCGGGTACGTCCGCCGATCAGCACCAGGCAAGTACGTAGCAATGAGTACCGAGTTCCCCGCACCGGGTGCGGAGAACGGGCGGTACGCCCCCCCGTGGCGGACGGGTGGGACACGCGGAACGCGCCGACGCGCGGGAGCGTGCCCCGCTCCGGGGGACCCCGGGTCCGTAGAGAGGGATGCCCATGTCCGAATGTGCCGATACCAACCGCCCCACCTCCTCCCGCACGACCCGCACGACGCGCACGACGGCGGCTCTCGCCGGGGCGGCCCTGCTGGCCCCCCTCGGGCTGCTGGCCGTCACCGGCGAGGCGCAGGCGGCGGACGGCGGAGTGTGGGACCGCATCGCCCAGTGCGAGAGCGGCGGCGACTGGCACATCAACACCGGCAACGGCTACTACGGCGGACTCCAGTTCTCCGCCGGCACCTGGAACGCCTACGGCGGCTCCGCCTACGCCCCGACCGCGGACGGCGCGAGCCGTGAGCAGCAGATCGCCGTGGCCACCCGGGTCCAGCAGGGCCAGGGCTGGGGCGCCTGGCCGACCTGTTCCGCACGGGCCGGCGCGTACGGCGACGCCCCCGCGGCTCCGGCGGCCTCCTCGTCGGGCCAGGGCACCTCCGGCACCCCGAGCACCCCGGAGGCGGACCCCGCCCCCGCCGAGCCCGCAGAGGCTCCCGCGCGCACCGTGAACCACACCGACCGGTCCGCCTCCCGCGGGGACTACACGGTCCGCCGCGGTGACACGCTGAGCTCCGTCGCCGCCCGGCACGGCACCGACTGGCAGACGCTGTACGCCGCCAACAAGGCCGTCGTCGGAGCCGACCCCGATCTGATCCTGCCCGGCCTGCGCCTCGACGTCTGAGCCCCCGCGGCCCGGCCCACGAGGCCCCACCCGCGCCCCGGCCCACGAGGCCCCGCCCGGTCCGCCGACCGGGTGGGGCCCCGCCCGTCCCTGGCGCGGCTGAGAAGGCCGGGCGCGGCCCGCTGCTTAGCGTGGCCCGATGCCGCACCCGCGCTCCGTCGTGCTCGCCGCCCTCGCCCTGTTCGCCGTCCTCACCCCGGCCGCCGCAGAGGCCGCGCCGCTGTCCCGCCCGCCGGACACCGCCGTCGCCCGCGCGCCCTACGCCTGCGCGGACGACGAGTGGCCCTGGGGCTGCATCGCCGAGTGCGAGAGCAGCGGCCGCTGGCACATCAACACCGGCAACGGCTACTACGGAGGGCTCCAGTTCTGGCAGCCCACCTGGGAGGCGTACGGCGGCCTCAAGTACGCCCGTCGCGCCGACCTCGCCACCCGGGCCCAGCAGATCGCCGTGGCCCGCGAGGTGCTCGCGTGGCAGGGCTGGCAGGCCTGGCCCGCGTGCTCCCGCAAGTACGGCCTCTCCGGTCGCATGCACACCGTCAGGTCCGGCGACACCCTCTTCGCGCTCGCCCGCAAGTACGGCGTCAAGGGCGGCTGGCGCGGGCTCTACACGGCCAACACCAAGGTTCTCGGAAGCCATCCGGACCTGCTGCGGATCGGCATGCTGCTGGTCATCCCGAAGGGCTCGTCGGCCCGGTAGCGGCCGGCTCCCCCGGGCGTCGCCCGTCGCCGGGCCGGGTCACTCCCCGGCCCGGCCCGCCGTCCCGCGCAGCCACTCCGCGGCATCCCCGGCGAACACGACCACGCCCCGCCGCAGTTCGTAGACGAACGCCCCGCTTCCGTGCAGGGCGGGCGGCAGCCGCTGTTCGGCGATCACCACGCACGCGTCCAGCCCGGCCAGCAGCTCGTAGGTACGGGCCGCGACCCCGGGCGACATGCCCTGCGCGGGCTCGTCCACCAGCACCACGCGCGCGTGGGCGAGCAGCGCGCGGGCCAGGGCCAGCATCCGCTGCTCCCCGCCGGACAGGGTGCCCGCGGGCCGGTCCAGGAGCGGGGCGAGCAGCGGGTAGGCCGCCAGGGCCGGCCCGTGGTCCGGGGCGGTCAGCTCCAGGTTCTCGCGGACCGTCAGGGAGCCGAAGACGGCCCGGCGTTCGGGCACCAGGCGCAGGCCCGCGCGAGCCCTGCGGTGCGCGGACGTCCTGGTCACGTCCGCGCCGTCCCAGACCACCGCCCCGCCCGTCAGCGGCACGGTCCCGGCCAGCGCCCGCAGCACCGTCGTCCGGCCCGAGCCGTTGCGGCCCAGCAGCACGGTCAGGCCGGGGGAGGGGGCGGCCAGGGTGACGCCGTGCAGGGCCTCCAGGGGGCCGTAGCGCACGCGCGCGTGGCGCAGGGACATCGTCATGCGCCCACCTCGCGCGCGTGCAGGACGCTGCCGGGCGGGCCGTCGGCGACGATCCGGCCCGCCGCCATCACATGCACCACGTCGGCCAGGTCCGCCACCAGGTCGAGGTCGTGCTCGACGACGAGCAGCGCGGTGCCGTCGGCGGCCAGGGCGGCGAGCACCTCGGCCATGGCGGCGACCTCCGCGGTGTCCAGACCGGCCGCCGGTTCGTCGAGGAGGAGCACGCGCGGACCCGTGGCGAGCGCACGGGCGAGTTCCACCCGGCGCAGGGTGCCGGTGGGGAGGCCGGCGGCCGGCCGGTCGCGCACCGCGTCGAGCCCGAAGAGGGCCAGTGCCCGTTCCGTCGCGCCGGCGCCGCCACGGCCCTGTTCGGCGCCCACCCGGACGTTCTCGGCCACGGTGAGCGAGGGGAACACCGCGAGCTGCTGGAAGGAGCGGGCGACGCCCAGGCGGCTGCGCGCGTGCGCGGGGAGCGCGGTGATGTCCCGCCCGTCGAGCAGCACCCTGCCGCGTGCGGGGCGCAGGGTCCCCGCGAGACAGTCGAACAGGGTGCTCTTGCCCGCGCCGTTGGGTCCCACCACCGCCGTGACCCGGCCGGTGCGCACCTCCAGGTCGACACCGCTGAGCGCGGCGAAGCCGCCGTAGCGCACATGAAGGCCGCGGGCGGTCAGCAGCGGCGCGGCGGGGGCGCGGCGGCGGACGGGGGCCCGCGGGGCGGGCGCCGGTGGCCCGGCCGGCGGGCGTCCGCGGGTGGGCGGGCTCCCGCGCAGGCGCGCCCGGACCCGCTGCCCCGCCGGGGTCAGCCGGGTCCGGCGCCCGGGCCGCAGCCGTGCCGCGGCCGAGCGCAGCGCCTCGTAGGGGCCCGACGGGAAGCGGCCCACCAGAGCCGCCAGGACGCCGATCAGGGCCGCCGCCACACCGCCCCGGGCGCCCGCGTCCAGGCCGACCAGGAGGGCCGCGGCGGCGAGGGCGCCGAGCGTGCTGTCGGCGCCGAGGACGACGACCGCGGCGAACCAGAGCAGGCTGCGCACGGGGTCGTAGGCGGCGGGGTCGAAGGCGCGCAGGCCCATCCCGAGCAGGGCGCCGCCGAGCGCGGCCAGGGCGGCGCCCGCCACGAACGCCAGCAGTTTCAGGGAGGGCACCGCCACGCCCGCCGCCGACGCGCCCGCCTCGTGGTCGCGCATGGCCGCCAGGGCCCGGCCGGTGCGGCCCCGGCGCAGCAGGTGCACCGCCCCCAGCGCCGCCGCGAGCAGCACCAGCTCCAGGACGTAGTACGCCCGGTCCCCGTCGAATCCGGCCGGGCGGTCCAGCGACAGGCCGTGCGTGGCGTAGGGCTGGGCGAAGACGAACCGGCTCACCGCGACGCCCACCGCGAAGGTCGCCAGGGCCAGCGCGAGACCGCGGCGGCCGATCGCGGGCCAGCCGGTCAGCAGGCCCAGCGGGGCGACCAGGAGCACGGCCACCGCCAGGGCGGCGGGCTCGGGCAGCTGCGGCAGCCCCGGGAAGCGCCCCGCCGCGAGCAGCGCGGTGAACAGGGCGCCCAGACCGGCGTAGGCCGCCTGGCCCAGGGAGATCTGGCCGCCCCGGCCCGTCACCACCACCAGCGACAGCAGTACCACCGCCAGCGCCGGGACCTGCACCGCGGTGTGCAGGTCGGAGCCCGCGAAGCCCAGGGGCAGCAGGAAGAGGACCAGCACCACCGGCCAGGCGCCGGGCGGGGTGGCCGCCCGGGGCCTCGCCGGGCGCGGCAGCGCGTCGCGGGTGCCCACGCCCGGCAGCACCAGCGCGGCCACCAGCAGCGCGAGCACGAACAGGTTCGCGCCCACCGCCTGGAGCAGCGGCTCGCCCCAGCCCTCGGGATGCAGCCGCGTCAGCTGGCTCTGCGCCACGCCGATGCCGAGCGCCACCACGACCGCCACCGTCAGACTGCGCATCCGCGCGGCCACCGCGACCGCCACCACCTCCATCACCAGCAGAGGCATCCCGTACGGGTCGAGACGCACGTACGGCGCCAGCAGGACGCCCGTCAGACCGGCCGTGAACGCGCCGAACGCCCAGCCCGCCGCCGCCACCCGGTCCGCGTCGATGCCGCCCAGCACGGCGAGCGGGCGGTCGTCCACCACCGCCCGCAGCTCCCGGCCGAACCGGGTCCGGCGGATCACCGCGCCGAGGCCCGCCGCGAGCAGCAGCACGACCGCGAGCTGGCCCCAGGGGTCCGCCGACAGCAGCTCCGGGGCGTCGTCCCGCGCCCCCTGGCCCCACAGCAGCGCCGAGCCGCCCACCAGCAGCACGAACACGCCGATGGACGCCACCAGAGTCTGTGCCGGGTCGCCGCCGAGCACCGACAGCGGCCGGAACACGAAACGCTCCAGCACGACCCCGATGCCCGGGGCCACCACCAGCAGCGTCACCACCGCCCCGAGCCACAGCGGCCAGCCCCACTCGACCACGCAGTTCCGCAGTACGTACGCGCAGACCACCGCGATCGCCCCGTGGGCGAAGTTCAGCACGCCCGTCGCCCGGTACGTCGCGATCAGCCCGATCCCGGTGAGCGCGGCCGCGGCGCCGACCGACAGGCCCGCCAGGGTGAGGTCCCAGGTCAGAGAGGACATCAGGTGTCCGCGGGTGCGGGTTCGCAGATCGGGCAGGGATCCAGCTCACCGTCCGCGAGCAGGGCCGTGTCCACCGGCACGGCCTCGGCCCTGCCCGCCACCAGCGGGCAGTCCGCGCGGTGGAAGAGCGTGCCGCCCGGCACCGCCAGCAGACTGTCCGACACCGCCACCGGGCCCGCGGCGGCCCCCGCCCGCTCCTCGTCCTCGTCGCTCTCCTCGGCCGTCAGCAGCGCGTACAGCTCCGCCACGCGCGCGGCGGCGAGCGCGTCCCGGCCGTGGGCCAGCAGGACCGCGCCCGCGACGATCAGGGCGGCCCCCGGGATCGTGCAGGAGGCGAGGTACGGCAGCTGGCGTTCCGCGAACCGTTCGCCGGAGATGCCGTACCAGCCGATGACGCACAGCACCGCGCCGGCCGCGAGGGCGGCCCAGCCGCCCCACAGGACGGGGTGCGCGGTCGCGGTCCACGGCCCGGGTGTCCTCAAACTCGGCATCGAAGGCTCCCCCACACGACGTGTCGGCGGCACGGCTGTATCCAAGTCATCCGATTTCTTGCACTATGCCTTGTGGAAGCCGACCCTGAAAGAACCGGGCGCTCACGGCCCGGACCGACACCCGGCGGTGAGCCAGATGGTTCTCGGGAGCGACCTCATCAGGTGGGGGACGGCACGGCGCGGGCGCGTGCGGGCTACGGCCCTGGCGGCCGCCCTGGCCCTGTTCCTCGCCCCGGCCCTCGCCGCGTGCAGCGACGACGAGGGTGGCGGCGGCACGACCAGCCCTCCGGTACCGAGCGTTCAGACGCCGAGCGTGCTCCCGACGACGAGCGAGCCCGTCGCCGGACAGCCCGCCGACCCGCAGGCGGCCGAGGCGGAGATCAAGGCCAACTGGGCGAAGTTCTTCGACCCGAAGACCGCCCCCGAGGACAAGCTGGCCGTCCTGGAGAACGGCGAGCGGATGGCCCCGGTGCTCCAGGCGTTCAGCGGCGACGAACGCGGCGGCCAGGTCCAGGCGGTGGTTCAGGAGGTCGCGTTCACCTCGCCGACCGACGCGAACGTGACGTACAGCCTCACCCTCCAGGGGCAGACCGCGCTGCCCGGAGCCGCGGGCACGGCCGTCGAGGAGGACGGCACCTGGAAGGTGTCCGCCAAGACCCTGTGCGCGCTGGTGCAGCTGAGCCGGACCGGCAGTGCGACCCAGTCGCCGATCCCGGGCTGCTGAGGCCGCCGCCGCGGCGCTGCTGACCCTGCTCGCCGCCGCGTGCGGCAGCAGGCTGCCGGAGAGCGACTTCGAGCACCGCGACCGCGGCGGTGGCGGGTCACCGCCGCCCGGCGCCGCCCCGATCCGCGTCGGCATCGTCACCAGCGCCACCAGCCCCGTCGGCGGCACCGCGTTCACCGGCCCGCGCGACGGCGCCAAGGCCTGGTTCGACCGGCTCAACGCGCGCGGCGGCATCGACGGCCGCCGTGTGGAGGTCACCGAATGTGACGACGGCGGCAGCGGTGTCGGCAACAACGAGTGCGTGCACCGGCTGATCGACGAGGACCGGGTCGTCGCCCTGGTCGCCACCACCGCCCTGGACTACGCGGGCGCCTCCCGGGTCTCCGCCGCGGGCGTGCCCGACATCGGGGGCCAGCCCGTGGGCGCCGCCTACGACACCTGGCCGCACCTGTACGGGATCTACGGCAGTCTCGCGCCGCGCGCGGGCACTCCCGGCTGGGACGGCAGGCTGTACGGCGGCACCGAGATCTACCGCTACTTCAGACGCGAGCACGGCGCCCGCACCGCCGCCGTCGTCTCCTACAACCAGGCCGCCTCCGCCTCCTACGCCCGCCTCGTCGAGCGCGGCCTGAGGGCCGAGGGCTACAAGGTCGTCACCGAGCAGGTCGACTTCGCGCTGCCCAACTTCCGCGCGGTCGCGGCCGACCTGAAGGAACAGGGCGCCGACCTCGTCTTCGACGCCATCGACGGCCATGGC
This sequence comes from Streptomyces sp. NPDC048600, assembly GCF_055587025.1. Lineage (NCBI taxonomy): Bacteria > Bacillati > Actinomycetota > Actinomycetes > Kitasatosporales > Streptomycetaceae > Streptomyces > Streptomyces sp. NPDC048600. The sequence goes on along the minus strand of NZ_JBVJGZ010000002.1, from coordinate 420,492 downwards.
AACGCCCGGCTCTGCGCAGCCATGGACGACGTCGGCGCCCGTGTCACCGCCAAGGTCACCAATGTGCAGAACTGGACCTCCGCCGTCGCCGAGGACTACAAGGACGCGCCGCGCTGCCGCAACGCCCTGTGGGCGACCGGCTCCAGCCGCAACTTCCAGGACATGTCCTTCGCACCCGTACGGGAGTTCCGTGAGGCGACCGAGGGCCTGCCGACGCACTCCCAGTGGCAGTTGGAGGGCTGGGCGGCCGCCCGGTGGTTCACCGAGGCGGCGACGTCCTGCGCCGAGGAGGGCGTCACGCGCACGTGCGTCGACGGCTTCATGAACCGCAGCGAGGGATACACCGCCGGCGGACTGCTGCTGCCCGTGACCTTCGCGCGCCTGCCCGAGCCGCCCACGACCCGCCGCACCTGTCTGTCGGTGGCGCGCTGGAGGGACGGCTCGGGCTGGGTCACCCAGTCGGACATGAACGACACCTGCTTCGTGGTGCCCCAACTGCCCTACGAGCCCTGAGCGGACCTGCGCCAGACTGTCACCATGCTGGAGACCTCGGCCCGACTGCTGCGCCTGCTCTCGCTCCTCCAGGCCCACCGCGAGTGGTCCGGGGCGGAGCTCGCCGACCGGCTCGGCGTCACCGCCCGCACCGTGCGCCGGGACGTGGACCGGCTGCGCGAACTGGGCTACCCCGTGAACGCCAGCCCCGGCACCGGAGGCGGCTACCAACTGGGCGCCGGGGCCGAACTGCCGCCCCTGCTGCTGGACGACGACGAGGCCGTCGCCGTCGCGGTCGGCCTGCGCACCGCCGCCGGACAGGGCGTCGAGGGCATCGGCGAGTCCTCGGTGCGCGCCCTGGCCAAGCTGGAACAGGTCCTGCCGCACCGGCTGCGCCGCCGGGTGGGCGCGCTCAACGCCTTCACCGTGCCGATGCTGCGGGGCACCGGCCCCGAGTCCGTCGACCCCACGCTGCTGACCGAACTGGCCGGGCTGTGCCGCGACGCCGAACGGCTGCGCTTCGAGTACGAGGACCACGGCGGCGCACCCACCCGCCGTACGGTCGAGCCGCACCGGCTGGTGTGCTCCGAGCGGCGCTGGTACCTGGTCGCCTGGGACCTCGACCGGGAGGACTGGCGCACGTTCCGCGCCGACCGCATCCGCCCCCGGCCACCGCACGGCCCCCGCTTCGTCCCGCGCGAACCGCCCGCCGAGGACCTCGCCGCGTACGTCTCCCGGGGCGTCTCCACGCGCGCCTACGCCGCGCAGGCCGTCGTACGGCTGCTGGTGCCCCTGGAGCAGGCCGCGCAGTACGTCTCGCCCACGGCCGGGGTGCTGGAGCCGGAGCCCTCCGGGACCGGGGACACCTGCCTGCTGCGCACGGGCGCCGCGAGCCTGGACGTGATGGTCGTGCACGTGATGATGCTGGGCCTCGAGTTCGAGGTGCTGGAGCCCGCCGGGCTGACCGACTCGATCAGGACGGCAAGGGACCGGCTGAGCCGTGCTCTTGAACGGGGTGGTGCTGCGCCTGCGCCGCGTACTGCGGGTGGTGCAGATCGAACGCCGGGGAGTCCGAGCGGACCGGGGGCAGGGTGCTGAAGTTGTGCCGCGGCGGCGGGCAGGAGGTCGCCCACTCCAGCGAGCGGCCGTAGCCCCAGGGGTCGTCGACCCCGACCTTCTCGGCGTACCGCGCGGTCCGCCACACGTTGTAGAGGAACGGCAGCGTCGACAGGCCGAGCAGGAAGGCGCCGATCGTGGAGACGGTGTTCAGCGCGGTGAAGCCGTCGGCCGCCAGATAGTCGGCGTACCGGCGCGGCATGCCCTCGGCGCCCAGCCAGTGCTGGACCAGGAACGTGGTGTGGAAGCCCACGAACAGCATCCAGAACTGCATCTTGCCGAGCCGCTCGTCGAGCATCCGGCCCGTGAATTTGGGCCACCAGAAGTAGAACCCGGCGAAGATCGCGAAGACCACCGTGCCGAACACGACGTAGTGGAAGTGCGCGACCACGAAGTACGAGTCGGTGACATGGAAGTCCATCGGCGGCGACGCCAGGATCACCCCGGTCAGCCCGCCGAACAGGAACGTCACCAGGAAGCCCGCCGCCCACAGCATCGGCGTCTCGAAGGACAGCGAGCCCCGCAGCATGGTGCCGGTCCAGTTGAAGAACTTCACGCCCGTCGGCACGGCGATCAGGAAGCTCATGAAGGAGAAGTACGGCAGCAGCACCGCGCCCGTGGCGAACATGTGGTGCGCCCACACCACCACCGAGAGCCCGGTGATCGCCATGGTGGCGCCGACCAGGGCCGTGTAGCCGAAGATCGGCTTGCGGCTGAAGACCGGGATGATCTCGGTGATGATGCCGAAGAACGGCAGCGCGATGATGTACACCTCGGGGTGCCCGAAGAACCAGAACAGATGCTGCCACAGCAGCGCGCCGCCGTTGGCCGCGTCGAAGATGTGGCTGCCGAACCGGCGGTCCGACTCCAGGCACAGCAGCGCCGCGGCGAGCACCGGGAACGCCATCAGGACCAGGACAGACGTGAACAGCGTGTTCCAGGTGAAGATCGGCATCCGGAACATGGTCATGCCGGGCGCGCGCATCCCGATGATCGTCGCGACGAAGTTGACCGCGCCGAGGATCGTGCCGAAGCCGGCCAGTGCCAGCCCCATGATCCACAGGTCGGGCCCGACGCCGGGCGAGCGCTCCAGGCTGTTGAGCGGCGCGTAGGCGAACCAGCCGAAGGCGGCCGGCCCCTCCGGCGTCAGCAGCGAGCCCAGCACGATCAGGCCGCCGAACAGGAACAGCCAGAACGACAGCATGTTCAGCCGGGGGAACGCCACGTCGGGGGCGCCGATCTGCAACGGCATCAGCTCGTTGGCGAACCCGGCGAAGCTGGGTGTGGCGAACAGCAGCAGCATGATCGTGCCGTGCAGGGTGAACAGTTGGTTGAATTCCTGGTTGGACACCAGCTGGAGTCCGGGGCGGGCCAGCTCGGCGCGCATCAGCAGCGCCATCACCCCGCCGACCAGGAAGAACACGAACGCCGTGATCAGATACAGATGGCCGATCTTCTTGTGGTCCGTGGTGGTCAGCCAGTCCACCAGTACCCGCCCGCGTCGCTTGCGGTGCACGGGTTCCGCCGCGGCCCGCACGGTCTGCGTCCCCATCGCTGGCTCGCCCCTTCGCTCGTCGCCCAGGGCCGCCGCGGCCGTGCATTTCGTCCGTGCTTGCGATGCCTCGCGCGTCCGTCCGGAATCGGAATGGAATGGGTCCGCAGACAGTCCTCGGGGCACTTTCCGTCGAGTAATTCCGCGACGCCCGGCGACACGCGGGAATTTCGTTCGAATGCCTGCGGAAGGGTTACGGAAGCCGTCGTCCGTGTGACGGAGTTCGGCCGAAACCCGTGTAGTGATCTTGTGACAGAAGCGTGACCGGGCGGGGACCGTCACGCCCCGTGGCCGCCGCCGCCCGCCCCGGGTCCGCCTTCCCCGTACGGGGGTTTGCGCCTAGCGTGGCGGCATGGCACCGATACCGAAACCCGCCGCCGAACCCCAGGACGAACCCGACGCCTACGTCGGCCTCGACGCCGCCGGCGCGGAGCGGCGTGCGCGCGAGCGGGGCTGGACCACCGTCCGCTCGCTGCCGCCGGGCGCGATCGTCACCATGGAGTACCGCCAGGGCAGGCTGAACTTCGAGGTCCGCGCGGGCCGCGTCACGCGCGCGTGGAAGGGCTGACCCCGCCGGATACCGGCCTGACGACGCCGAAGGCCCCGTTCCCGTCGAGGGAACCGGGGCCTTCGCCGTGCGGGGCGGGTGGTGCGTGCGTACCTGCGTCCCGTGGTCCTGGGGCCGGTCAGCCGCCGGTCAGCCGCCGGTCAGCGGGCGGGACGTGGAGCCCGCGCCGCGCGGGTGGCGGTCGGAGTGCGGCGGGCGGCGGCTGCCGACCGGGGTGACCGGGGTGCGCTCCGCGCGGGTCGTGTGCGGGCCGGGGGCCAGGTAGGCCGGGGGCCGCGGCGCGCGGGCGGCCGAGGAGGGGATGGTCTCGCGCACCGGCGCGGTGTCTCCGCCCTCGGTGGCCGCGAGCGGGGTGAGCACCGGGACAGGCACCGGGACGGTGGCGGTCCGGCGGCCGGCCCAGCGGTCGCGCAGGTCCAGCAGGAACTCCTCGGCCCTGGAGATGAGCGGCTCGAACCAGGGCAGTGCCAGCAGCACCAGCAGGCCCGCGACCCAGCCCAGCAGGACGTCGCTCAGCCAGTGCGTGCCGAGGTACACGGTGGTCAGTCCGACGCTCAGGGACAGTACGGCCGACAGTGCCGACAGCCAGCGCCGGGTCCAGGGCGTGGAGGCCAGATAGGCGAGGATGCCCCAGGTCACCACGGCGTTCGCGGTGTGACCCGAGGGAAATATGTCGCTTCCGGCTTGGAACCAGTGCCACATCTCGTTGGAGCCGACCTCGGTCGCGTAGTGCGGTCCCGAGCGGCCGAGGCCGTACTTCACGGCGCCCACGGTGATGTTCAGCAGCAGTACGGCCGTGCCGAAGGCCAGCAGCGGCCGCAGGGTGCGCTGCCGCCAGGAGCGCCAGCCGAGCCAGGCCGCCACCATCACGGCCGTCGGGCCGCGCTGGCCGAGGACGACCCAGTAGTCGAGGAAGGCGTGGATCTCCGGCCACTGCTGGTACGGCCGGAAGAGCATGGCCTGCCAGTCGATCTGGACCAGCCAGGTCGTGGCCGCGACGGCGAGCACGATCGCGGCGTAGAAGGCCAGGGTCGCGCCGAAGAGCACCACACGGTGCCGCGTCATCCGGGGCACGTCGAGGACGGGCCGTTCGGGTTCGCGGTCCAGTCTGGCGAAGATCCGGTCCAGCCGGGTCAGCCTTGGTTCGGTACGCACGTAATCGACGTTACAGGGAGTGAGCTAGACAACCGGCGGAAGCACGGGCTTCGTAATGACGATGTGATGTGGGATTCCTCTCAGGAGCCGGTCTATTTCCACGGAATCCGAAATCGAGTGGACTGCTTCCCTTCAATTCCTTTGATCATTCCGGCATCTGGTTTTGCCGCCCTTACGAATTCGTTCACCGGGGCATGGTGTGGAATTCACCGGGCGTGTGCGGGTGGTCAGGGCGGGCCGGACCCGTTCAGCCAGAACGCCCCGTAGACCGCCGAGGCCGCGGCCACCGCCGCGAGCACCGCCGCGGACCTGCGCGGACGGGCCCGGGCCAGGGCCAGGGCGAGCGGCAGCAGCAGCGGGAACGCCGGCATCAGCAGCCGCGGCTTCGAGCCGAAGTAGCTCGACGCGCACAGCGCCAGCGCCGTGACGACGCCCGTGTACACCAGCAGCGGCAGCGGCTGGCCCTGCCTCACGCCCACGACGTACAGCCGGATCACCAGTGCGACGCCCGCGATCAGCGCGAGACCGGCGAAGGCGCCCGGGACCGAGGTGAACTTCTCCGCGACGAAGCACGCGAAGGCGTAGCCGCCGTCGAAGCCGTTGCGCCAGCCCGCCTGGACGTCCAGATAGCCGAGCGGGCCCTTGCCGGTGCGATGGCCGACCCACAGCACGTAACCGGCGGCGCCCAGAGGCGCGAGCAGCAGGCCCAGGGCGCACCGCCACCCCGGCGCGCCGTCGGCGGGCACGGGCGCGGGGGCGTGCGAGACGTCCCGCGCGCGGGGGCGGACGGCCCCGCTCCGAGGCCACGCGAAAGAGGACCCACGGGTCCCACCGCCCTCCGTCAGCTGCTCGGACTCGCCGGACTCACGGGACTCGCGGGACTCGCGGGACTCACGGACGAAGGAGACGATCCCCGCCGCCCACACCGCCGCGACCACCGCCAGGCCCACCGGGCGGGTCAGACCCGCCAGCGCGGCCAGCGTGCCCGCGGTGATCCAGCGGCCGGTCAGCACCGCGTACAGCGACCAGGCCGCGAGCGCGGTGAACAGTGACTCGCTGTAGGCCATCGACTGCACGATCCCGACCGGCAGCACCGCCCACAGCAGCACCGCGCACACCCCGGCCCGGCGCCCGTACACATGGTCGGCCACCGCGAAGACACCCCACGCCGCGGCGAGCGAGGCGAGCAGGGACACGACCAGCCCGGCGTCGGCGTACGGCAGCGGGCTCACCGCGTGCAGACCGCGCTCCAGCCAGGGCAGCAGCGGAAAGAACGCCAGGTTGGAGTGCACGTCGCCGTTCGGCAGCCGCACCTCGTAGCCGTAGCCCAGCTCGGCCACGCGGGTGTACCAGAGCGAGTCCCAGCGGGCCGTCAGCAGGGTGTGCGCGCTCTTGTCCCGCGCGGCGCTCCAGACGGCCAGCACCAGCAGGCCCAGCGCGCGCACGGCCACGTACCCGAGAAGGGCCGGGGCCGCCCGCCGCAGGGCCGAGGGGGCCGGTGCCACGTGCGTGTCAAGATCGGTCACGGGCTCGATTATCCGGTGTGCCGGGAACCGCCCCGCCCCCGCTGACGTGGAACAAGGCGCGAGGAGTGGCGTACGCCACACTCTTCCGGGACACGGGTGAGAGTTCCGCCACGCGACCGAGGCACGAACTCGCGTACGCTGACGGATCTCGCGTATCCGTTTGCGCGGGCCGGGGCTGCCGCTCCGCTCCGGCCGTCGTCACGGGGAGTCCCCACCCTGTGAGCCCGCCGTACGCGAGGGACTTCTGGGAGGTACGTACATGTCCAGGACGACCACGGCTGCGCTGCTCGTACGCCGTCGGCCGACCGGGGCCGGTGCCAACCGCTGGGTCGTCCTCGTGGTCCTCTGCGCCAGCCTGCTGCTCGTCGCGGTGGACGCGACCGTGCTGCACGTCGCGGTGCCCGCCGTCACGGAGGACCTCCAGCCCGGTGCCATAGAACTGCTCTGGATCGTCGACACCTATCCGCTCGTCTGCGCCTCGCTGCTGATCCTCTTCGGCACGCTCGGTGACCGCGTGGGCCGCAGACGCATTCTCCTGCTCGGCTACGCCCTGTTCGGGGTCGCCTCCGCGCTCGCCGCCTTCGCGTCCGATCCACAGGTGCTGATCCTCGCGCGGGCGCTGCTCGGCGTCGGCGGCGCGATGATCATGCCGGCGACGCTGTCGATCCTGCGCCAGGTCTTCCCCGACCGGCGGGAGCGGGCGCTCGCGATCGGCATCTGGAGCGCGGTGGCGGCGGTCGGCGCGGCCGTCGGGCCGCTGCTCGGCGGTTTCCTCCTGGAGCACTTCTGGTGGGGCTCGGTGTTCCTGGTGAACATCCCCCTGATGCTCGTCTGTCTGCCCGTCGGGCGGCTGCTGCTGCCCGAGTCGACCGGTGACGGACGCGGGCCCTGGGACGTCGTCGGCGCGCTCATGGCCGCCGCCGGACTCTTCGGTGTCGTCCTCGGCGTGAAGCGGCTCGGCGGCGGGGAGGCCGCGAGCAGCGTGTTCACGCTGGTACCGCTCGTGGTCGGCGCCGTACTGCTCGCTCTCTTCGTACGGCGGCAGCGCCGCCGCGCGCACCCGCTGGTGGATCTGCGGATGTTCGCGCGCCCCGCCTTCAGTACGTCGGTGGGGTGCATCGTCCTCGCGATGCTCGCGCTGGTCGGCCTGGAGCTGATCGCGGCGCAGTACCTCCAGCTCGTGCTCGGGCTGTCGCCGCTGGAGACCGGGCTGCGGCTGCTGCCGCTGACCATCGCGGCGATGGCCGCGGGGCTGTTCGGGGCGCGGATGCTGCGGCGGTTCGGGCCCCGGCGGATGGTGTGCGCGGGGTTCTGCATGACGGCGGCGGCCGTGCTGGTGCTGCTCGGGATGGGGCGCTCGGACAACGCGGGGCTGCTGCTGGCCGGGTTCGTGCTGCTCGGGTTCGGGCTGGAGACGACGCTGTTCGGGGCGTACGAGTCGATGCTGAGCGAGGCGCCGGCCGAGCAGGCGGGCGGGGCCGCGGCGATCGGCGAGACCTCGTACCAGCTGGGCGCGGGCATCGGGATCGCGCTGCTCGGGTCCGTGATGAACGCGGCGTACGCGCCCGGGGTGGCCTCCGTTCCCGGGGTGCCCGGGTCGGCCTCCGCCTCGGCCGGGCATTCGCTGGGGGAGGCGTACGCGGTGGCGGGGCGGCTCGGCGGGGACGCGGGGGACACGCTGCGGCGGGTCGCGCGGGACTCCTTCGTGCACGGGCTGCATGTGACTTTGCTGGTCAGTGCGGCGTTGTTGCTGGCCGGGGCGGTGATGGCGCTGCGGCTGCCGCGGATCATGCAGTGCGAGGAGGTCGAGGTCGGAGTGGAGCTGCCCGCGCCTCGGGGCGTCGCGGAGACCCGGGTCTCGGTGTGAGCCCTGCGGGGCTGCTCGCCGTGGGCGGCTTTCCGGCCGTGGGTGTGGTGTTTTCCCGCCCGCACCGCCCGTGACTGTTTCTCGGGATGCCCGGCCCTCTCGTGGGGCTTGATGTGCGTCGGCGGCTGTCTGCCGGTGGTTCTGCGTTCCGCGAGCCGGGGTGGACGGGACGTGGTGGGCGTCGTAGCGTCTGGCCGTCGCTGTTGTTAGCGGTGCTAGTTTCCCGCGTCGGAAGGTGTTGCCGTGTCCTCGAAGTTGCCTGCGTTCGATCCGGCCGATCCGCTGGGGATCGACGACCTGCTCGATGCCGAGGATCTTGCCGTGCGGGACACCGTGCGGCGGTGGGCCTCGGAGCGGGTGCTCCCGTACGTCGCCGACTGGTACGAGCGGGGGGAACTGCCGCAGATCCGGGAGCTGGCCAAGGAGCTGGGCGGCATCGGGGCGCTCGGGATGTCCCTCCAGGGGTACGGGTGCGCCGGGGCGACCGCCGTGCAGTACGGACTGGCCTGTCTGGAGCTGGAGGCCGCCGACTCCGGCATCCGCTCCCTGGTCTCCGTGCAGGGCTCGCTCGCGATGTACGCCGTCCACCGCTTCGGCAGCGAGGAGCAGAAGCAGACCTGGCTGCCGCGGATGGCCGCCGGTGAGGTCATCGGATGCTTCGGGCTGACCGAGCCCGACGTCGGTTCCGACCCGGCCTCCATGCGGACCCACGCCAAGCGCGACGGCACCGACTGGGTGCTGAACGGCCGCAAGATGTGGATCACCAACGGAACCGTCGCCGGGGTCGCCGTGGTGTGGGCGCAGACCGAGGACGGCATCCGCGGGTTCGTCGTACCGACCGACAGTCCCGGGTTCTCCGCGCCCGAGATCAAGCACAAGTGGTCGCTGCGGGCGTCCGTCACCAGCGAACTGGTCATGGACGACGTGCGGCTGCCCGCCGACGCCGTGCTGCCGGAGGGCACGGGGCTGCGCGGCCCGCTCAGCTGTCTCTCGCACGCCCGCTACGGCATCGTGTGGGGCGCGATGGGCGCGGCCAGGTCGAGCTTCGAGGCCGCGGTCGAGTACGCGAAGTCGAGGGAGCAGTTCGGGCGGCCGATCGGCGGGTTCCAGCTGACCCAGGCCAAGCTCGCCGACATGGCGGTCGAACTGCACAAGGGGATCCTGCTCGCCCACCACCTGGGAAGGCGTATGGATGCCGGCCGCCTGCGTCCCGAGCAGGTCAGCTTCGGCAAGCTCAACAACGTGAGGGAAGCGATCGAGATCTGCCGTACGGCCCGGACGATCCTCGGGGCCAACGGGATCTCGCTGGAGTACCCCGTGATGCGGCACGCGACCAACCTGGAGTCGGTCCTCACCTACGAGGGCACCGTCGAGATGCATCAGCTCGTGCTGGGGAAGGCGCTCACCGGCCTCGACGCCTTCCGGTGAACCCCCGAGCGGGGGCAGGGCCGGTGTGAACGGCCCTGCCTCAGCTCTGGTTGAAGAAACCGTCGCCCCGATGCGCGGCCGGCTCGCCGCTGACGATCTCCGTGTTGGCCGGGGTCAGCAGGAACACCCGGGTGGACACCCGCTCGATCGAGCCGCGCAGCCCGAAGATCAGGCCGGCCGCGAAGTCGACGACGCGCTTGGCGTCGGACGGCTCCATGGCCGTGAGATTCATGATGACCGGGACGCCTTCCCGGAACAGTTCGCCGATGGCGCGGGCGTCCCGGAAGCTGTCCGGGGTGACCGTGCCGATCCGGCGGCCCTTCTCCTCGGCCGTGTCCGTGGCCACCTTCACCCGCGGGTCCGTGACCCAGGCGTCCGCGGAGTCGTTCCCCTCGTAGGTGTCGTCGTCGTAGTAGCGCTCGTCATCGTTGTCGTCGACGAGGCCGAGCCACGCACTCGCCTTGCGCACCGATCCCATGGACGCCTCCTCTCACAGCGGTCTTCTTCTGCTTTCCGCAATCCCTATGGTCATCCATGATGCGGACGAAGCGCCAAGTGGATAGACGCCGCGCGGGGGGTTTGTGACGGTACTGGTGCACAGCCGATCCGTCGAGAGCCCTGTTCCCCCAAGGGTCGTGACGCATATGGCTGCTGACTGTGAGTGAAATATGATTCTTCACGGCACACGAGTGAATGACGGTGCGTACGGGTGAACGGACCGCACCGGGGGAGGCCCTCGCGGCCCGACGATCGGCCGATACGATCGGGCCACTCGGCTCGTTGTCGACGCCGTGTCAAACGTCGTACGCATCACGGGGGATCGTCGTGTTCGGAATCGTCAGGCCATGCCGTCATCGCCTCGGTGAACGGCTGAAGACCCAGTGGATGGCCCACTTGTGCGGGCTGTGCCTGGCGCTGCGCAAGGACCATGGGCAGTTCGCCCGGATTGTCACGAATTACGACGGTTTGCTGGTCTCGGTTCTGACGGAGGCTCAGGCACCTCGGGAGCGGGCCGAGGGCTGGCGGCGCACGGCCGGACCCTGCCCCCTGCGCGGTATGCGCACCGCCTCCGTGGCCCAGGGCGAGGGTGCCCGGCTCGCCGCCGCCGTGTCGCTGGTGCTCGCCTCGGCCAAGGTGCGCGACCACATGGCCGACGGGGACGGGCTGCTGGCGCGGGCCCCCGTGGCCGTCGCCGCGCGCCGGGTCGCCGCGAGTTGGGGACGGGCGGGAGCCCGTAGCGGATCGGCGGTCGGCTTCGACACCGCCGTGCTCGTCGACGCCGTGGACCGGCAGACCGGGCTGGAGGCGCTGGCCGGGCCCGGTACCCCGATCCTCACCGTCACCGAGCCGACCGAGACCGCCACGGCGGCCGCCTTCGCGCACACCGCCGTCCTCGCCGGGCGGCCGGGCAACGCCGAGCCGCTCGCCGAGGCGGGGCGGCTGTTCGGACGTCTCGCGCATCTGCTGGACGCGGTGGAGGACCGGGAGGCCGACGCCGCGTCGGGCGCGTGGAACCCACTCGCGGCGACGGGGACCTCGCTGGACGAGGCCCGGCGGCTCGCCGACGACGCCGTGCACGGCATCCGGCTGGCGCTGCGGGAGGCCGATTTCAGCGACGCCAAGCTGGCCCACCGGCTGCTCGTGCACGAGTTGGCGGCCTCCGTCGACCGCGCCTTCGGGACCGTCGCCTGCGCGCACGGGCCCTCGCTGTACGGGCCGCCGCCGTCGGGGCCCTACGGGCCGCCCGGCGGTCCGGGCGCGCCCCTGCCGCCGCAGCCGCCGCACCGCGACCGGCGTGGACTGCTGGCCGGATGCGCGGTGTGGGCCGGGCTCGCCTGCACCTGCCAGATGTGCTGCGGCACGTACGAGGACCCCTGGACGCGTCAGCCCAAGGACGGGCTGTGCTCCAACTGCGACTGTTCCAACTGCTGCGACTGCTGTGAATGCTGCAACTGCTGTGGTGAGGACTGCGGGTGCAGCGGGTGCGACTGCGGCTGCAACTGCTGAGGGCGACGAACGCGTGAGGGGAGGGGCGCGTGTGTGTGAAGGCGTGAGCGGGGAGCGCGTGACGCGTCCCGCCTCAGGTGGATGAGCCCCGCGTCGGACGGGGGCGGGCAGGGGGTCGGCTCAACAGGAACAGGACCACACTCGACCGAAGTCGATGTGGGAGCGCGTGACCAGCCACTGCTGTGGATGCATGGGGCAAGTGGAACAGCTCGCCGATGATGCGTCAACCACGGTGAGACGTAGTGCTCACACTCCGGACAGCCTTGACAGCGAGGGGAAACGGCCCCGTAGTCTCGGCGGACGGCCCTGCTGAGGGGCTCGGCCGTGTCGCGCCGTACGGCGCCGCCGTGTGAAGGAATCCATCCATCGCGCCATGGAGCCTTCGCATGCCTTCCGACCCCCTCGCCCAAGTCCCCACGGCGGCCGACCACTCCGAGGACGCCGCGACCGCACCGCGGATCGTGTCGCGTCACCGGACCGCCGCCGCCCTCCTTCCGCCGGGTCCCGCCGTCGGCTCCGGCCGCCACGCCGTCCGCCCGGGGGCCTCGCGATGAGATCCTCGCCGGTGATCGTGGGGGCCGGGCCGCGGGGCAGCGGAGTGCTGGAGCGGATCGCCTGCCAACGCGCCGCTTCCGTACACCGGTTCGGGGCTCGACATCCATCTCGTCGACCCGCACCCGCCGGGCGCCGGCCGGACCTGGCGCGAGGCGCAGTCGCCGCCGCTGTGGATGAACTCGCACGCCGAGGACATCACCATGTTCACCGACGACACGGATCTCGCCTCCGGGCCGCCCGGCCCCCGGCTGCGGCAGATGCTCGCGCTGTCGCGGGCCGGGGTGCTGCGGTTCGTCGGCGCGGACATGGCGGTGGCCGCCGAGGGCGGGCTGTTCCGGGCGTCCAGTCCCACGGTGTCCGGTGCGGTGACCGAGGCCCGCGCGCCGGTCGAGGCGCTGCTGCGGGAGCTGTACGCCGACGGGGCGACCGCCCCCCGGACGGGCTGCCGGCCGTCGCCCCCGCCGACGGGCGGGTGCTGGACCGTGGCGGGCGCCCGCGTCCTCGGCGGTTCGCGCTCGGGCCGCACACCGACGCCCGCGGCTCGGGCGCCTTCACCCGGCCGCGCACCGGCGGCCCGGCGTTCCGGCCGAACGACACCACCGCGCGGTCCGTGCCGGCCTTCCTCGCGGAGCCGGCCGGGAGGGCCGTGGCGTAGGGGGACGGGCCGGGCCACCAGGGCCCTTCTGACGGATCTCCGTGGCTCCGGCCGGTGGGGCCGTCTGCCGTCCAAGACGCCCGCCGAGCAGGGCGTTTCGCTCTCTGACGAAAGGGTTCTTCCGGATGACCTCCCCGTACGGACGAGGGATGCTCCACCTGGCCGCCGCGCTGGACCCCGGCGCGGAGTCCTGTACCGAGGCGGTGCGGCTCGCCGAGCGTGGCGGGCTGGACTTCGTGACGCTCGCCGGCCCGGACGCGCCGTCCGCACTGTCGCGCGCGGCCGCGCTCACCGGCCGGATCGGGCTGGTGGCCGAGGCCGCCGCGGGCGCGGCTGCGTACGGCCGCGCGGGTCTGCTCGTCGAGGAACCGCAGGCGCGGGCGAGCCCGCCGACCGAGGCGCCGGACCCGCACCGGCGTACGGCGGAGGCGTCCGTGCTCGTCGTCGATGCCGGGCCGGGGCGAGGGGACTTGGGGTTCGCCGCCCGGTACGCCGACGTGGCGCTGGTACGGGCCGCCGGGGCGGCGCAGGCACGCGCGGCGCGCGGGGAACTGCGCCGGGCCGCCGCCGAGTCCGGGCGCGACCCCGACACACTGCGCGTACTGGCGAGCCTGCGGATCGACCTCGGCGGCGGCGAGCACGCGGCCGAGCCCGGCCACGGCGGGGGCGGCCCCCGGCACACCGCGCAGGGCCCGCTCTACCGCGGCGGCCCCGTCGACCTCGCGGAGCTGATCGCCCTCTGGCACACCGAGGGCGCCGCCGACGGGTTCCATGTCACGCCCGTCGAACCGCTGCGCGACCTGGAACGGTTCGTCAACGCCACGGTCGCCCTGCTCCAGCACCGCGGACTGTTCCGCACCTTCTATCCCGGCGGCACGCTCCGCGAACACCTGGGCCTGCCGCACTCCGTGAACACCATGGAAAGGTCGATCACATGACGACGGACGCGGCGCACGACTGGAAGCAGTGGCACGAACACCGGCTGGAGACGGTGGCGGCGCCCCATGGTCCGCTCTCGCTCACAGGCACCCATTGGCTGGAGGACTATCCGGAGGGTCGACTTCCGGACATTCCCGGGGCCTGGCGGGCCGACGGGGACGGTGTGGTGCTGACCGCCACCGCGCGGGACTCGCTGACCGTGGACGGGGGACCCCTCACCGGAGAGGTGCGCCTCGCGGCCGACACCGGCGCGGCGGCCGTCTCCCGGGTGGCGCTGGGGGACCGCCGACTGGTCGTGCTGGTGCGCGAAGGGGTTTGGGGGATAAGGGACTTCGACCCGAAGTCCGAGGCCAGGCGGGCCTTCGGGGGCATCGAGGCCACGCCGTACGACCCGCGCTGGGCGGTGCCGGGGCGCTTCACGCCGTACGGCACGGGCCGGACCGTGCGGGTGGTGAACGCGGACGGGCGCGAGCGCGGGCTCGGGCTCGGCGGTGAGCTGTCCTTCGCGTTGGACGGGGAGGAGTTCACGCTGCAGGTGAGCGTGGAGGGCGACGGTTCGCTGTGGGCGGTGTTCGCCGACGCCACCAGCGGCGTGAGCAGCCATCGCTTCCGGTTCCTGCGGCCGGAGGCGCCGGACGCCGAGGGCCGTACGTCGGTCGACCTCAACCGGGCTCTGCTGCCGCCCTGCGCCTTCGCCGACCACTTCATCTGCCCCTTCCCGCCGCCCGGCAACACCCTGCGTGCGGCGGTCGCGGCGGGGGAGCGGAACCTGCGCCGATCCGGTCCCCGGGGGCTGCGGCGGCCCGGTCCGCGGCCGCCCTGTCCCTGATGGACGCGCGTGGACGGCGGGACAGTTGAAAGCCGCACGGCCGAAAGGTGCCCTTGCGCCGATCGGCCGCGCGGCCGAATACTCCCCCCACAAGCGCTTGTCAGGGACACGGCATTTCCGGGATCCGGAAAGCTGTCCCCGACTGCGCCTCACGGGCCCCGACCCCACGCGGGCCCCCGACTTCCTTTGTGGAGGAACGACAAGTGAGGATCAAGCGCACCACTCCCCGCAGCGGCGTTTCGAGACGGACCCGGCTGACCGCCGTCACCGCCGGACTCGTGGCCGCTGCCGCGATCGCGATCCCCAACGCGAACGCGTCCGGCGCCACCACCTTCAGCACGAGCGAGCTCAAGGGCGTCTCCGACGCGGTGCTCGAGGCAGATGTCCCAGGTACCGCCTGGGCCGTCGACGCCAAGACCAACCGTGTCGTGCTGACCGCCGACAGCACGGTCTCCCAGGCCGAGCTGGCGAAGATCAAGAAGCAGGCCGGGGCCGACGCCGGCGCGATCACCGTCAAGCGCACCCCGGGCAAGTTCAACAAGCTCATCAAGGGCGGCGACGCCATCTACGCGACGAGCTGGCGCTGTTCGCTGGGCTTCAACGTCCGCAGCGGCAGCACCTACTACTTCCTGACCGCGGGCCACTGCACCGACGGCGCCGGCACCTGGTACTCCAACTCCGGACGTACCACGGTCCTCGGCCCCACGGCCGGATCGAGCTTCCCGACCAACGACTACGGGATCGTCCGCTACAGCAACACGTCGATCACCAAGTCCGGGACCGCGGGCAGCGTGGACATCACCAGCGCCGCCACCCCGAGCGTGGGCACCAACGTGATCCGTACCGGCTCCACCACCGGTACGCACACCGGACGGGTCACCGCGCTCAACGCGACCGTCAACTACGGTGGCGGCGACGTCGTCTACGGCATGATCCAGACCACGGTCTGCGCCGAGCCCGGCGACTCCGGCGGCCCGCTCTACGGCAGCAACGGTGTGGCCTACGGCCTGACCTCCGGCGGCAGCGGCAACTGCTCCTCCGGCGGGACGACCTTCTTCCAGCCGGTCACCGAGGCCCTGAGCGCGTACGGCGTCAGCGTCTTCTGATCCCGCACCGCCCCGCTCACCGCTGAACGACGGGCCCCCGCGCGCCGACTGCCGCGCGGGGGCCCGCTGTTGTCAGCGACAGCGGGCGGGGAGATGATCGTCCCGGCACGGCTTTCACGGGGGAGGGACGACGGGTGGACTTCGACGACCGGCAACGGCGGGTGCGGCGCAGCCCGTTGCTGTTCGTGGCGCCGCTCGTCCTGCTGATCGCGCTGACACTGATCCTGCTGTGGGAGATCGTCCGCTCCAACGTGACCGGCGACCTGGCCCGCGACTGGCCCTGGCGGCTGCGGCTGATGGACATGAACCCGCTGGGCAGCCTGCTGGCGGTGGCGCTCGCCGCCGTGTTCGGGCGGGCGCAGTACGGGCGGACCGTACGGCCCGCCCTCGGCTGGACCTCCTCCTGGACGGACGGGGACCTCGGACCCGAGGAGCCGGGCTGGCGGGTGGACCTGCTGAACGGCGGCTCGCAGCCCTCGGTGGTGGAGCGGGTGGACTACTGCTTCGTGCCGCGCGGCGGCCGGCCCACCGAGTGGACCGACCACGCCGGGCTGCTCCGGGCCCTCGCCGATCAGGGCCTGATCGCCGGCAAGGACTACTACCTGCGGCTCACCGGCGCGGGGTTCCCCCTCGGCGGCAACCCGATGCGGGCGGGGACCTACGGCGAGCGCTTCGTCGACGAGATCGACCAGCTGCGGATGCGGCTGCGGGTCGGCGACGGTGTGGGCGACAGCCATGAGCGGGTGATGGACCTGATGCGGGGTGCCCGCAACGAGCGGCCCGGTACCGGCTCCCCGGCGGCGGGTTCCTGAGCCGTTCAGGCGACGCCCGGCGCGCTCTGCCCGGAGACCGGACAGCCGGCGACCCGGCATCCGTCCCCCGGCGGTCGGCCTCGGATCATGACGACGCCGGCTCCGGGCAGAGCCAGTCCAGTACCGCGGGCAGCGCGGGGATCGCTCCGAAGTGCCCGGCGTCCGGGTCCAGGACGGGGCGGGCCCGCGGGATGCGGTCGGCCAGCCAGCCGAAGTGGCCCACCGGGGAGAAGGTGTCCTGCGCGCCGTGCCACAGCAGGACCGGCCGGGTGATGACGGCCGGGTCGAAGCCCCAGCTGCTCAGCAGCGCGAGGTTGTCGTCGAGCCAGCCGTACGCCGAGGTGCGCAGGGCCTCGCGGTAGCCGCGCAGCAGCATGTCCGTGACGGCCGGGTCGGCCACGATCCGCCGGTCGGAGTCGGTGAGCCCGTCGCGCAGGGACACCAGGAGCTGCGCGGGGTCGCTGCGGATGTCCGCGGCGCGGGCGGCGAGCCGTTCGGCGAAGGCGACCGGGTCGGTGAGGGCCCGGGTGTAGTCCTCGGCGTTGGAACGGGTCATCCCGGCGAACCAGTTCAGGTCCGGCGCGTCCGGTGGCGCCAGGGACACCAGCGCCGCCGCCCGTCGCACCCGGGAGGGCAGCAGCGCGGCGCAGGCCAGGGCGTGCGGGGCGCCGCCCGAGCGGCCGAGGACGGCGAACCGGCCGAGTCCGAGGTGGTCGGCCAGTTCCGCCACGTCCCTGGCGGCGTCGGCCACCCGGCGCCCGGCCCTGCGGTCCGAACCTCCGTACCCGGGGCGGTCGTAGGCGATGAACCGCACCCCGGGGCGGGCGTCCAGGACGTCCCGCGGCGCCACGCCGAAGCGGCAGCCCGGGGTGCCGTGCAGCAGCACGACCGGGCTGCCGTCGGGGTCGCCGTACTCCTCGACCGTGAGCCATCGGCCGTCCCGCAGCCGTACGCCGTCGACCACCTGTGTCCTCCCTCTCCCCGTCGCGGCTGTCCCCGCGTCGCCTCCGAAGTACACACCCCGGACGGGCCCGAGGGGGACCCCGGGTTCCCGCGGAGGGGGTACGGCAACTGCCCCCGGCCGCCGTGGAGTCGATATCAGGCCAGGCCTAGACCTCACGGTCCGGCACGAGTTACTCGCGCGTAGTGTTTGCAGTGCGAATGTTCTGTGAACGCTCGGTGGGGCGGCCGTGGAAGTGCTGGTGGGCGCAGGGGGCCAGGGCGCACGGCAGTTGCCGCACGCGCGTCCTGAAGTCGACCTTGTGTGCTCCCTGTGGGGTTCGGAAGAGTAGCTGCCCGTCAACCGGCCTTCCGGTCCACGAGGTCCCCACGGCCTGTGGACCGACCCCCCACAGGAGGACATGAGTTGAAGCACCGACGCATACCCAGGCGGCGGGCTGCCGCGGCAGGTGCGGGTATCGCCGCACTGGTGGTCGCGGGTGTCACCTTCCAGAGTGCGAACGCCAGCGAGTCCCCGGACACCGTCCAGCCGAAGACCCTCTCGGCGCCCGCGGCCGGAAAGCTCGCCACGCTGCTCGGCCAGGACCTCGGCGCCGACGCGGCAGGCACGTACTACGACGCCCGGGCGAAGAACCTGGTCGTCAACGTCCTCGACGAGGCTGCCGCGCAGGCCGTCGAGGAAGCCGGCGCCAAGGCGCGGATCGTCGAGAACTCCCTCGCCGAACTGAAGAGCGCCCGCACCACGCTCCGGCAGGACGCGACCATCCCGGGCACCGCCTGGGTGACCGACCCGACGACCAACAAGGTCGTCGTCACCGCCGACCGCACCGTCTCCGACGCCGAGTGGGCGCAGCTCACCGAGGTCGTGCAGGGGCTCGGGCAGACGGCCGAACTCCAGCGCACCAAGGGTGAGTTCAAGGCCTTCGTCGCGGGCGGCGACGCCATCACCGACGGCAGCGGCCGCTGTTCGCTCGGCTTCAACGTGGTCAAGGGCGGCGAGCCGTTCTTCCTGACCGCGGGCCACTGCACCGAGTCCATCACCACCTGGTCGGACTCCTCCGGCAAGGAGATCGGCACCAACGAGACGTCCAGCTTCCCGGACAACGACTACGGCCTGGTCAAGTACACGGCCGAGGTCGACCACCCGAGCGAGGTGAACCTCTACAACGGCTCCACGCAGGCGATCAGCGGCGCGGCGGACGCCACCGTCGGCATGGAGGTCACCCGCAGCGGTTCGACCACCCAGGTCCACTCGGGCAAGGTCACCGGCCTGGACGCCACCGTCAACTACGGCAACGGCGACATCGTCAACGGCCTCATCCAGACCGACGTGTGCGCCGAGCCGGGCGACAGTGGAGGCTCGCTGTTCTCCGGCGACAAGGCGGTCGGGCTGACCTCGGGCGGCAGCGGCGACTGCACCTCCGGCGGGGAGACCTTCTTCCAGCCGGTGACCGAGGCGCTGTCGGCGACGGGCACCCAGATCGGCTGACCGCCCCTTCCGCGTCGGCCTGCGGCCTCACCCCGGGACCTCGGTCCCCGGGGTGAGGCCGTTCGCACGTCGCTGCCGCAGCGCCGGCCGGGCCCGGTGGTGGTGGGCGTTTACGCAGGTGGGAGGCGCCCGGACGGTTGTCGTACATGTGTTCGGGTTTTGGTCTATGGTGGGGGTGAGCAGGTTGGGAACGAGTGTTCGATTGTGTGATGGCGGGAGGTGCGGATGCCGGGCTTCACGCATCTGCACACCGTCTCCGGGTTCTCCCTGCGCTACGGCGCCTCGCATCCGGAGCGGCTGGCCGAGCGCGCCTCGGAACGGGGCATGGACGCCCTCGCCCTCACCGACCGCGACACCGTCGCCGGCGCGGTCCGCTTCGCCAAGGCCTGCGCCGGGGCGGGCGTCCGTCCGCTGTTCGGGGCGGACCTCGCGGTGGCCCCGCCCGGGCCGGTCCGCGCCGACGGCTCCACGCGGCGTACGGGGAGCCCCGCCGGCCGGGCGGAGCCGACCTCCTCGGAGCGGCGGCGCACCCCCGTGCGCGGCGGCGCCTTCGTCGACGAGTCGGCCCCGCGCGTCACCTTCCTCGCCCGCGACGGCGCCCGCGGCTGGGCCGACCTGTGCCGGCTCGTCACCACGGCCCACCAGGGCGAGGGCCCCCCGGTGCTGCCCTGGTCCGGCAACCACGCCGACGGCCTGACCGTCCTGCTCGGCCCCGACTCCGACGTCGGCCGCGCCCTCGCCGCCGGCCGGCCCGACCGCGCCGCCGTACTGCTCGCCCCCTGGCGCGAGGTCTACGGCGACGCCCTGCGGCTGGAGGCCGTCTGGCACGGCCGTGACGGCACCGGCCCCGGCTCGCTGCGCCTCGCCGCCCGCACCGTGGGCTTCGCCGCCGAGCAGCGGATCCGGCCGGTGCTCAGCAACGCCGTACGGTACGCCGACCCCGGGCAAGGGCCGGTCGCCGACGTGCTGGACGCCGCCCGCCGGCTGGTCCCCATCGACCCGGCCAGGGAACTGGACTCCGGCGAGGCCTGGCTGAAGGACGCCGGTGCCATGCTGGGCGCGGCCGAGCGGATCGTCGAGGCCGCGGGCTTCCGCCGGGACACCGCGCACCGGCTGCTGGAGCAGACCCGGGCCACGGCCGCCGAGTGCCTGGTCGACCCCGAGGACCACCTCGGCATGGGCAGCGTCCACTTCCCCGAGCCGCATCTGGTCGGCGCGGGCCGCCGCACCGCCCAGCGGGCGCTCGCCTCCCGCGCGGTGGCGGGCATGGTGCGCAGCGGCCACGCCGGCCGGCGCGCCTACTGGGAACGGATGCACCACGAGCTGGACATCATCGCCCACCACGGCTTCGCCTCCTACTTCCTGACGGTCGCCCAAGTGGTGGACGACGTCAGGGAGATGGGCATCCGGGTGGCCGCGCGCGGCTCCGGCGCGGGCTCCCTGGTCAACCATCTCCTCGGCATCGCGCACGCCGACCCCGTCGAGCACGGGCTGCTCATGGAGCGCTTCCTGTCCAAGGAGCGGATCGTGCTGCCCGACATCGACATCGACGTGGAGTCCGCGCGCCGGCTGGAGGTCTACCGGGCGATCATCGGCAGGTTCGGCGCCGAACGGGTCGCCACCGTCGCGATGCCGGAGACCTACCGGGTGCGCCACGCGATCCGGGACGTCGGCGCGGCCCTGTCCATGGACCCCGCCGACATCGACCGGATCGCCAAGTCCTTCCCGCACATC
Organism: Streptomyces sp. NPDC048600; assembly: GCF_055587025.1. Taxonomy (NCBI): domain Bacteria; kingdom Bacillati; phylum Actinomycetota; class Actinomycetes; order Kitasatosporales; family Streptomycetaceae; genus Streptomyces; species Streptomyces sp. NPDC048600. The sequence continues at coordinate 399,702 of NZ_JBVJGZ010000002.1, read as the reverse complement.
CGCGCCCGGGACGCCCGCGCGGCCCTGGAGGAACTGCCCGAGCTGAAGCAGCTCGCGGGGGAGCGGGAGCGGTACGGCAGGCTGTGGGACCTGGTCGAGTCGCTCGACGCGCTGCCGCGCGGGGTCGCCATGCACCCGTGCGGGGTGCTCCTGTCCGACGCCTCCCTGCTCACCCGTACGCCGGTGATGCCGACCAGCGGCGAGGGGTTCCCCATGTCCCAGTTCGACAAGGACGACGTGGAGGACCTCGGGCTGCTCAAGCTGGACGTGCTGGGCGTGCGGATGCAGTCGGCGATGGCGCACGCGGTCGCCGAGGTGGCGCGGACCACGGGCGAGCGGATCGACCTGGACGCGGTGGAGCCGGGCGACCCGGCGACGTACCGGCTCATCCGTTCCACCGAGACCCTGGGCTGCTTCCAGATCGAGTCGCCGGGCCAGCGGGACCTGGTGGGGCGGTTGCAGCCGGCCACCTTCCACGACCTCGTGGTCGACATCTCCCTCTTCCGGCCCGGCCCGGTCGCCGCCGACATGGTGCGGCCGTTCATCGAGGCCCGGCACGGGCGGGCGCCGGTGCGCTCCCCGCACCCGGACCTGGACGAGGCGCTGCGCGACACCTACGGGGTCGTGGTCTTCCACGAGCAGATCATCGACATCGTGGCGGTGATGACCGGCTGCGGACGCGGTGAGGCCGACCGGGTGCGGCGCGGGCTGTCCGACCCGGAGTCGCAGGGGCGGATCAAGGTGTGGTTCGCCCAGCACGCGGCGGCTCGCGGCTATGACGCAGAAACGATTCAGCGGACCTGGGAGATCGTCGAGGCCTTCGGCTCCTACGGCTTCTGCAAGGCGCACGCGGTCGCCTTCGCCGTGCCGACCTACCAGTCGGCCTGGCTGAAGGCGCATCACCCGGCCGCCTTCTACGCGGGGCTGCTCACGCACGACCCCGGGATGTACCCCAAGCGGCTGCTGCTCGCGGACGCGCGGCGGCGGGGCGTGCCGGTGCTGCCGCTGGACGTCAACGCGTCCGGGGTCGCCCACCGTATCGAACTGGTGTCCGACTCCAAGGGGTCGCGGATCTGGGGGCTGCGGCTCGCGCTCTCCGACGTGCACGGCATCGGCGAGGCCGAGGCGGCCCGGATCGCCGACGGGCAGCCGTACGCCTCCCTGCTGGACTTCTGGGAACGGGCCCGGCCGAGCCGCCCGGTGGCCGGACGGCTCGCCCAGGTCGGCGCGCTGGACGCCTTCGGCGCCAACCGGCGTGATCTGCAGCTGCATCTGACCGAGCTGCACCGGGGCGCCCGGGGCAGAGGCGCGGGCGGCGGACAGCTCCCCCTGGCGGGAGGCCGCAGGACCGCGCCCGCCGGACTGCCCGACCTCTCCGAGACGGAGAGGCTCAGCGCCGAACTGGGCGTCCTCTCCATGGACGTCTCCCGCAACCTCATGGACGACCACCGCGCCTTCCTCGACGAACTCGGCGTGGTCTCGGCACGCCGGCTGCGCGAGGCCCGGCACGGGGAGACCGTGCTGGTCGCGGGCGCCAAGGCGGCCACCCAGACACCGCCGATCCGCTCCGGCAAGCGGGTCATCTTCAGCACCCTGGACGACGGCACCGGCCTGGTCGACCTCGCCTTCTTCGACGACTCCCACGACGCCTGCGCCCACACCGTCTTCCACTCCTGGCTGCTGCTGGTGCGCGGAGTGGTGCAGCGGCGCGGCCCGCGCAGCCTCAGCGTGGTGGGCGCCGCCGCGTGGAACCTCGCCGAACTGACCGAACTACGCGCCCGGGGCGGGCTCGACGAGGTCGCCGCCCGGCTGGCGGAGCCCGCGCCCGTCGGCCCGGCCGAGGACCCGACACACGGCCGGCGCATCCAGCTGCCGACCGGATACGAGATGCACCCGTGGGCCGATCTGCGCCCGGCGGGCCAGGAGGCCTCACAAGGGCCCTCCACCGCAAGGAAGTTGTGGCACCAGAGTCCGGGGAGTGCGGGATGACCATCCTCTGCGTACGTTTCCAGCTGCCGCCGATGTACGAGGCCGCCCTGCCGGGGCTGCTCGGACTGCTGGAGGAGTTCACGCCGGTCGTCGAGGCCCTGCCGCCGGACGGGGCGCTGGTCGATCTGGGCGGCGCCGAACGCTACTTCGGGCGCGACGCGATGGAACTGGCCTCGGTGATCCGGGTGCGGGCGCTCGCGCTGCACGGTGTCGACTGCGTGATCGGCGCCGGGCCGGGCCCGATGCTGGCGCGGATGGCGCTGCGCGAGGCCCGGCCCGGGGTGACCCGCGCGGTGTCCGCCGACACCGCCCGGGAGTTCCTCGCCGGACAGCCCGTCGTCGCGCTGCCCGGCGTGGGCCCGTCGACCGCCCGTGTCCTGGACGAGTACGGCCTCGACACCCTCGGCCGGGTCGCCGCCGCGCCCCTGTCCACGCTCCAGCGGCTGGTCGGGGCGCGGGCCGGCCGTGAGCTGCACCAGAAGGCGGGCGGTGTCGACCGGAGCCGGGTCGTCCCGAACGCCGTCTCCCGGTCCTTCGCCGTCGAACGGCCCTTCCCCCTGGACGAGCTGGACCCCGCGCGGCACCGGCGGGCGCTGCTCTCCGCCGCGGAGGAACTGGGCGCACGGTTGCGCGCGGTGGACAAGGTCAGCCGCACCCTGACCCTGACCGTGCGTTATGCCGACCGCTCGGCCACCACGCGCAGCCGCACGCTCAAGGAGCCGACCGCGCACTCGGTGGAGCTGACCCGGGTGGCGTACGGCCTCCATGAAGCGCTCGGTCTTCAGCGGGCCCGGGTGCGGGCGGTCGTACTGCGGGCGGAGGGCCTCGTCTCCGCCGAACGGGCGTCCCGTCAGCTCACCTTCGACCCTGTCGACGAGAAGGTCCGCCGCATCGAGGAGGTCGCGGACCGCGCACGGGCGAAGTTCGGGGCACGGGCGGTGATGCCGGGGGCGCTCAGCGGGGCCGCCTGAGAAGGGCGTCGCTGTCAACCCCCCTTCGTATACGTCAGTTGGCCCAGGGGGGCGTGAGGCGGGTCCCGTCAGCCACCCACACCTCCAGACCGCCGAAGGCGGCGCCCCAGGCAGGGGCGCGGGGCTGTGCCGGCTCTCCGGCCACCGCCGCATGGGCGCAACCGCCCCTCCTTTTGGGGGCGCGGGGAACTGCGCGAACGACCACGACGAACCCGCAGACGTAAACGAACCCGCACGTCTTCAGGGGCGCGGGGAACTGCGCGAACAGCCACGACGAACCCGCGGACGCAAACGCACCCGCACACCCCGAGCCGGCAGGCGTCCCGCGTCGGGAGCCGGACGGGAGAGGACGGTGGGCCACCACATGGCTCGTGTCAACTGGAGCGCCGCCGGAGGCTGATTAGCGCCGGAAGTTTTTACTGACGCGTAACTTCCCTCTTTGGCTACTCGTTCGTAACTTGACGAGTGAACAGCATCCCGTGATCCGGATCACAGGGCGTAAGGCCGTCGCCAATTCCCTTGAGCCGCAAGGAGATCACCCGATGCTGCCCTGGAAGCGCCTGCTCAGAACCGTCTCCGCGCTGCTGCTGACCGCCGCGGTCGCCACCGTCCCCGCCGCCACCGCGGCCCACGCGGAGACCGCCACCACCAGTAGTGGCTGGAACGACTACAACTGCAAGCCGTCCGCCGCCCACCCCCGCCCCGTCGTGCTGGTCCACGGCACGCTCGGCAACTCCATCGACAACTGGCTCGGTCTCGCCCCGTATCTGACCCACCGGGGCTACTGCGTCTTCTCCCTCGACTACGGCCAGCTGCCCGGCGTCCCGTTCTTCTACGGACTCGGCCCCATCGACAAGTCGGCGGAGCAGCTCAACGCCTTTGTCGACAAGGTGCTCGCGGCGACCGGCGCGGCGAAGGCGGACCTCGTCGGGCACTCGCAGGGCGGCATGATGCCCCGCTACTACCTCAAGTTCCTCGGTGGCGCGGCCGAGGTGAACGCCCTGGTGGGCATCGCCCCCGACAACCACGGCACCACCCTGAACGGGCTGACCCATCTGCTGCCGTACTTCCCCGGCGCCCGGGACCTGCTCACCGCCGCCACGCCCGGCCTCGCCGACCAGATCGCCGGATCGCCCTTCCTGACCAAGCTCAACCAGGGCGGCGACACCGTGCCCGGCGTGCGCTACACCGTCATCGCCACCAAGTACGACGAGGTGGTCACGCCGTACGGCAGCGGCTGGCTGCAGGGACCGAACGTGCGCAACGTGCTGCTCCAGGACCTGTGTCCGCTCGATCTGTCGGAGCACCTGGCGATCGCGCTGTTCGACCGGATCGCCTTCCACGAGGTGGCCAACGCGCTCGACCCGGGTCGTGCCACCCCGACCACCTGCGCGTCGGTGTTCAGTTGACGTGCGCCGGGGCCTGACCGGCCTGAGCCGCCGGTCGGGCCCCGGAGATCGTGCGGTGCGCGGGCGGCTGCCCGGCACCCGCCGGCCGGGTCAGTTCCCGGGCCGGCCCGCGGTCGCCGTGCGCCGCCGCGCCGTGGCGAACAGCGCGGCCGAGCCCAGCGCGAGAGCGCCCGCCCCGCTCATCGCGATGAGCGCCGTGCGCGAGTCACCGCCGGTCTCGGCGAGATTCTGCCCGCCCTCGGCGAGCTTCTCCCCGGCACCGGCCGCCTTCGGCTCGTTGGCCGCGGAGTCGTCCCGCGCGGCCTCGGCGCCCGGGGTGCCTTCGGCGTCCTGCCCGTCGGCGACCGGCTCGGCGGAGGTGTGCGCGTCGTCGTCGCCGTGGCCGTGGTTCTCCACGGCCGATTCGTCGGCACCGTCCTCGATCTGCTGCTCGGAGGGCGCGGAGGCGCTCGGCGCGGGCTGCGACGGGGCGGACCGGGAACCGCCGAAGTCGACGTCGGAGCAGGAGTAGAAGGCCTCGGGGCTGTCCGAGCGCTGCCACACGGCGTACAGCAGCTGGCGGCCCGAGCGCTCGGGGAGCGTGCCGGAGAACGTGTAGAAGCCGCCCGACGCGGCCGGGTTCGTCACCGTGGCCACCGGGTCGGCCAGATCCAGGTCGCCCCAGGCCAGCGGCTTGGTCGGGTCGTAACCGGCCTTCGTCAGATAGACCTTGAAGGTGCCGCGGTGCGGGGCCGTCACGCGGTACTTGAAGGTGTACGAGCCGGCCTTCACGCTCGTGGCCGGCCAGTCGGCGCGGGCCAGGTCCAGGCCCTTGAACTCCTCGCTGCCGGCGCTGCACAGCTCGCCGTCGCGGATCAACTCCTGGTGGCGCCCGGCCGCGTCGCCTATGCGGATGCCGTTCCAGTCGTAGAGCGCCTGCGTGCCGCCCGCCGCGACAGCCGCCTTGCAGGCCGCCGACCGCGGGTTCTCCGGACCCTCCGCGTAGCACTGCGCGACCCGGCTGACCGGGTCGCCCATCGAGCCGTGCGCTGACGCGGGCGCGGCGGCGAGCGCGGTCAGGGCGAGCGGAACCGCACCGAGAGCGGTGACGGTGGCGGCGGCTTTCAGACGGCGTGCGGACATCGGTGATCTCCTCCAAGTGGGGGCGGCGATCAGAAGCTAGCCCCACAACACCGGGAAATCGCCTGCGTACGGCCCCCGACGGAGATCCTTATGGCGCCGTTAAGGAAGTGCTCAGGCTGCGATGAGGTGCGTACCGTTCGGGCCATGAACCACGACGAGATCCGGCCCGCCGGGGCCGACGACGTCCCGGCCGTGAAGGCCGTCACCGACGCCGCCTTCAGCCCCTACATCGAGCGCATCGGGGTGATGCCCAGGCCCATGGAGGCGGACCACACGGCGGACGTGGCCGCGGGGAGGGTGTTCGTGACGGGCGACCCCGTCGTCGGTCTCGTCGTCCTGGAGGCGTACGAGGACCACTTGTTCCTGGACAGCATCGCCGTCCACCCGGACTCCCATGGACAGGGCGTGGGCGGACGGCTGCTGCGCTTCGTCGAGGCACGCGCGCGTGCGCTGGGTCTGCGGGAGATCAGGCTCTACACGAACGTGATGATGTGGGAGAACCAGAAGATCTACCCGAAGTACGGTTACGAGGTCGTGGGGCGCCACGCGGACGGCCCGTACGCCCGCGTCCACTACCGCAAGGTGCTGGACTGACCGGGGTTCCTCACGGGCCTTCCGGCCACCAGGTCCTGGCGATGTCTCTCCTGACCTCCGGGCGCTCCGTAGGTCGTTCCTCGGCTTCCTCACGAACGCGGCGGGATTCCGTCCGCTTCAGGGGCTTTCGCACTGTCTCTCGGCGCATGGCTGCCTCCTTCAGTGCCTACCGAATTCCCGTGTTGTCACGGCGGTAGACCCTTTCGCCGAGAGTTCCTCATCGCGACGTCTCTGTCAGTGGCGCCCGTCACCCTCCGGACTGTCAGTGGCTGCTGGCACTCTGTGGTGATGACCGAGAACAGTGACCGTGCGATCACGGTGAGTGTCGACTGGGACGCCTAGGCGGCGGCCTTCGACGACGAGCCCGACCATGGCCTGCGCGACCCCGACGTACGCCTCGCCTGGGCCCGCCGCCTGCGCGAATGGCTTCCGCCGGCCCCGGCCGACCTCCTCGACCTCGGCTGCGGCACGGGCAGTCTCTCGCTGCTCGCGGCCGAGCAGGGGCACCGGGTGACGGGGGTCGACAGCTCTCGAGCGATGGTCGAGCGGGCCCGGACCAAACTTGCAGGGCGTGACGCGGCGTTCCTGACCGGTGACGCGGCCGAGCCACCGGTCGGGGAGCAGCTCTACGACGTGGTGCTCGTCCGGCATGTGCTGTGGACCCTGCCCCGTCCCGGCCGCGCCCTGCGCCGGTGGCGTTCGCTGCTGCGGCCGGGAGGCCGGATGGTGCTGGTGGAGGGCGTGTGGGGCACGCTCTCCCCGGTCGGCATCCCCGCCGCGCGGCTCACCGCCCTCCTCGCCCCCGTCGCCACGGGGCTTCGGGTGGAGCGGCTGTCGGACGACGCCGCGCTGTGGGGGAGAGCGGTGAGCGACGAGCGGTACGCGGTGGTGGCGACCGTGTGACGGGTCAGCCGAGCAGCGCCTCCAGGCCGCCCGCCGTCCTCGCCGACGCCTCCAGGGCGTCGAGGGCGGCCACGGCCTCGGACGCCGCCCGGGGGTCCCTCGCCGCCAGGCCGCTCTCCTCGAACTCGTCCTCGTCCAGACGGCGTACGTCCGTGCCGTCGGCGGAGCACCACAGGTCCAGGTCCAGGTCCTCCACGACGAGTTCGGTCCCGGTGAGGGCGGCGGGGCGGGTGATGTCGCAGTACCAGCCCTTGAGTTCGCCGGAGGCGGCCCGGACCTCCTTCACCGAGTACCAGCGGTCGCGCCAGTAGTGCTCGGTGAAGACGTCGCCGGGCTCGAAGCGGACGAAGCCGAAGTCGCGGACCCCCGCCCCGGCCCAGGCGGCGCGGACGGTGACGCGGGTGCCGTCGTCGGACAGCAGCTCCGCCGGGTAACGGATCTTGGTGCGGCCCGCCTTGAGCAGGACCACGTCCACCTCGGGGGCGGAGTCAGCCGAGTTCGCGGACATGACGCACCTCCGTAGCGCACACCTCGTAGCCGAACCACTTGTTGATCGCCAGCATCGGGTCGTTGCCGGTGTCGTTGCCCGTGAAGGCCTGCGTGTACCCCGCCGCGCGGGCGCGGTGCAGCGAGTGGTTCTTCACCAGCTTGGCCAGGCCCCGGCCGCGGTGTGCGCGGGCCGTGCCGGTCATTCCACTGCCGTAGCGGCGGGCGCCGTCCGTGCGGGCAGCGGTGAAGGCCGCCGGGCGCCCGTCGGCCACCGCGACGACGGACAGTTCGAGGTCGTTGAGCGGATGCCGCCAGGTCTCCGCAAGCCAGGCCTCGTAGTCGGTGAGTTCGGCGCCCGCGTCGCTGGGCTCGTCCGACACGGTCTCCGCGTCCAGCGCGAACAGCGCGCGTGGATCGTCCGCGAAGTCGGCGGCGGTGCGCAGTTCGACGCCGGGCGGGGGGTCCTGGAGCGGCGGCAGCGTGCCGTTCGCCAGGTCCAGCCGCAGGAAGTGCGCCGACCGGCTCGCGCGATAGCCGTGCCGCTCGGCGAACGCCCGGTTGCCGGGCCCTTCCAGCACCCAGGACAGCAGCCGGGTCGCGCCCTGGGCCGCGAGGTGCTCCTCCGCCGCGCGCACCAGCAGCGAACCGGCACCGCGGCCGGTGCGGTCCGGGTGCACGTACACATTGACGAACCCCTGGCCCGGGTCCGGGCTGTCGTGGATCAGGCCGACCTGCGCGGAGCCGATGATCTCGCCTTCCTCCTCGGCGACGAGCGGACGGTAGCGGGCGGCCGGAGAGAAGTGCGCCAGGTCGTGCGCGAGGGAGTCCGCGGTGATCAGATAGAAGGGGAGAGCAGCGTGTCTGACGGCGGCGAAGCCCTCCAGATCGGCTCGGGTCTGTGGGTGGATCTCGCGCACGATGACGTTCATGGAGCCGCACGTTACGTGGGCCGTGCATCCGGGTGCCGCTCATTTTTCCCGCGGGTACGGGACAATCGGGCTGTGACCTTGAAGATCCACATCGATGACAGCGGCGTACCGCCCTACGAGCAGGTGCGGGCGCAGATCTCCGAGCTGGCGCGGGCCGGGACGCTGCCGGTGGGGTACCGGCTGCCGACGGTCCGCGGGCTCGCCGAGTCGCTGGGGCTCGCGGCGAACACCGTCGCGAAGGCCTACCGGGTGCTGGAGGGCGACGGGGTGATCGAGACCCGGGGGCGCAACGGCACGTTCGTCGCCGCCGCGGGCTCCGCCGTGGAGAAGGAACTTGCCTCGGAGGGCCGGGCGTTCGCGGAGCGCGCCCACCGGCTCGGGGCGTCGCAGGAGGAGGCCCTCGCCGCCGTGCGCGACGCCCTGCGGGCGGTCTACGGGCACTAGGGCCCTTGTGGGGGGGGGTCGCCTAGGGGTAGAGGACACACCGCCAAAGGACCCACCACCCAGAGGGGAGACACAAAAGCGCCCCACACCCCGCCCCTCAAAAACACGACAGA